>JAGXHU010000044.1 GCA_024636015.1 Halothiobacillus sp.
ATGCAGCCCTGACCCGGGCAGGCGTCGTGCGCGTGGAGCGGATCACCCAATGGTTCTCGGCGGCGCAGATTCTGGCCAGTGGGTTGAGCTTGCGGGGCGATCAATTATTGATTCTGACGAACGGCGGCGGACCCGGTGTCATGGCGACCGATCGGGCGGCTGATCTCAATGTGCCGATGGCAACCCTGAGTGCCGATACGGTCTCCGCGCTCGATCAGGTATTGCCGGCGACGTGGTCGCATGGCAATCCGGTCGACATCATCGGGGACGCGACGGCCGAACGATATGCCGACTCGGTCCGTCTCTGTCTGGCCGATCCGGCGGTCAACATGCTGATCGTCATGTTGACGCCGCAGGCGATGACCGATCCGACGGCCTGTGCCCGGGCGGTGATCGAGCAGGCGCAGCAGCAAACCAAACCCGTCAAACCTGTTCTGGCCTGCTGGATGGGCGAAGGGTTGGTGGCTGAGGCCCGAAGCTTGTTCGACACAGCCGGTATTCCGCAATTCCGCTCACCGGAAACGGCGGTGGAGGCGTTGTCCTATGTGTTGGCACACAAACGCAATCAGTTGGTGTTGATGCAAACCCCCGGCCCGTTAGCCACTGCCGAGGCTTCGGATGTCGAGGGCGCACGATTGATTCTTGCGGCGGCCCGATCAGCGGGCCGCAAGGTGCTGACCACCCGTGAATCCAAGGCGGTGCTGAATGCCTTTCGCATCCCGACGACACCGACCATTTTGGTACGGGATGCCGATGAGGCCATGCTGGCCGCCGAATCATTGGGCTTTCCGGTTGCGCTCAAAATCAGTGCGCCAGCACTGACCCACAAGACCGATGTGGGGGGCGTGCGTCTGAACGTGCGCAGTGTGCAAACGGCACGCCAGCAGGTGCAGGAAATGCTCGACACCGTTCGCGCTGCCCATCCGGATATCGACATCGAGGGGGTAACGATCGAGCGGATGGCCGAGGTGGGTCATGCCCGCGAACTGCTGATCGGCGTGGCGCGTGATCCGGTCTTCGGTCCCGTCATCGCGTTCGGGATGGGTGGGGTGGCCGTGGAGGTGCTGCGCGATCGGGCGATGGCGCTTCCGCCATTGAATGCGGTGCTGATCGAGCGACTGATCCAGCAGACTAAGGCGGCTCGGATGCTCGGTCAGTTTCGCGACGCGCCCCCCGTGGTGTCGGGCGGCATCGAGCAGGTGCTGATGCGGATATCCGAGCTCGTGTGTGAGTTGCCCGAGATCGCTGCCATCGACATCAATCCGCTGCTGGCGGGGGAACTGGGGGTTGTGGCGGTGGATGCCCGTATCGAACTGACCGAGCGAATGGCCATCCTCGATCATTATGCGCATCTGGCGATTCATCCCTACCCGGCACATTTTGTCTTTAAATGGACACTTGATGATGGCCGCTCGATTGAACTCCGGCCAATTCGTCCCGAGGATGCCGAAATCGAGCAGCGCTTCGTGCGGGGGCTTTCCGAGGAAACCCGCTATTTGCGCTTCATGCGGGTGCTCGACGAACTCAGCCGGGAAATGCTGGTGCGGTTTACTCAGATCGATTACGACCGGGAGATGGCCTTCATTGCGCTTTATACGCCGCTGAACGGGCCAGAAATCGAGGTCGGCGTGACGCGGTATAGCTTGGAGCCTGATGGTGAGACTGCCGAATTTGCCCTGGTGGTGGCGGATGAATGGCATGGTCACGGTGTGGGCAGCCATCTGCTGGAAACGCTGATCGATTATGCGCGCCAGCGAGGCGTGCGGGAGCTCGTTGGCGAAGTGCTGCTGCGCAATGCCAACATGCGAAAATTGGGTGCTGGGCTGGGTTTCACAGAGCGTTTGGTTGGTGCCGACGAGGATATCGTGCTGATCTCCCGGCGATTGTAAAGCCGCCGCAAACACGATCTAATGCCGACCACTTCACTTCACTTCACCCACAGAGGGCACCATCTTGAAAATTCACGCCTTGGTTCTGGCCGCATTCACCACCTGCGCATTCGGCGGGGCCGTCATTTTGCCGGCTCAGGCAGAAACGCAAGCACACAAGGCGACCGCAGAATCCGCGCAGATCGTGGATCTCATGCCGGTACTGCTGCATCACGAACAGTCGTTGAAATTCACGGACGATCAGAAAAAATTCTTTGCAGCCTGGATGAAAAAATACCCGCCACGCCGGGCCGAGATCGAGCAGGACATCGTCACGATGCGGACCCAACTTCGGGCACTGATCCTGGACGGCGGCAATCATGCGCTACGGGATTCCCTGGTTCAGCAACTGGGTGCCTCTCATGCCCAACTCCTGATGATGTCGGCACTGGATGTGGAGACCATTCAGGAACACGTGAGCAAGGAACAATTCAAGCAACTCGTTGCCCTGTATCGTCAGCAGACGAAGTAACCACCGCCACCCGGTGCGACGCCGAAAAAGAACGTTGTGACATCAACGGTATCTGCTTTGGCGCATGTCAATATTTCCCCTCATTCAATAGCCTCTCATGGCAACCCGGTAGGGTTTGTCGATCGTCAGCCTGATTGTGGCGCCGTAGCCTGGATACTTCCGGGCGGCCAACATAACCGAGCCCCCATATTTGTTCCGCTGTCATTCGGCAAAACCTTGTGGTTGACTCTGATGGGGTCTTGCTCAATGTTTGCGTGGCCATCCTGGCGGATGCATCGGATACGCCAGAGTGTGTCATGGTCTGTCGTCCATATAATCAACATGAATATCGGTGAAACACTGTGTTAGATCATTGGCTGCAATCGTTGATGCCTTTTATTCAGCACTTGAGCGGCTGGATTTACTGGATCGCTTTTTTGGCCGCCCTCGTCGAAACGATACTGGTTGTCGGGCTCTTTCTGCCCGGGTCTACGTTACTGCTGCTGTTGGGGGCGCTGTCCGCGAGTGGCGGTGGCCCCAGTTTCCTCTGGCTGCTGATTTTCGCCGTGGCGGGCGCGACGCTGGGCGATAACGTCAATTTTGTGCTCGGTCGACGCTATGGGCAGCGCTGGACTGAGAACGGGATTTGGTTGTTGCGCCGAGAGCATTTTGAAAAAGCCCGCGCATTTTTTTCAAAGCACGGGGGCAAGAGTGTCTTTTTCGCCCGATTCATTCCCAGTCTGAAAGAGGTTGCACCCTTTGTGGCCGGTACGGTCGGCATGTCGCGGGGCTGGTTTTTTATCTGGAATCTGCTCGGTGCGCTGGGTTGGGGGCTCCAGTGGGTGGGTGCGGGCTATGTGTTCGCGCGGTCCCTGACGCTGGCACAGCAATGGATGTCGCGTGCAGGTTTGGCTGTCGCGTTGCTTACGATCTCCATACTCTTTATATGGTTTTTGCGTCGCTGGATGCTTCGCCATGGTCCGGCATGGTGGGCGGCCGTGGTCTCGGTATCACATGCACTGGTTCAGGCTGTACGCGAGAATCCAGAAGTCCAGGCACGGGTTCAGGCGCATCCGCGTGTGTTCGGGACTTTGGCAGCACGCCTGGATCGACGACGGTTCAGTGGACTGCCACTCACCCTGTTCGGTGTGGCTTTCCTGTATCTACTGCTGCTGTTCGGCGGTCTCGTCGAGGATCTGATCATGTCCGATCCCATTGTCGCGCTGGATCACAGTGTGGCCGAGGTCATGGTCGCGTTACGCACCCCCGCATGGGTGACGGCATCAACGTGGGTGAGCAGTATTGGGGTTTGGCCGGTCGTTGTGGCCATTCTTCTGGTCACGTGTGTTTGGCTATGGTTATCGCGGCGGCGATTTTACCTACTGCCGCTCTTGATCTCGGTGAGTGGTAGCACTTTGTTTGCCTTTGCCGGCAAACTGGCACTGCATCGCGCTCGCCCGATCGATGCCGCGGTACACGAAGCGAGTTATGCCTTTCCGAGTGGCCATGCCCTGATTTCGGTCAGTCTGTTCGGTTTTCTGGCCTATATCTGGATCCGGGAAATATCGAGCTGGCCTATGCGGGTCAATATTTTTTTCGCCTGGATGCTCCTGGCCCTGTCGATCGGGCTGAGCCGCATCGTTCTCGGTGTGCATTTCCTGAGCGATGTGCTGGGCGGTTACTTGCTGGGCGGACTTTGGTTGCTGGTGGCCATCGTTTGGGCTGAGTGGATACGTACGCGTAACGAACCGATGAAAACATGCAGTTTGCCGTTCGCGTTGCCTTTGGCGCTGGCATTCGTGGCTGCCGTGTATTCTGCGGTGTTGTTGGTACCCGCCCGAACCCCGCCGGTGCCGATTTCGTCATCGTCCATAGCGCAGTTATTGCCCCCGCAGGCTGACAGTTTCCTGGTGGCCCACCTGCCACATTATGTTCGTAGCGCGCTGGGTGGCCGGGTACAACCGCTGTCAGTTGGCTTGCTGGTGGGGGATGAAAGCGCGTTGCGCAAGGCTTTGCATATCGACGGATGGACGCAGGCAAATCCGATCAGCGGGGCGGCATTGCTTCGCCTAAGCCGCGAAGGACTCAACGATCTTCAGGTGCCGTCCGCTCCACTTTTTTGGAGTAACGCGCTGTATACGCTGGCGTTCAATCGACAGGTGCAGACAGCAAAGCAGCCAGAGATGCTGTCATTGCTGTTGTGGCGGACATCCTATCGAAATGCTGCGGGCGAGACCTTGTGGGTCGGTATCGTCCGCGCTTATTCGGGGATGCACTGGTATCCGGCCCGGCGATTGTCTCCGGATCTTGATGCCGCGCGTGAACAAGCCTTGGCGGGGTTGCAGAAACGGGGCTGTCTGGCTTCGACCAAGCGTCTGCCATGGGTCGCGCCTCAAGTCGGGCAAACCTTCACCGAAGATGATTTTTTTACGCGCGGGGATCTGGTTCTTGCGCGTTTCAACGCGCATTGCTCAATCATGAAACCGTAATCGTATGCGCTGCAATCATCCACGAATGTTTTCTTTTCGATATTCGACAGTGAAATTGTGTCGATAGACCACGAAAGTGAATTAAGGACGCTTTGGTCGCTAATTTTTCAAGGACGTTTTTTCCGCCTGCCGCTGAAGATCCACCCCCGGCGTTTGAAGAACAGCAACATGCCGATGGCGACCGAGAACATGAGCCCCAGGATCATCGGGTAGCCGAGATACATCCGTAATTCCGGCATGGCCCAGGGGCTGCCCGTATTGCTGCCGAAGTTCATGCCGTAGACGCCGGTGATGAAGGTCAGCGGGATGAACAGGGTTGAGATGACGGTCAGGGTGCGCATGATTTCGTTCAAACGATTGCTCACGCTGGAAAGGTAGATGTCCATCAGGCCGGTGACGACGTCCCGGTAGGTTTCCAGCATATCCATGACCGTGATGGTGTGGTCGTAAAGATCGTTCAGATAGGGCCGGAGTCCCTCGTCCAGCAATTGATCGTTCTGGACGCCCCGGATCAGGTGACTGATGACCTCGCGCGTTGGCCAGAGCTGGCGGCGGATCCGGATGAGGGTGCGTTTGGCGTTCTGGATTTCCGGCAGGGTCTCCCGATCCGGATGCGTGACCAGATGCTCCTCCAGCTGATCGACCGTGGTGCCGAAGGTTTCAAGCAAGGGGTAGGCCTGATCAATGACGAGATCCATGAGGGCATAGAACAGGTAATCGGCGCCATGGGTACGCAGTTTGGCTGTCGACTGGGACAACCGCGTACACAGCATCCCGGTGATGTCCTGCCCGGAATCATGAATGCTGATGATGGAGCGTTCGCCCAGTAGCAGGCTGAACTGTTCCAGCAGCACGGTGCCATCCTGCCAGCGCGGTACGCTGAGAATCACGAACAGGTGCTCGGGGTATTCGTCGAACTTGGGCCGGTGGTCGCGGGTCTGAATATCCTCCAGAACCAGCGGGTGAATACCAAAGCGCGTACCCAGGTCTTCGAGCAAGGCCTTGCCGGGCTGGCCCTGAATATGCAGCCAAGTCACACCATCCGGTTCGGCGATCAGTTGTTGCATGATGTCCAGATTGACCGTTTCCGGCGTCTCCATGCGGGTGCCTTGGTAGTTCACCAGGCGCAACTGTACGGGGCTCTGGGTCGCATCTTCCAGTAAAATGCCGGGCGCCAGGCCGACGCGATTGATGCGCGTTGTGTGGTGGTGCATGGGTTCCCTCTTGGTGGTCCGGCGACAGGATGGTTCGTCTTAGTATCGGTTGTAATGCGGGATTTCCTCCTGGATTATTACTCAGCCTTAGGAATTTTTGGCGTATTTCGCCTGCCAACCGGTACCTCATTTCCATGTCGAGTTTGATCATGCGAAGGTGATGGCTTGCTGTCCATCATCTGACTGGTGGCACGGAGTACAGGATGAATGACGGCCCCGATGATCGGTAACGGGCTGTTTTATCAGGGTGGATTGTCGGTTCGCCCTGTGGTTGTCATCAGGCGGATATGGGAAGGATGGCATGATGAACCAAAACCCTGATATAAGTAGGGGAGGAATCTAGTCTGGCATTCCTGTCACCCATGGCGTGGTGGGGTACAGCCCTTGGGATACCCGCGATTTGTCACAAAAGTGTGGCCGGGCTCGGCACGACCTCGGCGTATTTGGCCGTATCCATGCATGCGTCTTCAGTCTCCGTAGCGGCAGTCCACTCATCCTCAAGAGGAGTCACGGCATGGTTGAGTATCTCGACGCGCAGCAGGCTGAAAAGTTGAGCAATCAGGAGGCATTCAGTCGCCTGGCAACCAGCGAGACGGGGCTGTCTTCAACGGAGGCGAGGCAACGGCTGACTCAATTCGGCCGCAATGCCCTCGAAGAGAAAAAGACGAATTCGCTGCAGAAACTCCTGAGTTATTTCTGGGGGCCGATTCCCTGGATGATCGAGGTGGCGGCGATTCTTTCGGCGCTGGTGCGACATTGGCCGGACTTCGTCATCATCATGGTGCTGTTGATTTTCAATGCCGTCATCGGGTTCTGGCAGGAGTTCAAGGCGGCCAATGCGCTGGAAGCCCTCAAGAGCCAGCTCGCCCTCAGGGCGCGGGTCCGGCGTGACGGGCAGTGGCGCGAGGTCGATGCTGCCGAACTGGTGCCGGGGGATGTCATCCGCCTGCGCATGGGCGACATTATCCCGGCCGATGCCAAATTGACCGAAGGCGATTATCTGGCCGTGGATCAGTCCGCGTTGACCGGCGAATCCTTGCCCGTGGACAAGAAACAGGGTGAGATCGCGTACTCCGGTTCCGTTGCCAAGCAAGGCGAAATGGCGGCCGTCGTCACGGCAACGGGCAGTGATACGTTTTTTGGCCGGACGGCCAAGCTGGTCGAGGGGGCGGGGGCCCCCTCGCATTTTCAGAAGGCCGTGCTGGCCATTGGGGACTATCTCATTTTCATGAGTCTCGGCTTGGTTGCCATTCTCATTCTTGTGCAGCTTTATCGCGGCGCCCCCTTTCTGGAATTGATGCAGTTCGCGCTCATCCTGACCGTCGCCTCCATTCCGGTAGCCATGCCCGCCGTACTTTCCGTGACCATGGCGGTCGGTGCGCTGGCGCTGTCGAAAATGAAGGCGATCGTCTCCCGGTTGCAATCCATCGAAGAGATGGCCGGTATCGATATCCTGTGTTCGGACAAAACGGGGACGCTTACTCAAAACAAGCTCACGCTGGGCACGCCCGAGGTGTTTGGCGCAGTCGATGCCCAGGGGTTGATTCTGGCGGGCGCCTTGGCCTCCAAGGCCGAAAACAAGGATGCGATCGATCTCGCCGTGATCGGTGGACTCAGTGATCCCAAAACGCTGGATGGTTATACCCAGACCGGTTTTGTCCCGTTTGATCCGGTGGGCAAGCGGACCGAAGGGCATATCCAGGGGGCGGACGGCAAGGCTTTCAAGGTGACCAAGGGGGCGCCCCAGGTCATTCTGGCGCTGTGTCAGGTCGATGCGTCGACGGCAGCGCGCGCCAATGGGGTGATTGACGCGCTGGCCGCCAAGGGGGATCGAACGCTCGGCGTCGCACAAATAGATGAGGGCCAGAACTGGCGCTTTCTCGGGATTCTGCCGTTGCATGATCCGCCTCGTGAGGATTCGAAGGAGACCATTGCCAATGCCGAGGCGCATGGCATCCAGGTGAAAATGGTGACCGGCGATAATGTGGCCATTGCCCGTGAGATTGCCGGCCAGTTGGGGCTGGGCAAGAATATTCAGCCCGCCACGGCACTCTTCGATGGCGACAAGAAGCGGTCTCAGGCCGATGTCGCGGATCAGATCGACAAGGCCGATGGCTTCGCCCAGGTGTTTCCGGAAAACAAATACGACATCGTTAAGGCGCTACAGGCACAGGGTCATCTTGTGGCGATGACCGGCGATGGGGTCAATGACGCCCCCGCGCTGAAACAGGCCGATGTTGGCATTGCGGTTTCCGGCGCCACGGACGCCGCGCGCGCAGCCGCCGATCTAATCCTCACGGCACCGGGCCTGTCCACCATCATTCAGGCCATCGAAGGCGCGCGCCGGATCTTCGAGCGCATGAATGCCTATGCGATCTACCGCATCACCGAAACCATCCGGATCATGATTTTCATGGTGGCGGCGATGCTGGTGTTCAATCACTATCCGATCACCGCGATCATGATCATCATGCTGGCGCTGCTCAATGATCTGCCCATCATGGCCATCTCCGTGGACAATACCTGGCTCGATCCCAAGCCGGTGCGCTGGCAGATGCACCGCGTGTTGACCCTGGCGACTATTCTGGGGCTCGTCGGTGTGGTTGAAACCTTCCTGCTACTCATTATCGTGAAGGTATGGATGGTGCTGCCGATCGACGTGATTCAAACCATCATCTTTCTGAAACTGTCGGTCGCCGGGCATCTCACGCTATTCGTGGCACGTACCCGCAGACCCATGTGGACACGGCCTTTTCCCGCACCGATCCTGCTGGGGGCCATTCTGGGCACCCAGGCAATTGCAGCGCTTATCGCCGGATTCGGCCTGCTGGTCACGCCCATCCCCTGGGAATACATTGGTTTGATCTGGGCGTATTGTCTGGTCTGGGTCGTGATCGAGGACTGGGCCAAACTGGCTGTTTACAAGCACCTCAATCAGGAGCTCCCGCGTCATCAGAGCTTCCTGAAAACCCTGGGCCGCAAGCTCAATCGGCATTCGTCCTGAGGAGGACTCATGAAGGAAGTACACGATGTTGCCGTTTTCAAGGATCTGGTTCATGGCTGTACGTTTCTGGGTGAGGTCGGACAGGGTCTCTGTTGCAGTCAGGTGATGGCGCTGGCCCGCGCCTTTGGGGACTTCGTTTCGCCCGCAGGGGATGGCCAGTTTGTCATTGGCCATGATGTGCGCAGCAGTTCGCCATCGCTGGCCGAAGCCGTCAGCATGGGGCTGCGTTCAGGCGGGCACCACGTCACCCATATCGGTGTTTGCACCAAGCCAATGTTGGAGTGGTATATCGATTTCCGGGGCCTGCATGGGGGCATCATGATTACCGGAGGCTGTGCCCAGCCCCAGTGGAATGGCCTGCGCCTGTATGACCGGGGCGCCCGCCCCGTGCCGGCGGAAGCCGTCGTCGAATCACTTGCCACCTGGGATCTGAATCGGCTGTTTTCTCGCCCCTGCGAGCCCGAGTTGCGCCATGCTGAGCCTTTGCAGGCCTATGCCGCGCATTTGCGCCAGCGATTCAGGCCCACGACCCCGATCAATCTGTGCCTCGATGCCGGTAATGGACCGGTAGGGTCAGAGATTGAGGCCATTTCGGCGCATTTCCCACAAATGAGAATCCAGCGGGTTGGATACGCGCCGAATGCAGACGTTGCCGCCCGTGATCCCGATCCATTTGCGGCCCCGGCTCAGGACGCGCTGGCAGCCAGCGTTACGTCACATGGCTGCCAACTGGGTGCCGCCCTGGATGCAGATTGTGATCTGCTGGCCGTGCGTGATGAGCAAGGCCAGCCAGTGTCTGCGGATGTCGTTGGCGCTTTGTTGGCCCTGGCGCTCGCGCCAAAAAATCCCGGACGGCGGGTATTGTATGGCACAAGTGTGCGGCCGGTGGTGTCGCAGCACTTGAATCGGGTCTCGATTCAGACCCACCACCTCGATGAGGTGCCCTGTGTCACTTATGCCGCTTTGCATCGGGGCGATGCCTTTCTGTACTTCGATGGTGCCGGCCACTATGCCTTCGGCGATTTCCCCGGTACCGCCAATGCGCTCCTTGCTCTGCTCGAACTCATCAATCATCTCACCGCAAGCGGCCGGACCATGTCCTGCCTGGTCAAAGAAATCGAAACCGTCCCTCTTACAGACCAAACCCCGGTCACGACGTTTGGAGATCAGTCATGAGTGCCTTCAAGTACATCCGTTTTTTCAATGAGCTGAGAATTGATGATGTTCCCCTGGTGGGTGGCAAGAATGCCTCGCTGGGTGAGATGTACCAGGAACTCGGCGGTGCGGGGGTTCGTATCCCGAACGGCTTTGCCATTACCGCCGAGGCCTATACCTACATGCTGGACAAGGCGGGCGCCTGGGATGCGCTGCATGATGCCCTCGACGACTTGGCACCCGACGACATGGCCGATCTGGCTCGACGGGGGAAGCGGGCGCGCGAAATCGTGTATGGCGCGGGTCTGCCGGATGATCTGGCCACCGAGATCATTGCCGGTTACCGCAAGCTTCAGGAAGAATACGGGGATGATGTCGGGCTCGCGGTGCGCAGTTCGGCCACGGCCGAGGATCTGCCAACCGCAAGTTTTGCCGGCCAGCAGGATACCTACCTCAACGTTCAGGGCGACGAAAGTCTGCTCGATGCCTGTCGTCGTGATTTTGCCAGTCTGTTCACCGATCGGGCCATTCACTATCGGATTGATCAGGGTTTCGATCAATTCAAGGTAGAACTGTCCATTGGCGTGATGAAGATGGTGCGCTCGGACTTGGCCTCATCCGGCGTGATGTTCTCCCTGGATACCGAATCGGGTTTCCGCGATGTGGTCTTTATTACTGGTGCTTATGGTCTGGGCGAGAACGTGGTGCAGGGTGCCGTCGATCCGGACGAGTTCTACGTGCATAAACCGACGTTTGCAGCCGGCCATCGCTATGTGCTTCGCCGTAATCTGGGCGGTAAGGCCATCAAGATGGTGTACGTCGAAGGTTCGACACGACATACCACCCGTAACACTCCGACCAGGGACGTAGAGCAGCAACAGTTCTGTATCACCGATGCCGATGTGTTGGAACTGGCAGATTATGCCCTGACGATCGAGCAACACTACGGACGGCCCATGGATATGGAGTGGGCCAAGGATGGGGTGGATGGTCTGTTGTATATCGTGCAGGCGCGCCCGGAAACGGTGGCCTCGCAGCGGCGGGTGACCATGCTGGAAAATCATGTACTCGACGGTCAGGGGGTGGTGCTCATTACCGGTCGGTCCGTGGGTGAGAAAATCGCCAGCGGTCGTGCGCGTATCGTCACGCATGTTGATCATCTGGCCGATTTTCAGCCCGGTGAGGTATTGATTTCCGATATCACCACCCCGGATTGGGAACCGGTGATGAAGACGGCAGCGGCGATCGTGACTAACCGAGGCGGTCGTACTTGTCATGCGGCCATTATCGCCCGCGAATTGGGCATTCCCGCCGTAGTCGGCACCGGCGATGCGACGACCCGGATCCCCGAAGGGGATACCGTCACCGTTTCCTGTGCAGAGGGAGATACCGGTCGGATCTACGAAGGCGCGGTGCCTTTCCACGTGGATCGCACCGAGGTGGGCGACATTCCGCGGCCCGCCACGGAGGTCATGATTAACCTCGGCAATCCGGAACTCGCGTTCAAGACCTCCTTCCTGCCCAACGACGGTGTCGGACTTGCCCGTATGGAGTTCATCATCAATGAATCCATCAAGGTGCATCCCCTGGCCCTGTTGTATCCGGACAAAGTATCCAAACCTGCAGACCGCAAAACGATCGACCGGCTGATTCAGGGCTATCCCGACGGTGCCACCTTCTTCGTGCAACGCCTGTCGGGGGGGATCGGCACCATTGCGGCCGCCTTCTGGCCCAAGCCGGTCGTGGTGCGCATGTCGGATTTCAAATCGAACGAATATGCCAGCCTGGTTGGCGGCAGTGATTTCGAACCGAACGAAGCCAACCCCATGATCGGTTTCCGGGGGGCCTCCCGCTATGCCCATCCTGCCTATGCCGAAGGCTTCCGTCTCGAATGTCTGGCGATGAAACGCGTGCGCGAGGAGATGGGCCTGAGCAATGTCATTCTGATGCTGCCTTTCGTGCGTCGCGTCAAGGAGGCCGACGATGTACTGGCGAAGATGGCCGAATTTGGTCTGGAACGCGGCAAGAACGGGCTTCAGGTCTATGCCATGTGCGAGATTCCTAATAACGTCATTCTTATCGACCAGTTCGCCAAGCGTTTCGATGGGTTTTCCATCGGCTCGAACGATCTGACCCAGCTCACGCTGGGCGTGGATCGGGACAGCGAGATCGTTGCCTTCGATTACGACGAGCGCGATGACGGCGTGAAGGAAATGATTCGACTCGCGGTCGAAGGTTGCCGTCGCAACGGCATTCATTCCGGCCTGTGTGGTCAGGCGCCGTCGGACTATCCCGAGATGGCCGAATACCTGGTGGAACTCAATATCGACTCCATGAGTTTGAACCCGGATACCGTGATTGCGACCACGCGGCATGTCCTCGAGATCGAGGCGCGCCTCAAGCGCCCACCCCGTGCGAATGAGGGGAGCGCATGACCCGTCGTCGCCCTGAAATTCCTCAACCGGCACATCCGATAGAGCGGCGTGAGTCGCTGCCTTGGGAGCACCCAAAATCACCGGAAGAGGAGGCCGAGGTTGCCGCGCGCCTGCAGGCGATCATGCAGGACCCATCCTATGTTCAGCCCGATCGCGATGTGGATTTCCTGCATACCGACACGGTGCGTGGCCTGCGTCTGCAACTCGATTACCTCAAGGCCGAGCAGGCCCTGGTGGCCCACAACATCCACCACTGCATCGTCGTCTTCGGCAGCACGCGTCTGCGTGAGCCGGATACGGCGCGTCGCCAGCTTGCCGCCGCCCATCACGATCTGGCGGCCCATCCCGGTGACCCCCGTTGCGAACGTGCCCTGCGTCTGGCCGAACGGCGCATGGAGCTATCCCGCTATTACGCGGTCGGCCACGAACTGGGGCGTCTGGTGGGCAAGGCAGGCAACGGCCCGGAAGATTCGCGTCTGGTGATCATGACCGGTGGCGGGCCGGGCGGTATGGAAGCGGCGAATCGCGGGGCCTTCGAAGCCGGTGCGAAAACCGTGGGACTCAACATTACCTTGCCCCGGGAGCAGTATCCCAATCCCTATCTCACGCCGGGCCTGTGTTTTCAGTTTCACTATTTTGCACTGCGTAAGCTGCATTTCATGAAACGGGCGGCGGCCATCGTAGCCCTGCCTGGTGGGTTCGGCACCCTGGATGAGCTCTTCGGTACATTGACGCTGATCCAAACGCGCAAGGTGCCACCCATTCCCATCGTTTTGGTGGGCGAGGCCTATTGGCGCAGCGTGTTTGATGTCGATTTTCTGGTGGATTCCGGCAGCATCGATGTCGAGGACACCGAATTGTTCTGGTATGCAGAAACGGCTGAAGACGCCTGGGCGGGGATTCGCGCCTGGCACAAGGCCAACGGTAGCTCCCTGTTTAATGGTGACTCAGACGGTCATGACGAGACGCGCAAGTGAATAACAACGAGGCACCATAACAATGAAACTTTCGTTCCACGGCGCAAATCGCGACGTCACTGGCTCCTGCCATCTGCTCGAAGTTCAGGGCAAGCGCATTCTGATCGATTGTGGTCTCTATCAGGGAGGGCGCGAACTCGATGAGGAAAATGCCGAAGATTTCGGTTTCGATCCGAGCAGTATCGACATGTTGCTACTCACTCATGCCCATCTCGATCACTGTGGCCGTATCCCGCTACTGGTCAAGCGGGGTTTCACCGGCGAAATCGTGACGGCATCGGCGACCCGCGAGTTGACGCGGGTTGTTCTGCTTGATTCGGCACACTTGCAGGAAGAAGAAGCCGAGCGGCATGCCCGTCAGGCGCATCGCCATGGTCATCGGCCGCGCGAAGCCCTATATGGCACGCTGGACGCGCTCAATGCCATGGATCAGTTTGGCCGTGCCGTGACGTACGGCGAGACGCTCGAATTGGCGCCGAATCTAACGGCCACCTTCTATGATGCCGGTCATATTCTGGGCTCGGCCAGCATTCGTATCGAGGAAACCGACGGCAAGCGGCGTTCCATCATTTTCTCGGGCGACCTCGGAAACAAGGGTCGACCAATCCTGCGTGATCCGCAGATTCCGCCGCATGCCGATACGGTTGTCATGGAAACGACCTATGGCGATCGACAGCACAAGGCGCTCGGCCCCTCGATCGACGAGTTCTACACGGCCATCACCGAAACCTTTGCGCGGGGCGGGAATGTCATCGTGCCCACCTTTGCGCTCGAACGTGCGCAGGAAGTCCTCTATCACCTGCGGGCAGGGATCGAGGCGGGCCGATTGCCGCACAATCTGCCGGTATTCCTGGATTCGCCCATGGCGATTTCGGCCACCGAGATTTTCCGCCGCCATCCCGAATGCTACGACGCCGAGGCTCGTGATCTGTTCGATCATGGTCATGACCCCTTCGCGCTGCCGGCCCTGAGGTTTGTTCGCGAGACGGCTGATTCGATCGCGCTCAACCGCCTGGTGGGCGGTGCCGTGATCATGGCGGGATCGGGTATGTGCACCGGCGGGCGGGTGCGACACCATCTGCGGCACAACCTCTGGCGCAAGGAATCCAGCGTCGTCTTCGTCGGGTTTGCCGCACCGGGTACCTTGGCGCGCATCCTGATCGACGGGGCCAAACGGGTAAAGCTATTTGGTGAGGAAATCCCCGTGCGCGCCCATCTCTACACGATCAACGGGTTTTCCGCGCATGCGGATCAGGAAGAGCTGCTCGCCTGGCATGGCGCGCTGAAACCGGCGCGAACTATCCTCGTGCATGGCGAGGAAAAGGCCATGCGCACGTTTGCCGGCTTGTTGACCGATACCCAGGTCAGCATGCCGCAGAAAGGGGATGAAATGACGTTGTAACGGCCTGGGGCCGGGTGTTTCGGATCAAAAACTTGCGGCATGTGCCCGGTGTAAATATCCGGGCTGTACCGAATCGGAGGTGCCTTGCATGATCGATCTCAAGCCGTATTTGCCGCGCGAGTTGCCGGCCAGTCTGGAACCGCTGGCTAATCTTGCGCTGGATTTGCGCTGGAGCTGGAACCACGCCTCCGATGAGTTATGGCGCACCATCGATCCGGATCTCTGGGAAGCGACCGGCAACCCCTGGCTCATCATGCAAAGCGCCTCCCGCGAGCGGCTGGATGCGTTAGCGCAGGACGAATCATTCCTGACCGAATTCCGCCGCATCATCAAGGAACGGGAAGATAGCCTGACCGCAACCACCTGGTTCAGTCAGGCCGATGCGCAGGACGAACTCGGTCTGGTCGCCTATTTCAGCATGGAGTTCGGCCTGAGCGAGTCGTTGCCGATCTATTCGGGAGGGCTGGGGATTCTGGCCGGGGATGTCCTCAAAACCGCGAGCGATCTGGGTGTGCCAGTGTTGGGTGTGGGCTTGCTCTATCAGCAGGGGTATTTTCGTCAGGCCCTCAACAGCAACGGCGAGCAGCTCGCCTACTTCCCGTTCAATGATCCGGCCATGTTGCCGATTCTGCCCTTGCGGGATGCGACGGGGAGCTGGTTGCGGGTTCAGGTGGAGTTGCCGGGTCGTACGCTGCAGCTTCGTTGTTGGGATGTCCGGGTCGGACGGATGCATCTTTATCTGCTCGATGCCAACCATCCGGTCAACAACCCACGCGATCGTGGCATCACCGGCGAGCTTTATGGCGGGGATCACGAAACGCGTTTGGAGCAGGAAATCATTCTCGGTATCGGCGGCTGGCGTTTGCTGGAGGCACTGAAATTGCCGGTTCGCGTTTGTCATCTAAATGAAGGGCATGCCGCGCTGGCGGTGCTTGAACGGGCCGCGCAGGACATGCGTCGTCTGGATATGGATTTTGCCACGGCACTGCGGGCCACGCGGGCCGGGAATGTTTTTACAACCCATACCCCGGTGCCGGCCGCATTCGACCGGTTCGATCCGTCCCTGGCGCGACAGTATCTCGGCCCCTACGCCCTTCAGTGGGGCATTGAGCTTGAGTCGCTGCTCGATCTGGGTCGCGCCATACCAGGTGATGTGAACGAGCCGTTGAATATGGCCTATCTCGCCCTGCATGCCAGTGGGGCCGCCTTTGGCGTTTCCCGTTTGCATGGCAGCGTGTCACAAGCGCTGTTCTCGCCGCTGTTTCCGCGTTGGCCGCTGACTGATGTCCCGATCGGGCACATCACCAATGGCGTGCATACACCGACCTGGGATTCTCAGATCGCCGACGAATTGTGGACGCAGGCCTGCGGCAAGGATCGCTGGAGTGGCGAAATCAGGCCGGTGGCGGACAAGATCGAACAGCTTGATGACGAGACGTTGTGGAATTTTCGTACCGAACAGCGACATGGACTGATTCGGGCCTTGCGGACCCGTATCGCCCGGCAGCGCGCCAACCGGGGCGAATCCCAAGACCGGATCGAGGAATCGGTCAATCTGCTCGATCCCAATACGCTGACCCTGGGATTTGCCCGTCGGTTTACCGACTACAAGCGCCCCAACCTGTTGCTGGAACAACCGGAGCGACTGGCTCGTCTGCTGGGCGATGTCCACCGCCCCGTGCAACTGGTGCTGGCGGGTAAGGCGCATCCCAAGGATATTCCCGGGCAGGCCATGATTCGCCAATGGATCGCGTTCATCCGGCAGAACTCGGCTCTCAGTCGTCATGTCATTTTCATCGAGGATTACGACATGGCGCTCGCTGCCGAACTGGTGCAGGGCGTCGACGTCTGGATCAATACGCCGCGTCGTCCCTGGGAGGCCAGCGGCACGAGCGGCATGAAGGTGCTGGTCAACGGGGGGCTGAATCTGTCCGAGCTCGATGGCTGGTGGGCCGAGGCCTATACCCCGAATGTGGGTTGGGCACTGGGCGATCGTGCCGAGCATGATTCTGACCCGGTCTGGGATCGACAGGAAGCTGAGACGCTCTATCGTCTGATCGAGGAATCCGTTATCCCCGATTTTTATGAACGGGATGCACGGGGAATCCCCGAGCGTTGGGTGGCACGGGTACGGGAAAGTATGGCGCATCTCACGCCGGTCTATTCCACCAACCGCATGCTGCGTGCGTATGTCGAACAGTACTATCTGCCCGCCGCGCGTGCGCTGGGGAACCGGATGGCGGATGGGGGGCAAGCCGCCCGGGCGCTTCAGGAATGGTCGCGACGCATTGAGACGCATTGGCCAGCCGGGCGCATCGGCGTGGTCAACCTGGTCGAGGAAGATGGTGGGCTGAAGGCCGATGTCCAGGTGTTTCTGGATGATTTGCAGGTTGACGATGTCTGTGTGCAGTTGTTCGCGAATCCGCTCGGCGAGGATGCCGCCCCGGAGCGACACGCCCTCGAGCGAACTCAGCCGTTGCCCGGTGCGGTGAATGGCTTCCATTTCGAAGGGCGCGTGTCGACCCAACGGCCCGTGCGTGACTATACGGTTCGGGTGTTGGCCGATCATCCGATGGCATCGATCCCGCTGGATGAGCATCGGATTCTCTGGGATCGGTAGTCTCCTTGGTGCAGGGGCTAACGGTCGGCGGATGAAGTAAGGCATCGCTCGAAGATCACTGTGGTTTGGTGATCATCCGATGATCTGATGACTGGATTCGGACTCATTGAGGCAGCGAAAATGAAGAATTTGACACCTCTCCACTACATATCAGGAACTGGCCACGCCGCACAGGTATCCGTCCATCCCGACCTGGTTCCTGCGCGTCGAATGGAGCAACATCACACCAAGGATCTGTTCTGACAAAACCCACGGCGACAGGACCAGACAGCACCGGGTTTACGTCTTGACCGTGTAGATGACTGTGTAGAGGACGAATTTCATGGATGCGGAACCGACCATCATTCTTTTGTTCGTGATCGCGTCCGCCGTCGCGGTGGCCTCGCGACGTCTACGCATTCCGTACACGGTATCCCTGGTGCTGGTGGGTCTGGCCCTGGGCGCGCTACAACTGGTGCATGCCCCGATATTGACGCGTGACATGCTGTTCATGATTTTTCTGCCCGGCCTGATTTTCGAAGCCGCCTTCAACCTGAATTTCGAACGTTTGCGGCGCGACTGGCTGGCCGTTCTGGGACTGGCCCTCCCCGGCGTGGTCGTCAGTATCGGGCTGACGGCCGCCTTGCTGGTGTATGCCAGCGAGGCATTCCATATCGTACTGGGGACTTATTTCCCCGTGGTGAGTTGGCCGCTGGCCCTGGTATTTGGTGCTGCCGTGGCGGCCACGGATCCCATTTCCGTGGTCGCGCTGTTCCGGCGTCTGGATGCGCCGCCGCGACTGACGTTGCTGCTTGAAGGTGAAAGCCTGCTGAATGACGGTACAGCGATCGTTTTTTTCGGTTTGATTCTGGCCGTGCTGGCGCAGGGTTCGACCTCCGTGAGTAGCATGACCATTGATTTTGGTCGCGTGGTGGGGGGTGGGATTCTGGTAGGAAGCGTGGTCGGGTTGTTGGTGTCGCTGGCCATGCAGCGGGTCAACGATGCCATGGTTGAAATCACCCTGACCACGGTGGCCGCCTATGGATCCTTCCTGATCGCGGATCAACTGGGGTTTTCCGGCGTCATCAGTACGGTGACGGCCGGCTTGATTTGCGGGAATTATGCGGCGCGGACGGCCATGTCGCCGACCACTCGGGTCGCTACCCATGCATTTTGGGCGTATCTGGGGTTCGCGCTCAATTCTCTGGTATTTCTGCTCATGGGGTTTGAAATCCACCCGGCGTCGCTTCTGGCGGTGTGGCCCTTGATTCTCCTGTCCTGGATCGTGGTCACGCTGGCTCGGGGGGGCGTGATTTTCGGCACGGTTTCCCTACTCAGCCTGACGGCGGCCCGCATTCCGCCATCCTGGGGTGTGCTGCTCACCTGGGGCGGGCTGCGGGGCGCCCTGTCGATGGTGCTGGCGCTCAGCTTGCCTCAGGATCTGCCGCTTCGTGAGCTGATCATCAATATGGTGTTTGGCTTCGTGCTGCTCTCGATCCTGGTGCAGGGGCTGAGCATGACGGGACTGGCGCGTCGTCTTGGTCTACTGGGCGAGCGGGATGCCTTGCTGGCCTACGAGGTTGCGCGCACCCGGCTTCGTCTTGCCACGGATGTTATGGTGGAAATTGGTCGCCTGCGCACGGCCAGTCTGGTTGATCCGGCGAC
This sequence comes from Halothiobacillus sp., assembly GCA_024636015.1. Taxonomy (GTDB): domain Bacteria; phylum Pseudomonadota; class Gammaproteobacteria; order Halothiobacillales; family Halothiobacillaceae; genus Halothiobacillus. Next base: position 19,320 of record JAGXHU010000044.1, read on the forward strand.
GCTGGATACGCTGGAGGCGGAATATCGTCAGTCCATGGCGGCTGCCAATGCCGCGTTATCCGAGGTGAATATCGATGACGACCTGCGGCTCAAGGAAGACTTGTCGCAACTCCGTCGCCGGCTGCTGCAATTTGAGCAGGGGAGACTCATGGATGCGCGTCAGCGCGGCGACATCGCACAGGCTGTTCATGAGCAACTACTGGCCGATGTCGATGCACGCCACCTACAGATGGAGGCGAACGGAAACCCAGCTGACCGACTCGTCAACTCTGATCCGAAGGACCAGGCCAAAAAGCATGAAACGATCCTTAACGATATGCGGTAAGACATCTCACCTTCAATTCTTGATGGGTTATCGGAATTGGCGGGATGTCATCTATGGCCACCGATTACTACTTGATCAGTAACTTGGATGCTTACCTCAAGCAGGTGACAGCTTTAGTTGGTTATTTTGAGTGTGTTTCGAGAATGATTAGGGATAGTATATTTAAAACATGGAGATATGTCGCATTTTCTGTGGGATTTTACCCCACGAATTTGACTCTGTTTTTTGCCCGTTTTGCCTGAAAGTGAGCGATAAAGGAATGAGTCATGGCCAGTCTTGAGTATGGGGTGAATGATTCCGCCCCCAGCGGGAAGGTTCCAAACCTATTCGTGCGCTTCCAAGTACTTGAGGTGATTGCCTTGTTATCCGATCTGTTCCGTGGCATCAGTCACGTCCATGTCTGGTTGACGCGTGCGGATCGCCTTGCATGAACGAATCAGGCGTCAATAAGGAGCGGTTGGAGCTAGCACTGGAAGCGGCGGGGCTGGATCTTTGGGAGAACAATCTGGTGACGGGCGAGGTGACCCGCAAGGTGACCAAGATCTTCGCCGAGTTGGGCTACAGCGAAGATGAGGCGGTCTCTTACGTTGATGCCATCTTCAAAATTGTTCATCCGGATGACGTTCCGAACATCAAGGCGGCCGTCCACGATCACGTGACAGGGCGTAGCGCACAATATCGCTGTGAGTTCCGGATTCGTGCGAAGGATGGTCGCTGGGTCTGGTTCGCCAATTACGGCAAGATCATGGACCGCGATCAAGCCGAATCGGGGCAGCGCTTCATTGGCGTGACATTTAATATTGATGATCGCAAACGCCGTGAATCGGAACTGGCTGCGGCCAATCGCAAGTTGACTCGACAGAATGAACTGCTCGAGAAGATGAATCTCATGTTGCAATCCCTGTCCACGACAGACCCATTGACTGGTATTGCCAACCGGCGACGGATCATGGATATGGGTGTTAGCGAGGCGCAGCGCGCGGTGCGTTTGGGGCATCCGCTCTCACTGCTGGTGGTTGATATCGACTTGTTCAAACAGGTCAACGACACCTGGGGGCATCCAATCGGTGATCGGGTGATTTGTGCCGTGGCCGATGCCTGTGTGCGGAGCGTGCGGCGAGATGTCGATATTGTGGGACGGATCGGCGGCGAGGAATTCGCCCTAATCCTGCCAGAAACCAGCGAAAACCAAGCCTATCAACTCGCAGAAAGATTGTGTGCGTCTGTGGCCGCACTCCCCATCGCCGCCTGCGACAATCTGGTCTTGTCCGTGACCGTCAGTATTGGCGTGGCTACCCTGTCGTCAAGTTGCACCTCGTTCCGGGATCTGCTTATCCGTGCAGACCGAGCGCTCTATGGCGCCAAGGATTCGGGGCGAAACTGCGTGTATCTTCTCCCTGCCTAGGGATGACCCGCGAGATTCGGTTGGGGTTTCAGTCGTTTTGAGTCGCATTCAGGCATGGCTGCTCATTGAACTACGTCGCGTGTGCCTGACCCCCCGTCTGATTTTCCTTGCGCTTGTGAAACCAGGATCTTGACGAACCTGGTTAGGAGCCGTCAACACCATCGAAGTCCCCCTTAGCTCAGGAAAATATGCCTTTCCAGGGTGTCGATGGGCGCCGGATGCACTGCGCTCGCTCGATTCGCTTTTCAACTGAATCTTGATTGAAGGTCGGTATATGTTATCCATGTAGATAGTAAGGATATTGTATACTTGAGCGTTGGCTGGCTTGTCGCTCCCGAACAGGTACGAGCCTTGTTCTTCCTGCCCGTGCTGTCTGTGCGTGTTTTTAAAGTGCCTTTGAGATGTAACCAGTGCTGCCGGTGCATTTTTGGATGGAGTGCTGGCCCCCCTAGGGGGGCGGGAGCGCCGAACTTCTGTCGATAAATACTTACATAGGATTTTTTTGTGAAAATAAATGTTCCGGTCACGCAGAATGGTGTCACATTTTCCGATGAGGATTTTCTGGTATCGACGACAGATCTCAAAGGCATCATCACGTATGCTAATGATATATTTATCCATGTCAGTGGTTACTCCAGAGCGGAGTTGATTGGCAAAAATCACAATATCATCCGTCATCCCGATATGCCCCCCGCTGCGTTTGCTAACCTGTGGCAAACCCTGAAGAAAGGGGAGTCCTGGCGGAATATTGTTAAAAACCGTAGCAAAAATGGTGACTACTACTGGGTGGATGCGTATGTCAGCCCCCTCTACAAAGAAAAGGAGGTTATCGGCTACCAATCCGTGCGAACCCGACCTTCAGACGTACAAATTGCCGCTGCCGAACGACTTTATCGTCAATTGAATGAGAATCCGGATGCCGTCATTCCGCATAAGCGGCATTTTAGAAATCTCTCTGCGTTGATGTTGATTAATATCGGCATGATCAGCTTGATGCTGTTTCAGATTTTCAATTTCATTCTTCTACTCCGTGGCGCGGATAACCTTTCCACTATGCGTGTGGTGATTGGTTTTATCGGTGTGCTTTGGCCGTTGCCAATGTATTACGTCATGCGGTCTCTGTTTGCACCGATTCACCGAACGGCACAGTGGTTGCAGAATATGACTTCCGGCGTCTTGCGTGAGCGGATCGACGTGCTCGGGCGCAATGAGGTGGGCATGATTGCCGAATCAACCAAATCGTTGCAGGCGCGTCTCATCACGATGATTGGCGAATTTACCGAATCCTCCGTGACCCTGTCGTCGGTGGCCGATAAGCTCTCGGCCAGTAGCGAGCATTCGGTACAGGGGCTGGAGCAACAAACCCGGCAGACCGAGATGGTGGCGTCCGCCATGCACGAAATGACAGCCACCGTACAGGACGTGGCGCGCAATGCTTCGCAAACGGCCGAAGCCGTACAGCAGGCACAGAAACAGACCGCCGAAGGGCGGCAGGAGTTGCAGCGTACGCATGTTGCCATTAACCAGTTGGCCAGCCGGCTCGACAGCACAGCCAAGGCAATCGATAGCCTGCGCGCCAAGGGCGATGCGATCGAGAAAGTGGTCAAGCTGATCAGCGGCATTGCGGACCAGACCAATCTGCTGGCCCTGAATGCGGCCATAGAGGCTGCGCGGGCCGGTGAGCATGGTCGGGGTTTTGCCGTGGTGGCTGACGAAGTACGTTCGCTAGCGGCCAAGACGCAATCCTCAACGATCGAGATTCGCGACATGATCAAACAGCTGCGTGGCGGGATCGTGGAGGCCGTAGATGCCGTGCAACAGGGGCATAGTCAGATGGAGCAGGTCAAGGAGCGAGCCACGGCGACCGAGCAGTCCTTGGGGAGTATCAATTCGGCGGTGCAGCACATTGGTGACATGAGCACGCAAATTGCTGCGGCGACCGAAGAGCAAAGCATGGTGGCCGAAGAGATGAATGGCAATATCATCGAAATCAGTAACCAGACCGAAGTCGCCACGCGTCTGAGTCGTGACAATGCTGTGCTTGGTGTTCAGATTGCTGAACTTTCGGTGGATCTCAACCGGATCGTTTCCGCGTACAACCTCGGGATGAATGACACGGGTTCCTCTGCCCGGAGGAAGGTTGGCAGAAAAATAGCAGAGGAGCAGGGCGGTCTTTTGGCTGTTCCACGATCACAGCGAACGATAGCGTCTCACAGGGCAACAAAAAACCCGCGTGACGCGGGTTAAGTGTTTGTTTTGGAGGCTGGACCCGGAATCGAACCGAGGTAAGCGGATTTGCAATCCCAAGTTACCAAAAAACGCCAGCATGTCGCAATACTAAATAACTTATAAATCAATTTGTTGTGTATTTTTTGTTTTGTGTCGTTCTGTGGATAACTGCCTTGTTTTTTGGCTCAGTGTCCCATGAGTGCCCCATGGGGCAGTGCTTAAAACGGCATCATGTAGCGCTTATGGGGTTTGTTTTGCAAATCCGCCCAGGGTGCGCACTTATTCACGAAACCAAGCGCAGACAATCCGCATTGTGACGGGGTTTGACTGGCATTTTTGTGCGCACTTATTCGGGCTTCTTTCGATTGCATAGGGTTTGTTTTGCATCTTGAGACTTCAACATTCTTCAACAGGCGCGGCCCCATTGCATGGGATTGTTTTGCAAATCGCTGATAGTGCGAACTTTAGGCGCGGACTTATGGCTCGAACTTTGAAAAAATAATGGCGCTCTGACGCTGTTTGACCGGCATTTAGTGCGAACTTATGCCGATTGCATGGGGTTTGTTTTGCAAACTTGGCAGGGTGTCCGCTATCGGCGCATACCCGGCCCACCAATGGAGGCTGGGAAGTTCACCAATGGTGGATTTCAATCTGTAGGATCTGGCGGTCTGAATGTTGGGTTTTGACAGGTTTTCGCCGGTCTGAATGTCAATATTTGTTAATGTTTCGCCGGTCTGAACACCTACAT
>JAGXHU010000007.1 GCA_024636015.1 Halothiobacillus sp.
GGCAGCGTCAGATGTGTATAAGAGACAGGCTGTGAACCGGTAAATCGGGCGATCAGCGCCTGTGCTGCTGGGCCGCGATCCTGGTTGTAGATCGCCAGCGGTACGTGGTTGAGATCAAAGGTGGCCGCAAAGCTGAACACGACCAGCTGGATGAGTGGAGGCACGATGATTACCACCCGCGCCTTGGGATCGCGTAGCAGCGCTTGAAACTCCTTGATGGCCAGCGCCAGGATTCGTTGCCACATGCCTGTTTACTCCAGTGACTTGCGTATACGACGGCGACTAATACCGAGAAACACGGCGGCAAGCACCAGCATGGCTAGGGTATTGGGCAAGATGACGGGCCAGACATCGCCCGCCAGGAAAACCGTGTGCAGGATCACAACGAAATAGCGTGCAGCGATCACATGGGTGAGCACCTGCAGCCAGTTCGGCATGCTGCCTATGTCGAAAATGAATCCCGATAGCATGAAGGCGGGCAGAAAGGTCGTGATGATGGCGAGCAGGCTGGCCACGAACTGATTGCGAGCCATGATGGAGATCAGCAAACCCATGCCCAATGCGGTAATCAGAAAGATTGCCGAGGTGAGGGTCAACACCCACAGGCTGCCCCGCAAAGGTACATCGAATAGCCAGACAGCCATCGCAACAGAAAGTGCCATGCCCCCCATGCCGAGAACGAAATAGGGGATGAGTTTGCCCAGCAACAGCTCGTTGAGCCGTAATGGGGTCACCATCAGGGCTTCCAGAGTGCCTCGTTCCCACTCCCTCGCCATCACCAAGGCTGTCAGCAAGGCACCGATCAGGGTCATGATCACTGCGATTAATCCGGGCACCAGATAATCGCGGCTGCGCAGTTCAGGGTTGAACCAGACCCGTGTCGACAAGGCCACCGGAGTCTTGAATTCGTGACCCTGTTGCTGCGTGCGCGCCACCATCCATCCCTGCCATGCCGCCGTCACATAGCCTTGAATGAGTCGGGCCTGGTTGGCATCGACACCGTTGACGATCAGTTGCACAGGGGCTTGTCGGTTCGTATTCATCAGTGCTGCACTGAAGTCCGACGACAAATGCACGATGGCCTGTACCTGCCGGCTGCGCAGCGCCTGCCGGGCATGAGTCAAGTCAGGTTCCGTGCGCACGTAGAAATATTGAGAATGCCGGAAGGCGGCAAACAGTCCGGCGCTTTGCGCATCGGGTGCATCGGCAACGACTGCCAGGGGAATGTGTTTGGCATTGAGCGAAACCCCGTAGCCGAAGAGCAGCAGCAGGATGACCGGCATCAAAAAAGCAATGGCGATGCTGGATGGGTCGCGCAGGATCTGTAAGGCTTCCTTGCGGATCAGGCCGAGCAGGCGCATGCGCCCGCCCCCCCGGGATGGTCTTCGGGCGGATTGCGATGGGTCGGACGACGAAGGGATGTTTTCACGCATGTTTCGTACCCGCTTCCCCGATGGGTCGTTCCGTCACCAGATGAATAAAGGCATCCTCCATGCGGGGATTGGGGTGTTCGTCGGTTCGAGCGAGTGCCCGGATATCGCTGGGGCTTCCTTCAGCCAGAATGGCCCCCCGGCTCATGATCACCAGGCGATCGCAGTATTCGGCCTCGTCCATGAAGTGCGTGGTAATGAGGATCGTGACACCCTGGTCGGCCAAGGCATTGATCCGGTTCCAGAAGGCCCGCCGCTCGATCGGATCGACACCCGAAGTGGGTTCGTCCAGAAACAGGATCTCAGGCTTATGCATGAGTGCGGCGGCCATGGCCAGGCGTTGCTTGAATCCCAGCGGGAGAATGCCGCTGTTGGTGTGTCGGTAGGGTTCGAGATCGAAACTCCGGATTGCCCAGGCGATCCGCTCCGCCTGCTGTTGACCCTTCAGACCGTAGGTTCGGGCAAAGAACTTGAGGTTCTGTTCGCAGCTCAGCACCTCATACAGCGCGAATCGTTGTGACATATAGCCTATTCGCGCGCGCGCCTTGGCGGCGGCGGTGTGCAGATCCATACCGGCGACGGAGAGTTGACCGCTGCTGGCAGGCAAGAGCCCGCAAAGCATGCGGAAGGTCGTCGATTTTCCAGCGCCATTGGCGCCCAGCAAGCCGAAGATTTCTCCTCGCTGCACGCTGAAGCTCAGGTTGTCGACCGCGATAAAGCGCCCAAAACGACGCGTGAGATTGTGAACCTCGATGACAGGACTTTGATTGACCGGTTGCCCGGCAGCCAATGGCAGGTCTTCCACGGGCGTGACCTGGGGTGTATCGGTGCGAACCTGTTCCTGAAGATGGACCACGAAAGCATCCTCAAAACGGGGCGGTAGAAGGCGCCAGCACACGTCCGCTATCGTCGGAGGTGGCGTATCCGGTTTCAGAATGGCACGGACGCAATCGCCATCGATCACAGCATCCATGACTGCCGATTCCGCATTGATTCTGGCTTGCAGATGGCGTTTCAATCCGGTTTTCTGCCGAACGCAATAGACTCGGTGTTCCAGGAATCGTGTGAAATGGGCCGGGTCGCCCTGGCCCAGCACTCGGCCTTCGTGGACCAGAATCACATCGGCACAGCGTTCCGCCTCGTCGAGGTAGGCGGTGGACAGCAGCACACTCATCCCTTCGTCTGCCACGAGCTGGTAGACGATCTGCCACAGTTCTCGGCGGGAAACGGGTTCGACGCCCACCGTTGGTTCGTCCAGCAGCAGTAGCCGAGGCGGGCGCACCAGGGTGCAGGCGAGGCCGAGTTTTTGTTTCATGCCACCGGAAAGCCGACCGGCCAGACGATTCGTGAACGGCGCCAGTCCGGTCATGGCGAGCAGTTGTTGATATCGTGCCGGGCGCTGTGCGTGGGGCAAGCCCTGCAGGTCGGCGTAAAGATTCAGGTTTTCCTGAACGGTGAGATCTTCGTAGAGACCAAAATGCTGCGGCATGTAGCCCAGGCTAGATTGCACATCCAGGGCTTGCGTGCGGACATCCATGCCGAGGACGGTCAGGCTGCCAGAATCGGGAGTCAGCAGCCCGGCAATTAGGCGCATCAGCGTGGTTTTACCTGCGCCATCTGGGCCGATAAGCCCCGTGACTTGCCCCGGACGGACCCGAATGCTGATGCCGTCGATTGCCTGAATTGGCCGTTTATCACCACCGAATCGCTTGTGGACATCCTGGGTGATGATGGCGTACGGCTCGTCGTCTCCCAGACCTGATTGAGGTAAAGGGCTGATGGTCGGTGCCTCGTGGTGCATGACGCGATGCCGAATCAGGGGTTGGATGGCGCGGAACAGGGGTTTTGACCACGATCCCTGATTTTTGCATCAAAAGAAATTGTGACGGTGACCGGCATGCCTAAACGCAGGTTGGCGTTGGGATCGCAGGCATAGATACGAGCCTGATAGACGAGATCGGTACGCACGGCGGGGGACTCTACCGTTTTGGGTGTGAATTCGGCCGTTGGGGAAATGTAGCCGATCCAGCCCTGGAAGTATTTACCGGGAAAACTGTCGCTGGATAGCGTCGCTGTCATGCCTTCTTTGATTCGGCCGATATCCTGTTCATCCACATAGACTCGCGCCCAGTGGGGTTCAGTCAGGGCGAGCGTCAGAACGGGCTGGGCCGGTGAAGCCATATCTCCGGGTTCCAGAATACGGTTCTGGATTGTGCCGGGGCTGGGCGCCTTGAGCACCGTGTCGGTCAGGGCAATTTGGGCTGCGTTGACTTGGGTCTGGGCTGCGGTGAGGTTGGCACGTGCCTGATCGATATCTTCCTTTCGCGGACCAATGATCGCCAGATCGAGCGCCGCCTGATCGGCCTTGAGCTGGCCGGCCGCCGCATCACGCGCTGCACGTGCTTCATCGCCCGATTGGATGGAGGCCATCTTCTGCTGGATGAGCTTGGCCGTGCGCGCATAGCTCAGCTGTCGGGTTTTGAGATTCGCCGAGTCCGCTTCGACCACGCCGCGTAATCGCTCGATATCCTGCGGACGTGATCCGGCAAGGAGCCGGTCGAGTGCGGCCTGACTGGCCTGCTGCGCGGCAAGGGCTGCATCGAGGTTGTTTTGATAACGGCGCGTGTCCAGCAGGGCAAGAGGTTGGCCGGACACGACGCGATCACCCGTCTGGACGTAAATCTTCGTGATCCGGGCAGACTCGTCGAAGGCCAGATCGGCGTGGCGTAGATCCATATTGCCGTAGAGCAGCAGTTCTGTTCGCTCGGCGGGTGGTCGTTGTTTGAGCCAGGCGTATCCTACCGCCGCCGTTCCCGCCAGAATAAGAATCAGAATGACGATGGGTTTTTTGGACATGTCGTTCCTTGGCTTCCAGTATCTACCCGGCTATATGAGCAGTAATCCGCCGCATCAGAGCGATGTCATTGCGAATGCACATCATACTCTGCCACAGAGAATGTAGGGATTTCAGATCTGTGCAGGGCTCGATTGCTGCATTTTCCCGAGTGGATTGGCTTGCTGCAGTGAACGCAGCTAATATTGAGAACATATCGATGGGGTTATTTTTTCCCTTCGGGATGCCATTGTCTTGCGGCTAACCTGCCTGCGAAGCACGACCGGTTCAAATTTTATGGGGAGAAGTGTGACATGTCTGAATCGACGCATGGGCTACTCGGCTGGCAGGTGATCCTGCCAGCCGTACTCCTGTTGTTGCTGGGTTCCATTGCAATTCTGATGGTGCAGCGCTATCTGACAACCTACCTGAGACGGATTGCGCAACATAGCCCGATGTCGACGGGGACGGCGGTGTTTCTGAGACGTGGTATGGCGTCGGCATTATGGGTCATTCTTGGGCTGATTGTGCTGCGTCAGGTGGGTGTGAATGTCGATGGTATCTGGGCATTGCTTGCCAGTACGTTGGCGGTGGTCGGTGTTGGATTTCTGGCGGTTTGGACGATGGCATCGAACATCACCGCGAGTCTGTTCATCTGGATTTGGCGACCCTATGAAATGGGTGAGTTCATCGAGTTGTTGCCGGATGAGATTTCAGGTCGCGCTGTTGATCGGAATTTGATGTTTACCGCACTGCGGGCAGAAGACGGTACGGTATTGATGATTCCCAACAATATGTTTTTTCAGCGAATCATTCGCAGGAAACCGAATAATCACCGTCTGACCGAGTATGAGGCTTGGGAGTCCGAACAGAATGGCCCTCTGTCCAGGTCTGGTCATGCCGCGACTGCGACCGCCCCGGTGGCGGTCACGCCGGCCGAGGTCGCCGAGGGTGCAAACCAGAGCGGAACCTAATCTTCAGATGGGTGCTTTGTTCGCTGAGTGAAGAAGCCCTGTTGACTGTGTTCACTCTGCTGCTGGGGTTTTCCTCATCCAACCAATTTGATGGCCGGAGCATTTTTTCCTCAGTGTGGGTCAATATTGATTTATCGATATGTGCTGCAACAATCCGCATATGCCGCCTGATGTGGTACGGTTTGTCTGTTGCTTTTTCGAACCCGCCCCTCACCTGGTGTTGTTCGTTCCGAAGTTAAGCGCCAGGGCATCATGCCCGTGCCGAATCCAAGTGCAGATTGAGTTTTATGTTACCCACCATTCTTTCGATCCAGTCCCTGTTGCTCGGCATGGGGATTTTGCTGGCGGGTTCCGGTTTGCTGGCGACCTTGCTTGGGTTGCGCGCGCATCTGGCCGGCTTTCCCGATGTCATGATCGGTCTGATCATGTCCGGGTTTTATGTTGGCTATATTCTCGGCACCTTGTGGATTCCGCCGCTGATTCGTCGAATCGGCCATGTTCGAAGCTTTACTGCCATGGCGGCGCTTTCCAGCGCCACGGCAATCGTCCATGGGTTATGGGTGGAACCCTGGGCCTGGCTCGCCCTGCGGGTGGTCAGCGGTATTTCGCTGTTGGGTTTGTACATGGTCATTGAGAGTTGGCTCAACGAGCAATCCAGTCAGATTCGGGGGCAAATCTTCGGTTTTTATATGACCATTAGTCTGTTGGCGCTGGGCGCCGGTCAATTTCTGATCAGCGTGTATGGTGCCGACGCTCTGGGATCGTTTGCACTGGTGGCCTTATTGTTCTCTTTGGGGCTGATTCCCGTCGCCCTGACGCAGGTCAAGCAGCCAACCCCCATTCAGACCGACCGTTTGTCGGTGTTTCGGCTCTATCGGCTGGCGCCCACGGGGGCAACCGGCGCGCTCCTTTCAGGAACGGTGACCGGGTCACTCTGGGGTATGGCGGCGGTCTATGCCAGTCGAATGGGTTTGCCCGAACCGAAAATCGCCTTGTTCATGGCATTACTGATTTTTGGTGGCGCGTTCCTTCAGTGGCCGTTGGGGAAATTGTCCGATCATTTCGATCGACGCAAGGTCTTGATCGGGATTGCTGGGGCAGGGGTGCTGTCCAGTATCTTGTTGTTGAGTATTGTTCCCTTGAGTGATCGGGGCGCGGTACCCCATATTTTCTGGGTGGGGGTTCTGCTGTTCGGGGGATTTGCCTTTTCCCTGTACGCGGTCAGTGTCGCCCAGACACACGATCGCTTGGGCCCAGGCCAGGTTTTGGAGGCCACGCGTAGTCTACTGTTGCTCAACGGGGCGGGCGCGATTCTGGGCCCGCTGCTAAGTGGTTTGTTCATGCAGTGGCTGGGCGCGCCCGGTTTTCCGGTATTTATCTTGTTGACGCTGTTGTTGCTGATGGCGCTTATCGTTCATCGTGTGATGCATGACGCACCGGTGCCCTTGGGAGAGCGCGTGGATTTTGTGGTGTCAACGCGGACTTCCGCCGTGGCTGCCGAATTCGATCCGCGTATTGAAGAGGCCGCTCTACAGATGCAGACGGAGGGGGACTTGGATACCGATGTTGATTCGGATGTTCCCGGTGCTGAAGCTATGCCTCAGGCCCAGGCGGCGGATAAATAGTTCCAGTCCGCACCGGACGGTCGTGCATTTCAATACAGACTGTTTTTTTGCCGTTCCTCAAGGTTCTCGTCATAGCTTGTCCCCTCAATGGCTGCGCCGGTCAGGGCATCCAGAATGGAACCGGTGCTTGGGATACGGCTGAGGGTTGCGGTGTCCTGCTGGTTCCAGAGGCCGGAACGGAGGAGGGCGCGCCCACACTGAAAAAATACCGTTTCGACCGTAATGACCACAACACAGCGCGGTTCTTTACCCGCCATCGCACATTCAGCCATGATTTCGGGATCCTGGGTAATCCGGGCGTGGCCGTTCACCCGTAGCGTTTCTCCTCGGCCCGGTATGAGAAATAACAATCCAATCCGTGGATCGCGCAACAGATTGCGCAGGCTGTCTATTCGGTTGTTGCCGGGGCGGTCGGGTAGCCAGAGCGTGTGCGCATCGTGAATCAATACAAACCCTGCCGGATCACCGCGTGGGGAGCAGTCCAATCCGTCTTGACTTGCCGTGGCCAGTACCACAAAAGGGGACGCGGCAATCATGGCCTGATAGGCCGGGTGCAAGTAGTCGATTTCCTTGCGCTGAGCAGCGAGCCCAACGGGCGGATAGATAGCCTCAAGTTGAGTCAGACTGCGAATTTCGTAGGGATCATCATGGCTGGGCGGCATGTGTTGTCTCGGCTGATTCAGGGTTGCATTGTGTATCGGGAGCGATTCGGCCAAAATACACGGTTTCGCTGCTAAGAAACTATTGAACGCCGTTATGACCAACGATGGCGCACAGTGGTGTACTAAGTTTCGCGTATTTTCACGCTGATGGGTTTTCATGACTGATCTTGATTTTGCCACCGAAATGTATCGTCGTCGCACGTTTGCGATCATTTCACACCCGGATGCGGGTAAGACGACCATTACCGAAAAACTGTTGCTGTTCGGCGGCGCCATCCAGATGGCGGGTACGGTCAAAGGTCGTAAATCCACGCGCCATGCGACGTCGGACTGGATGGCCATGGAGAAGGAACGCGGGATTTCCGTGACCAGCTCCGTGATGCAGTTCCCGTACAAAGACCATATTATCAATCTACTGGATACACCGGGCCACGAGGACTTCTCCGAGGATACCTACCGGGTTCTGACGGCAGTGGATTCGGCGTTGATGGTGATCGACGTGGCCAAGGGTGTGGAGACGCGCACCATTAAGCTGATGGAAGTCTGCCGGTTGCGGGATACCCCGATCATGACGTTCATCAACAAGCTCGACCGGGAGGGGATTGAACCCTTGAGCTTGTTGGATGAAGTGGAATCAGTACTCAAAATCCGCTGTGCGCCCATTGTCTGGCCAATTGGTATGGGCAAGCGGTTCAAGGGGGTGTATCACTTGCTGGAAGATCGGGTGATTCTCTATGGTCCGTCGCTCCCCACACGCGCGCAATCCAAAACCTCAATTCAAGGTTTGAATAACCCGGAACTGGATGATTTGCTGGGCGATCAGGCCGATGAATTGCGTCAGGAGATCGAGCTGGTACAAGGCGCGGCGGATCAGTTCGACCATGCCGCGTATCTGCGTGGCGAGCAAACGCCGGTGTACTTCGGGTCTGCCATGAATAACTTCGGTGTGCAGGAACTGCTGGATGGATTCCTGGATACGTCACCCCCACCCTTGGCGCGTCCGAGCACGGCACGGGTGGTAGCGCCGACCGAGGAGAAATTTTCAGGATTTGTCTTCAAGATTCAGGCGAACATGGATCCCCAACATCGTGATCGTATTGCTTTTTTCAGGGTATGCTCCGGAAAATTCACGCGCGGTATGAAGGTGAAGCACGTGCGTCTGAACCGGGATATCAAGATCCCGGACGCTCTGACGTTTATGTCCTCAGACCGGGAGCGACTTGAGGAGGCTTATCCGGGCGACATTATCGGGATTCACAATCACGGGACTATCCGGATCGGCGATACCTTTACCGAAGGTGAACGCTTCGCTTTCACCGGCATTCCCAACTTCGCTCCGGAACTCTTCCGCCGTGCGCGTCTGAGGGATCCCCTCAAATCCAAACAATTGCTGAAGGGATTGAGCCAGCTGTGCGAGGAGGGCGCTACCCAGTTGTACAAGCCACTGATCAACAATGATTTGATCTTGGGCGCGGTTGGTATTCTCCAGTTCGATGTTGTGGCCGAGCGGCTCAAGGTCGAATATTCGGTAGATTGCCAATTCGAGGCCGTGAACGTGACCACGGCGCGCTGGATTGAATGCGACGATTCGAAGCGTCTGGATGAGTTCAAGATCAAGAACGAGTCCAATCTTGCACTCGACCATGCCGGGGATCTGGTTTATATCGCTTCGACGCGTGTGAATCTGCAGATGGCGCAGGAGCGTTGGAAAGACGTTCGTTTCCTGTCGACCCGCGAGCATGGTGATTACACCAGTGGGGTTGACGCCTAAGCGCTCAGCGCCTGCCTGTTGAGACGCTGGGCGGTGGTCAGTGTGACGTCACCGTGTCTGGCGGAATACTGGCCTTCAACCGAGCAAAATCGTTTGGGGCTATGTATTGAAACAGATCCCGTCCTGCATTATTCACCGTGATCAACAGCCCCTTGGTCGGGTAGAGCCAGTATTGATTTTCACTCTTCGGATGACGAATTTCTTGGGGCTGTCCGAAGCGGCGTCGGATGAGTGCCTCCGAGTAATCAGCTGATGGTCGATAGGTGATGGATTCGATCGGGAAGTTTTGTGCTTTCAACAACTGTTGATCACTAAGCGGGTATTTGCGTGCGCCGGTTGGCGTCGGATCACCGGAGGTATGTGATTCTCCCAGCCATTCTTTCAGAATGCCCGGTTCGGTCTGGGCCACGATGGCCACTTGAGCAGACAATGCCCCTACCTGCATGTTTCCGAAATATGCTTCAAGCGACATTTTCTGGTCGGGGTCTACAAAAATGGCCAGATCCGCCTTCTGGTTGTATACCCGCTTGAAGGCCAGAAGGGAGTCTGCGCCGAGATGGACGCCAAATACCGAACTGCTTCCATCGGCATGCACCGTGATATCCCAAGGAAGGAACGGATGTTTCGGCACCTGGCTCGAACAGGCGCTCATCAAGCTCACCAGTAAAATCCCGGCGAATAAACTGCGCCAGTGATTGAGGGGTTTAATTTCTATTTCACGCAACATGTGATTGAACCCATAATCTGCTCATGAATGATCGTGCAATGTACCAGATGACGTGCTTTGGGGGCATGAAATTGATTGTGCGGCTTGATCAAAAATACAATTGTGATGTCTTTCACCGTTGGTTTTGCGAGATTTTAAAATGGCAAACAAGGGGTTGAAGATGTTTAACATGCTCAAGACTATGATTGCATTCGCCACGATAGCGGTGCTTACCGCTTCTCCTGTTTTTGCTTCAACTTCGGATGATGCCAACTTTCCACTTCGGGCCGAATATGAAGTGGTGGGTGTAAAACCGTTTTCTACGCAGGATTTGGCAAGTCAGTTTGCCAATTTTGTAATCGTGGACGTTCGCTCGGACTATGAGTATCACACGCTGCATATTGAGGACGCTCAGTCCATTCCCTTATCAAGCCCTAATTTTATTGGGCAGATTCAAGCATTGGCTGAAAAAACGAAAAAGCCAATTGTGTTCTATTGCAATGGTACGACTTGCTCAAAGTCCTATCAGGCTGGCGCGCTAGCACTGGGGCACAACCTTAAGAATACCTTTGTCTACGATGCCGGGATTTTTGCCTGGGCGAAGGCATATCCAGCTCGAACAACGCTTTTGGGCGCGGCGATGAAATCAGACAGTCAATTGATTTAGAAAGAAAAACTAGATGATAATATGCTGACCCCTCGCCGTTTTTATGAGGAGGTTATGGGTAACACGCATGCAATCGTCATTGATATTCGTGACTCATCACAGCGCGCAGGGATCTCGCTTTTCCAGATGCGGGATATCCACGTGCCGCTCGATAACGATCAACTCAAGGTATGGATCGACAAGGCAAAGGCTGAAGACAAGTCGCTCTATTTTGTAGACGCAACGGGCCATCAGGTGCAATGGTTGCAGTATTTCCTCGAAGAGCAGGGCGTGCGTCAATACTGGTTCATGAAAGGCGGCGCGAAAGCATTCGAATCCAAGATGTGAGCCCGGCACGCGGTACCGGGCTGAATCAACACCTACGAGAGGGAGTTGCTCTAGCTGGTGAATAGCAGGTAGCCGTTGAGTGACACCACAATGGCGACAGTCGTCCAGCCGAGCCAGTTGACCCAGGTCGGATTGGCATAGCCCCGCATCAATTTTCGGTCGCTCGTGAAGAGAATTAGCGGAACGAGTGCCAATGCGATCCCAAAGGACAGCACGACCTGACTGAACACCAGCACCTCAGTGACATTCAGGCCCATGGCGATGATGATGAACGAAGGTGTCATCGTGATGAGTCGTCGCAGTGCTAGCGGAATGCGGAAACGCACAAATCCACTCATGATTTCCTGACCTGCCAGTGTGCCGACAATGGTCGAGGCCAGGCCGGCAATCAGCAGACTGGCGCCGAAGATTTGTGCAGCCAGTTGGCCCAGCAGGGGGGTCAATGTTTGATAGGCGTTTTCAATGCTGCCTGAATCGGCGGCGGCGGCACCATAAAATACTGCCGCCGCCATCGCCAGCATCGACAGATTGACGAAGCCGGCAATGGTCATGGCGAGCGCAACATCCCATTTTGTGCTGCGGAACATGGCCTTGCGATGTATTTTCCCATACTTGATTAAATCCGCCTTGCTCATGGCGGAATGAAGGTAGATGACGTGGGGCATCACGGTTGCACCAAGGATGCCTGCGGCCAGGAAAATACTTTGATGATCACTAAAGCCCGGAATTAGGGCGCCTTCGAAGACGGAGGCCGGGTGGGGATGGCTGTAAAAGAGTTCAATGACATAAATGAATGCGACGGATAACAGCATGGTGCCGATGACCATCTGGAGTGTCTTAAGGTTACGTGTTTCAAGGCTAAGCACAGCCCAACTGATGATCGCCGTGATGACAGCCCCTTCCATGAGAGAAAAGCCGAACAGCAATTTGAAGCCCAAGGCCGCCCCGATAAATTCGGCGACGTCCGTAGCCATGGCCAGAACCTCGGCTTGAATCCAGTAGGGATAGACGGCCCAGCGCGGTAGACGTTTGCCGAGCATGGATGCCAGGGACTCGCCGGCTGCCAACCCCAGTTTGGCGGAAAGTAATTGAATCAGCGCAGCCATTAGATTGGCCCAGACAACGACCCACAGCAGCATGTATCCATATTGCGCACCCGCCTGAATATTGGTGGCATAGTTGCCGGGATCGATATATCCGATCGCGGCGACGAAGGCGGGACCCAAAAACAAGGCGCGGTAGCGCTTGGGTGAACGAGGAATTGTAGTATCAGTCGGGGGCATGATTCGGTACTTTTTAGCTGCGTCTAATTCATTATATTAGATTCAACTAACTTGAATGGCAATGCCCGTGTGTCTGCGTCCAAATATTTATAGTATTCAATTATCCGCGAAAGCACACATGAGACGTCTCACGGCCTGTCCATGTTCGGTGGATGTGTGTTTGATTGGGGCTGGAATCATCGCCAGACAGAAAGCTTCGGCCGCGTGATTACGTGAGGTACCGGGCTTTTGGCGGGATTGAGCGGGCGAGGATTTGTGGTGGCCGGCGAAGAGTCCGGCCTGCAAAATCAGGCGTGGGTGTTGATCGTATTGCCTAGATTTGGGGGATTGCCAGCAGGGCTGGTCGCACTCAGGCCGTTGATGAGGGGCAATATGCCTTGGGCCTGAATATCCATCGATTTTTTCAGCATGGCCATTTGGGCGGCCTGTTGCGCCTGAGCCTGGCTGTTCAGCGTCGAATACTGAGTCAGGGCACTAATGCCCATAGAGTCTCCGGACATGATAAATATCCTCTGGCGAAATGTTCTTTACATTGTAGACCGTTTAATGCCGGGGTCAAATTGCACGGTTTTCCGGCTGGTAGGGCTCCTCGTGAATCAGGATATCTGCACCGGGAAATGCGGTTTGAATATCCGCAGTGACTTCGTCACCAATTATATGTGCCTTATCCAGATCCAGGTCATTGTTCAGATAAATGTATAACTGAATGATCATGGTGCGTCCTGCCATGCGAGTCCGGATATGATCCGCCGCATAAACATGAGGATGTGATGTTGCCAACTTATGAATGCGGGTTTCGCTGCCATCAAGTACTTCCCGGTCCATGAGCTGGTCGAGCGCGGTGCGCCCTACCTGCCAGGCACTGAACAGTACGAACCCGCCGACCATGGTACCGAAAATCGGATCAAACCATTCGATGCCCTGATGGGCGATCCACAAGGCCGCAATGGTGGCGGCATTGATTAAAAAATCGGTCTTGTAATGTGCTGCATCCGCCTTGATCGCCGGGGAGTTTGTTTTTCGGATCACGTAGCGTTGGAAGATAAGGAGCCCGGCGGTTGCGAGCATGGATATCAGCATGACGGCAATCCCGAGATTGGCCGCTTCGATGGGTTGGGGGCGAATCAGACGCTGAATAGCTTCGAGAAACAAAAATGCCCCTGATCCGGCTATAAAGGTGGCTTGCGCCAATGCGGCCAGAGGTTCCGCCTTGCCATGGCCAAACCGGTGATCCTCATCCGGCGGTTGCAGCGCGATTCGTACTGCGATCAGCGTGACCAGCGAGGCGAGCAGATCCATGGTGGAGTCGATGAGCGAGGCCATCAGACTGATAGCATTCGTACTCAGGGTTGCGCCCAGCTTGAGGACGATGAGGAGTAGGGCGACGCTGACCGACGCAGTTGTGACTCGACGAAGTAAACGGGCTTCAGGGGTGGTCATGTCTCGTGACTCCGGGAGGTAGGGTGCCGCGCTAGACTTGTTTTAGTCATGTCTAAGAATTATCTTTTAACCTTATGTTTTCATTGTATCAATTTGATGTTTTATCCGGAACTATTTTGTTCGATGTGCGCGCATGCACCAATAACGTGCTAATGATTTATTGTTTTATTTATAAGTGTACTAACATGGTGCGTTTTATTGCGCGAATAGACTGCGCCATGATTTTCGGGCGACGGAAACTGGGTAAGTCGCTGATGCACGGTTGGAGTTTTGTTCCTGATTGTTGTTTAACACGCTGAAGTACATCTTTATTCCTTGTTGGGCGATTGTCGCATACGATGAATTCCAATCTGTGGTTCAGTGTTTGGCTTGAGTCTTGCTAAATCTCATCGCAATTTTTGAGGTCTCTGTCCCAGATGAATCCCCGTATAAAAATCGAACCGGATGGTCAGCGCGTCGCGCATTGTGAGCATTTTGTCGTGCGTTCTGCATTCCAGCCCATCATCAGTGTGGCTCATCAGCGGGTTGTCGGTTATGAGGGGTTGGCTCGGGTTACGAATGGGGATGGTGTGGCGCTTTTGCCCGCAGATCTTTTCAACGCGGTAGACGATATCGAGTCATTGGTGGCCATTGATCGTGCGTGCCGTGAAATTCATATGAGCAATTTCGCGCATGCCGACCTGCATCCCAGTTGGCTGTTCCTGAATGTACACCCCATGGTGGCAATGCACGGGCACCAATTCGGTCCTTTTTTCGCACAGATTCTGCAACAGCTCCAGATCGACGGTTGGCAGATTGTTATCGAAATTGTTGAGGCTGAATTGCCTGATGAATCCCTGCTCTACGATACAATCGCTCTGTATCGATCACTGGGGTGTCTGGTCGCTTTGGATGACTTTGGCGTCGGTGGATCTCAATTCACGCGCCTGTGGCGTATTGATGCCGATATTGTAAAGCTGGATCGGAGCCTGATCCTTGAGGCTGAGCAGTCTGTTCGTGCTCAACGTACCCTGCCTTCATTGGTGGCGATGATCCATGAGGCGGGCAGTCTCGTTTTGCAGGAAGGTATCGAAACCCCTCGGCAACTGGAATTGGCGCTCAGTGCGGGGGTGGATTTGCTTCAGGGATTTGGACTCGCTCGTCCTGCCTTGATCGAGCAGGATGAGCCTTTCAATCGGGATTTTCTCATCCAGGGTTTGGCGGCTTCAACGCTGGAAACTGATCGGGTGGACAGTATGTTGCATCAGCAGATCATGGCAGTTACCGAACGCTTTGAAGACATGTTGGTTGCACTTGAGCGCAATGTGCCTTTGGAAGTTGCCGCGCAGGCTATTCTTTCGATCAAGATGGTTGCTCGGGTGTTCGTGCTCGATGGGGAAGGGCGGCAACAGGGCGATACCGTCAACGGGATCTTTGCCCCCCAATCCATCAAGAGTCGATTCCGACCGCTGGCCAAGGCCAAGGGGGCGAGTTGGGCTAAAAGACCCTATTTCCGCCGTGCCATGATCGAACAGGGAGTTGTGCAGATCAGTCGCCCATATCTTTCTGTAGCCGGTGGGAATCTTTGTCGCACAATTTCCTATGCGCGCCCCCATGTCGGACATCTGGGCATCAAAGTTGTGTGCTGTGATATCAACTGGACGGATTTGTAAGTTGTCCGGGTGTCAGGGCAGAAATTGCTGTCATAGGAAATCGTTGAACCAATAAGCGGGCGTGTCCTTGGGGATAAGGGTTTGGCGGGGTAAGATTGAGAAACTGTTCCTTTGCGCCAAGGCGGGTTCGATTTGTCTGATTCCTTTCTCGCTCGCTCGGTCCCGGTGACTCGGATCGGTATTACCGGTCTATCTCAGGCTGGTAAATCCACCTTGATCACGAGTCTGATCAATCATCTAGAAAATCTCCGGCGGGGTTCTCTTTCGGCTCAGACAGATCTGGATCTGCTGGTTCACGGTCATTGGCTTCGCGGTGGCGAACATTCCTTTGATTACGATGCCGGCTTGCATGCCCTGACCAATCAACCCGTCCGGTGGCCTACGTCAACGACGGACTGGTCGATCGCCCGGATCGAAATCAATGTCGATCGTCCCTGGTATTCATTGAAACCCCGTAAACGCGTCATTGAGTTGTTCGATTATCCCGGCGAGTGGTTGCTCGATCTGATGTTGTTGGAGTGGGATTACCGCCAGTTCTGTGAAGCATTGTGGGCGTGGGTCGGGCAGGAACCACGACATACTGTGGGTGCGTCCCTGATCGCAGAGTTGGCTGCAATCGATCCCTTAACTTCTGTCGATACCGCTCAGCTTGCCGTTCTGCAGGAGCGTTGGGCGGATTTCCTCGCGGAATGTCGCATTGCGCCCTACCAGTTGAGTCGAAACCTGCCGGGGCGATTCCTGCTTAGTGGTCGGGATTTCGACCCGGCAGAATACCCGTTTGTCCCGCTGTTCGGCCTCGGTGTTGTGGGGAACGACGCTGCGCATGATTTTCCGAAAGGATCCTGGGGTGCGGTTTGTCAGGCAAATTTTGATCACTATCGCAACGATCAGGCTCGCCCCTTCTTCGATCAACATTTCCGAGCCCTTGATGCCCAGGTGATCCTGATTGATCTATTGGGTGCCATGTCGGCAGGGCCTGCCGCCCTGAAGGATATGCGGGCCGCCCTGGAAGGGGTATTGGAGCCGTTCCGTTACCAGAGCGGCCACTGGTTGGGCCAGCTGTTCCGGCGACGTATTCGCCGTGTCGCCGTGTGCGCCACCAAGATCGACCATCTCCTGCCCGATGATCAACATCGTCTGCAATCGCTGCTGGAATCCTACCTGTATGAAACCGTGCAAAGGCTTGCCGCGGCCTCGATTGAGCTGAAAGTCATGGCAATTGCCGCCGTTCAGTCGGCACAACGCGTCGAAGCTGGGGGCACGGGCAGTCTGATCGGTCGGGACAAGCGTAATGGCGAGAAGATACATTTCACGCCACCAACCCTACCCAGCACGATGCCCCACAATTTGAATCTGAAAATAGACGAACTGCCTCAGCTCGCGCCGCCCGCCGGGCTGGATCGTGCGCAGGTTTTCCCCAGCCGTCGTATTGATCAATTGCTCGCTTTTCTTCTGGCGGAATAGAGATATGAACACTGGACCGATTGACGAACCTATTCGATTGAAAACCACGGTGCATCAGCAGGGCGATGAAGTGCCCGAGATCGATGTCGCGCAGATTCGTCTGGACAACGATCTTGACGCGGAGCCGGAACCATTGCTCCCGCCGCAGCGCACCTCACTTTTTTTTCGACTGGTGACGCTCAGCATCATTACCTGGCTTATGTTGCAGTGGTTTCAGGGCACGGTCTGGAGCTGGGCTATCAGCCCATGGCTTGGGGGTGGAATTGCCCTGATCGGCGTAGGGGTGATGATGGGGCTTGTGGTGCTTGCCTGGCGCGCCCGAGCCGCCAGTCGTAAACTCGACCTGATCAGCCGAATGCAACAACGCATTCGACGCGCGCAACGGGCGCATAATCAACCGTCCTCGCTGGTTCCGGAACTGGCCGCCGAGATTGATGCGCTTTACCAGCGAAGCCCCTTGAATGCTTCTTTGCGCGAGCAATTGGCCGCCGTCGATGCAAGTTGGTCTGTGGCGGAGTTGGCGCAAGGCTTGAATAGCTGGTATGGCCCGTTGGACCAGGAGGCCGCTCAATTGATTCGGCGTGAATCGGTGCGCACGGGGATTTTCATTGCAGCCAGCCCCTATCCCGCGCTGGATTTGCTCTTGGTGGCCTGGCGCAATATTGCCATGGTCGAGCGGGTAGCGTATATCTATGGCTTACGCCTTTCCGCACCCGCGCGTTGGCATCTTTATCAGTTGATCCTGCGAAATATCGCCTTTACCACCGTCACGGAAACCATGCTTGATTCTGTAAGTCAGACTTGGCTCTCGAATATCCTCTTGCAAGTGGGGGTTCGGGCGGGGCAGGGGATTGGTGTCGCACTGTACTCCCTGCGAATTGGCCACCAATCCATGCGCCTGTGTCGTGTCGTGCCGGAATCGGACCCGTTGATCGACCGCAATATTGGCAAGCTCGTCATTGATTCAGTTCGTAGTCGTAGTTCTGGGGGTTGATGGGTATCCGCTACCGAAGCTGAGAGAAGTCTCATTTGGTAGGTGCTGGGTGCATAGTTTACGCAACCAGGTTGAGTCCCGGTCGCGTGTTATTGGTTAGGACAGAGATGGATTAGACATTGAACAGGAAGTTCAGGACGTCCCCATCCTTGACGACATAATCCTTGCCTTCGGCGCGCATCTTGCCCGCTTCCTTGGCGCCGGCCTCACCCTTGTACTGGATGAAGTCGGTGAAGGCGATGGTTTGAGCGCGAATGAAGCCGCGCTCAAAGTCTGTATGGATCACACCCGCCGCCTGAGGGCCCGTGTCTCCTTTATGGATCGTCCAAGCCCGAACTTCTTTGACGCCCGCCGTGAAATAGGTCTGCAAGTCGAGTAGCGCGTAACCTGCCCGAATGACCCGGTTCAGGCCGGGTTCGTCCAGTCCCATGTCCGACAGAAACTCATCCCGCTCACTGTCTTCCAGTTGCATGATTTCGGCTTCCATTGTGGCGCATACGGGCACGACCGGCGCACCTTCGGCATCGGCATGGCGCTGAACAGCGTCCAGGTAGGGATTGTTGCTAAAGCCGTCTTCATTGACATTGGCAATGTACATGATTGGTTTGACGGTGAGCAGTTGCAGGTCGCGCACCAACAGTAATTCGTCGGCACTGAGGCCCATTGCGCGGATGGGTTTGACTTCGTTCAAGCCGGCAAATATTTTCTCGAGGACGTCCTTTCGCGCAATCGCTTCCTTGTTAACACCGGATTTGCTGGCTTTGATCGCACGTTCGAGATTCCGGCTGACTGAATCCAGATCGGACAGTACCAATTCGGTATTGATGATTTCGATGTCGGCGAGCGGATCCACCTTGCCAGCTACATGGATGATGTCATCGTTGTCGAAGCAACGTACAACCTGGGCGATTGCATCCGTTTCGCGAATGTTGGTCAGGAACTGGTTGCCCAATCCCTCGCCCTTGGATGCCCCTTTGACCAGGCCTGCAATGTCCACAAATTCCATGGTGGTCGGGACGACACGTTCGGGTTTCACGATTTCAGCAAGCTGGTCCAGCCGGTGATCGGGCATGGCAACAATGCCGACGTTCGGCTCAATGGTGCAGAACGGATAGTTTTCCGCCTGAATATTGGCCTTGGTCAAGGCATTGAACAGGGTTGATTTACCGACGTTGGGCAGGCCGACGATGCCGCAGTTAAAACCCATGAACCGAGTCTCCTAAAGACAAAAAACGAAGCGAATTGGCGCGTATATTACGCGAGATACGCTGTGGGCGCATGGATCGTTCCGGCGTGGCGCGCACATGCCTCATTTTGTGGGGTTGTTTTGGTTGTTTCAGCCGAATATGGGGGCTCACGGCACCGCATAGCCATTGATCGCCTGAGTAGCCAAGGAATTGTCGCCCTCGATCAGCAGCCCATATTCCCGCACGGCATGGTCGATGCTCGCGTGAATTAACTGGCGCTCTGACAGGGGGGGATTGGTTAGTACAAATCCAACGACCAAATCACGATGCCCCGGGTGGCCTATACCGATACGTAGCCGCCAGAAATCGGCGCTACCGAGTTGCGCCTGGATATCCTTGAGGCCGTTATGCCCCCCGTGACCACCGCCTTGCTTGAGTTTCATCTTGCCGGGCGGCAAGTCGAGCTCATCATGAACGACCAGGATGTGTTCGGGCTCAATCTTGTAGAAATTGGCGAGTGCTGCGACTGATTTCCCGGAAAGGTTCATGAATGTCTGTGGTTTGAGAATGCGTCGATCCGCGCCTTGGTAATGTATACGAGCCAATTCGCCGTGAAATTTTGCCTCATGGGCGAATTGCCCGTTCATCTGCCGGCACAGTTCATCGGCAAACCAGAAACCGGCATTGTGACGTGTGTTGTCGTATTTGCTGCCCGGGTTGCCCAGGCCAACAATCATTTGAATATGCATGAAAGCGCTCTTGCCGATAGGGTGGCGGGGATTCTAGTGGGCCGAGACCGAATCGATCGGCTAGCGGGCTTTGTTTATTATCCGTCAAAAAAGGATTCAGCATACTGTGTGCGGTGCCTTGTTAGGCGTGCATCGATAGTACGCAATAAAAAACCCGCTGGTTGGGTGACTCATCGCAATGAATGCCCAGCAAACGGGTTGATAGGGGGACTTAAACGAATTTAAGCCCCGGCCTGAATTATTCTAATCAGGCTTCAGGTTCTGGCTCGACAGATTTATCCAGCTTCGACGCGTGGATAGCCACGATGGACACATCGTGATCCGCACCCAGCGCCAGTGCGTGAATTTTCACGCCTGCCGGCAGAGTGATGTCGCTCAGGTGGATGGAGCCGTTGATATCGAGGCTCTTCATGTCGACTTCAATGAACTCGGGCAGATTGGCCGCAGTGCAGTCGATTTCGACTTCCGACAGGATGACGTTAACAACGCCACCGGCCTTTGCGCCGACAGATGTTTCTTTGTTGACGTAGTGCAACGGCACTTTGACGCGCAGGGTCTGCGTGGCAGATACGCGCAGGAAGTCGGCATGCAGGACGGCCGGCTTGTAGGGGTGGCGATGCAAATCGCGCAGGATCACTTTGGTTACCGTGCCACCGATCGACAGCTCCAGTACGTGCGAATAGAACGCTTCGTGCTCCAGATGCTTGAGGATTTCGTTGTGGCTGAGGGTGACCGATACGGGGGCTTCATCGCCACCATACACAATCGCCGGAATGCGACCTTCGCGACGCAGGCGGCGGCTCGCACCTTTCCCCTGATCATCACGGCGCACGGCTTCGAGTGCAAATGTTTCTTGAGACATGAGATATAACTCCAAAAATAAAAAATCGTCCCACCAGAGCAACATGGGGCTATTGGCCATGCCGTCAGTGGCTGCGGACGTTGGGGTCTGCTCGCGACCTAGCAGACAGGCCCTCGGATTCAATAAAGGATTGAAATCAAAGGCGCGCGAAATTATAGGTGAGGTGGCAGCGAAAAACCAGACTTTTGGCAGGATTTACCGGCGAAAACAGAGTGTTTAAGCCGATAAGGTCGATATCTTCGGAACTTCAGTCGTTGTACAGCGAACTGACGGATTCGTCGGTATGGATGCGACGAATGGTTTCTGCCAGCATGCCCGCGACGGAGAGCACGCGAATGCGGCTGCACTGCAGGGCTTCCGGTTTAAGTGGGATGCTGTCGGTGACAACCAGTTCATCCAGATCCGAGCCGTCGATATTTTCGATAGCTGCGCCGGACAGAATGGCATGTGTGGCATAGGCCACGACTTTTTTGGCACCATTCTTCTTGAGTGCGCTCGCTGCCTTGCAGAGGGTGCCGGCCGTATCGACCATGTCATCCACGATGATGCAGGTTTTGTCGCGCACTTCACCGATGATGTGCATGACTTGGGAGACATTGGGGCGAGGGCGGCGTTTATCGATGATGGCCAAATCAGAATCATCCAGCCGCTTGGCAACGGCGCGTGCGCGCACCACGCCACCCACATCCGGGGAAACGACGATCAGGTCCGAGTGCTTCTGGCGCCAGATGTCGCCCAACAAAATGGGGGAGGCGTAGACGTTGTCCACGGGGATATCGAAAAAGCCTTGGATCTGATCGGCATGCAGGTCGACGGTCAGGATCCGGTCAACACCCACACTTTGCAGCATGTTGGCCACGACCTTCGCACTGATCGGCACACGCGCAGAGCGCACGCGGCGATCTTGGCGCGAATAACCGTAGTAGGGGATCACTGCTGTGATCCGGTAGGCAGAGGCGCGGCGCAACGCATCGACCATCACCATGAGTTCCATGATGTTGTCGTTGGTTGGATCGCAGGTTGGCTGAACGATGAAGACGTCACGTCCACGAACATTTTCCAGAATTTCTACGAAGCTTTCGCCATCGCTGAAGCGGGAAACTGTGGCTTGGCCGAGCTGGATATCAAGGCTTTCGACAACGCGTTCGGCGAGTGCCCGGTTCGCATTTCCCGAAAATACCATCAGTGTTCTTTGGAATGTCATCGTTCTGCCGATTGTTTGGCTGGGCCGCAAGGATTCGAACCTTGGTATGCTGGAATCAAAATCCAGTGCCTTAACCAACTTGGCGACGGCCCAAACGAAAGAGGTGCGCATCTTAACCAAGGGATCAGGCTTTGCCAAGGGCTTTGCCGCAATATTTTCATATATTTTTATGCTCTGCAGGTGAAATGAATGAATGGTCGAGCGCCGGTGCGACGATCACGCGTTTGATTTTGGACGTTTTTTCCCGAATTTTGCGAGCGATTCGCAGGCCTTCTACCTGATTTTCCACGGGGGCGAAAAGACAGGCGCCGCTCCCCGTTACGCGCGCAAAGCCGGCTTCCCATTTTAATGCTTCGTGACTAGCCCTGATTTCCGGGCTGCTGGTCAGCAAGATTTGTTCGAAGGCATTGAACCCGAAAGTCTGCCATTGGGGCAGGAGCGATTCGGGGGGATGTCGGGGCGTAACGCGCGGTAGATCCGGATGCGCAAACAGCTGCTGCGTCCAGCTTGTGGCATGGGGAACGACGATCACGAACCATCTGCCGGCTGCAGGGCTCGGCCAGGGGGTTAGCTGCTCGCCGATGCCTTCAGCCCAAGCGCTATGCCCTCCCAGGAACACGGGTACGTCCGCACCCAACCTGAGTCCGATATCCGTGAGGGCAGCAATATCGAGATCAAGTTTCCAGTAGTGATTCAGGGCCAATAGTGTGGTCGCTGCGGCCGAAGAGCCACCGCCCATGCCGCCGCCAACCGGCGCGTTTTTGTGTAAGGTGATACGGATGCCCGGGAGCGTTTTGTTGCGTGCGGCGGGGTGGGCTTTCAGTAGTGTCGCGGCACGATGGAGAATGTCGTCCTCCGGCTTTTCCGGCCGCTGCTCGATATTTTCGTCACCGGGTTGCCAGCAGATCTCCACACGGGGTTCGTTGAGCAGTGAAAACTGAAGCTGATCCCCATAATCGATCAACTGGAAATAGGTTTGTAGTTCGTGATATCCGACGTAAGGCGGTTGATTGATACGGCCCGTGAGATGCAGAAACAGATTGAGTTTGGTTGGGGCGCACCAAAATTTTGTAGCTGAGTCCTGGGTTTTCAATTCAGGCATGGGCACATCGGTTCATGAGGGTGTTTTTTTGCGGTCTGATGTCAGGCGCCAGCGCTCAACGGCTAGGCGGAGTCGGATGTCCCCGTGTTCCAAGGTCAGTTTGGTCGGAAGGAATACGCGCTGATCGATGAATTCGTATTGTTCATAGGTGATCGACCACGCCCCATCCGTCAGCGTGGCGAGTCGTCCGTGTTCGTCCCAGGTGTAGTGGGCGGTATTGTCGTTGGGCAGGCCACGAATCCAGTTGGGGAGCGCTGTGATGGGTATTCGCCAGCCGGTGAGTTGGTAAACGGTTTCTGCCGGGTCGGTGGTGTAGCGTTGGTGCCCGGCCGAATCCGTAATCACCATGAGATCGGGTTTGCCCAGTAGTTCGACGGTCCCCTGGTTCAGTGGGGCGCTCAGATGTACATCGGAGACTGTGCCCGTCTGTTTCCAGTTGAGGTTAACTGAGCCGCCATTGTCACCGGCGCGAATCGCTGCGCGTCCGAAGCATTCCCAGTCTGGAATAGCACGGACCAACTCTGCATGGCGCTCCCACGCTCCCTGCAATCGTGCCTGTTCAGTCGCACTGAGTGGCGTGGGCGGGAGACTGGCGCAACCGCCCAGAAGCAGTACAGTGCCTGCCAGGAAGCCAGCCCGAATCATGCCATGAAGCATCTTCTGAAATTTCATGAATCAGGGCTGTGAAGCCGGTGCTGGCAGCAGGTCGGGGGCATAGTGTTTCAGTGTCTTTAGAAGATTCGGCAGATTGGGGTTGAGTTCCAGGGAACGAGTCCAGATGTCCCGAGCGCCCGATGTGTCTCCCAACTGCCAACGAACGATTCCCAGATGTGTACCGACTTCAGCATCCGGCACAATCTGGAAGGCATGGGTGAGGTTCTTCTTGGCCTCATCCAGCATTCCGAGCCGGTACTGAACCCAGCCGAGGCTGTCTAGATAGGCCGCATTGTCCGGATCGAAGGTATCGGCCTTCTGAATCAGCTCATAAGCCTCTTTAAGATTACGGTTTTCGTCGGCAAGGGTATAACCGAGGGCGTTGAGTGCTGCGGCATTATTGGGATCATTCTTGATGATGTGACGTAGATCTCCAATCGCCTTGTCACTCTGCCCCAGCTTGATCAGCAGCATGGCACGCTGCAGTTGCAGATCGCTGGCATCCGGCCACAGGGTAAGCCCGTCCGTGAGGATGGACAGCGCCTCCTGATCAAGTCCCTGGGATGACAGCAGGGCGGCTTTGGCCAAGGTAAGCCGCTGCTTGTCGGCCACATCAATAGGCTGGTTCAGGGCAATGTCCAGACTCTGAAGGGCTGCCGGGAGGTCATCCGATTCTGCATAGGTGGCTGACAACAGCACACGCGCTTCTGCGTAATGTTCACTGGTGGCAGGTACTTTGTTGAAGTACTTGATGGCGGTGGTCAACTGGCTGGACTGTGCGGCTAGCCGTCCCAAAAGCATATTGGCAATATCGCGTTGATCCGGAAACTTCATCATATCGAGCAGTGCGCGTCGTGCGAGCTCCAGTCGACCGATCTGCAATGAGAGTACGGCCAGGTTGCGCAGCTGGGCCGGGTCCTTCGGCCGTTGTGCCAGTGCTTCCTTGATGAGCTGCCCAGCTTCCTGAGTATTGCCCGCATTCATATTGGCTTCAATCAGTCCATTCAGGTACCGCTCTGTTTTCGGAAACAGTTTCAGGGCTGTTTTGAGTGCGGCAACCATGCCCTCAGCGTCATTGGCTTGGCCGAGGGCCACGATGAGTACGTCGTGCGCCGACTGCTTTTTTGGGGCCAGGGCCACGGCCCGGCGTGCCGCATCGACGGCGCTTTGATTGCGCTGGAATTTCAGGTTGAGCTTCGCGACCACAAGCTGCGCATCTTCTTGGTCGGGGTAACGTGCGGCGAGGTGATCGGTGTAGGCGATGGCCATATCGCGGGGGACGTTGCTTTCGAGGTAACTGCCCAGTTCATTGAGTGCTGCGCTCAGCGTATCCGCGTGGTCGTTTTTGAGCCATTGGGTCAGTGCCGTATCAGCCGCGTCCATATGACCGAGCTGAATCTCAGAAATGGTTCGACTGGCCGCCGCCTTGACGGATACCGGTTCAAGGACAGACCAGCGTTGTGCCGTTTGGGCGGCCAGGTCAAAGCGTTTGGCCGCGAGAGCGACCTGGGTGGCGCGTGAGAGGATGGCGACATCATCTGTTTCTTGGGCGGCGTTGAAATAGTATTCAGCCGCTTGGTCCAGGTGCCCGGACTGCCCGGCCAATTCACCGGCCATGATCAAGAAAATGGGATTCTTGTCGAGTTTGGCTACTGGGGTTGCCTTGTGCTGCTTTGCCGTTGAAGGCATCAGCGATGCATCACCAGCCTTCGGGCTGGGAGTAGGGCTCAACTGGGGATGGGGCAGGGCGCTGCAGGCCGATAGCACCATACCAACGACCAGGAAAACCGGGATGACACGCATGTATGAACTCTTCAAAAAGGAAATGGGGTGTTTTTGGGACAGTTTGGGAGAAGTGTAGCGTTTTGTGATCGGATTCGCTCGCGTTCTACGGCGGTATGCCGATTTGTCATCTGGTACGGTAGCGATTCCCGCTACAGACCACCGCCTTCATCATAGCGAATTCGGCGGTAGATGCGCGTTCGTTGTAGCCAGTAATCGATCCCGAGTCAGTTGATTGGGGCGTGTTCCAGTTTGAGCGCGCGTTTGTGTGCACGTATCTGGGTGTCGAGCTGCCAGAAATAGTACAGGATGGGAATCACAATCAGGGTGAGCAGCGTGGATGCCAGCGTGCCGAAAATGAGGGACACGGCCAACCCACCGAATACCGGGTCGCTGATCATGACGGATGAACCGAAGATGATCGCCAAGGCAGTCAGCAGAATGGGGCGGAAACGAACTGCACCTGCTGTGATTACGGATTCCTTCAGGTCGAAACCCTGCTTGCGGTAATCGAGGATAAAGTCGATCAACAGCAACGAATTACGCACGACAACGCCAGCCAGTGCAATGAAGCCGATCATGGAGGTCGCATTGAAGGGCATATCAAAGAGCCAGTGACCCGGGAAAATGCCCACCAGCGTCAGTGGGATCGCGCCCATCACGATGACCGGCAGCATGAAGGATTGGTAGTACGCCACCAGCAGCAGATAGATGAACACGAGGGCCACAATGAACGCGGCGCCCAGGTCTCGGAACACATCAAGGGTCAGACGCATGTCGCCACCCCAGAGCAGCTGGTATTTCTGAATGTCCTGCGGTTGGGTGTCCACAAAGCCAAGATTTCCCGTCGTGAGTGTGACCTGATTGCCGAGGTGCATGTTGTCCAGCCATTTGTTCAGTGTGAGGGTGGCATAGACGGGTGAGCTACCCAGCAGGTCCCCCTGAACATAAACGACGGGATGCTGATCACGGTCCATGATTGGCTTATCGACACTGGATTTGACGATATCGACCAAACTGCCCACCGGGATCTGCTTGCCCTGAGCGCCGGTTATGGTGAGATCGCGAATCTGCTGAATCGAGGCGCGATCTTCTGGACGAAGTCGCAAGACGATATCAATGGGTTCGGCCGATGACGACTCATGCAGTGAACCGACGGTGGTCCCCTGAACATATTCGTGGATCAGTTGAGCGACCTGGGCGGGTACCACACCGGACTGCATGGCCTTCTGACGATTGATATCGATCAGGTACTCCGGTGCTGTCGCGGTGATGCTGTCATCGACGTTGATTATGCCGTAAACGTTGTTGAACTTTTCCTTGACCTGGGCCGCGATTGTGCGGAGTTCTGCGTAATTTGGGCCGTGAATACGCGCCAGAATCTGTGACCGAACCGGTGGGCCGGGCGGGGTCAGATACAGTTTGACGATTGCGGGCTTGAATTGTTTGCGAACGGCCGCAAGCTGATGCCAGATTTTTGCTGCAACGACCTCGGTATCCGGTCGGTCATGCAGCGGCACAAGGTTGACACGAATTTGCGCGATATTGCTGCCTACACGCATCATGTCGCCCCGAACCATGCCAGCAAAGGTCAACGGTGCAGTTCGGCCTACAAAGGTCTGATAATTGGTGACATAAGGGCTTTGTCCCAAGACCTGACCTACCCCATCAGCAACCCGACGGGTTTCTTCAAGCGCGGTGCCCGCCGGCGTATCTATTTCCATGACAAAGGTGCTGACGTTGCCTTCTGGCAGCATCTTCAGACTGACACCACCGGCACTCAGCGGACCATTCATGCCGGAAGGGCGAATGAACTGCCAGGCAGGCATGATCATGGAAGCAATCATCAGCCCCAGTACGGCCAGAAGGAAGAACAGCGAGAGTCCCCGGCTGCCCAGCAGTGGCCGGACGATGAATACATAAAGCCGTTGCATCCAGTCGGGTTTGTGCGGCTCGTCTTTATGAGCTTCGCGTTCGGCCATCTGTTTTTTGGCTTTACCGCCCAACCAGCGATAAGCCGTCCAGGGCACGACGATATAGGCCAGAATCAGGGAGGCGACCATGGCGACGGGCACATTGATCGGGATCGGCAGCATGAAGGGGCCCATCATGCCGGTAACAAACGCCATGGGCACAAAGGCAAGGATGACGGCGATGGTGGCGATATTGGTTGGGTTACCGATTTCATTGGTGGCGCGCACCAACAGATCGCCAAAGGATTTCTCAGTACCTTCATGAATATGGCGGTGGATATTTTCGATGACGACAATGGCGGCATCCACCAGCAGGCCCAGTGAGAGAATGAGCGCAAATAGCGATATTCGGTTGATGGTTTGCCCGATGACAAAACCGACCCCCAGAACCACAAAGAGCGTCAGAGGTACGGTCAGAGTCACAATGAGCGCTTCGCGCCAGCCCAGGAAGAAGAACAGGATGATCAGCACCACCAGAACGGCGATCATCAGGTGTTCCATCAGGAGATTGACGGCATCATTCGCCCGCTTGCCATAATCCCGGGTGATCGTGACATGCACATCTTTCGGCACCATCTGCTGCTCGATGATCTTGAGTTTTTTCTGTACGGCTTGCGTTACCGTTACTGCATTGGCCCCTGCGCGCTTGCCGATGGCCAGCGTGACGGCGGGAACGGCATCGGCTGCCGGGTAGCCTTCGGCATTGCCGGGGCCGTAGGCAAAATAGGAGGATTGATCATTTTCTTGAGGCGCCAGCTTGATGGTCGCAACATCGCGCAGAAATACCGGATGCTGATCGTGGGCACCGATGATGATTTCACCCAGCTCGGTGGCGTTCAGGAATGCCGCATTAATCCGCAGTGCCGTACGGGTGTCGTTGTTGACGAGATCGCCACCCGGCAATACCACATTCGATGCGCGAAGCAGTTTGAGGATGGTGTCCAGCGCGATGCCGGTGCTGCTTAGTCGTTGTGGATCGATTTCGACCGAGAGAATTTCGCGATGGCCGCCGATGACCTGGCTGTTTCCGACGTCCGGAACGCTCTGCAATTGATTCAGTACGCGCTCGCCCAGTGTGCGCAGCGCCACGCCATTCATCGTGGCCGAACTTAGCGTGATGGTCATGACGGGCACGTCGGTAATCCCGATGCTTTTGACCAGGGGCTGGCTGGTGCCTTGCGGCAACCGATCCATGTTGCGGGACAACTGGTTGTACAACAAAATCAGGCTGCGTTCTTCATTGCTGCCTACTTTGAATGCCACGGTCACAATGCCCACGTCATTCACGGCATAACCATAGGTGTGATCAACCCCCTTGATGCCAGCCATGATGGCTTCCAGAGGCTTCACGACCTGTTCCTGAATCTGCAGGGCGCTATTGCCCGCTCTCTGTACCAGGATTTGTGCCCCTGGAACCACGATTTCCGGGTTATACAAACGAGGTGTGATGAAGAATGCCATCAACCCGAATAGGGTGAGGGCGATCATGATCAGTGCTGTGATTTTCGAGTGCAGGAAACCAAAGGCAAGCTTTCCGGCAAGGTTCAGATTGGCCGCTTTGGGCGCAGGGGTGGACTGGTTCTGTTCGCTCATGATGAAGATTTTTCTTGCGACGACACCGGGGCTGCTTCGATCAGTATGCCGTTTTGAAGCCGATCATCGGCACGAGTGACCACTCGTTCACCCGGCTGCAAACCGGCCAGAATGACCTGCCGATCCTGCAGGATCTGGCCAGGTCGGACCATTCGGAACCACGCTCGATCATGCGCATCGACGACGAAAACACCCGCCAACCCTCCACGGTTGTGCAGGGCGGAGATCGGTATGGTGATACCCGGTTCATGGTCGACGACGACAGTGACTTCGACATAATTACCGCTTCGTACATCGATGTTATCGGGTATGCCGATCTTGACGGTGTGGGTGTGGCTGATCGGGTCGGTCGCCTCGACCATGCGTTCGACGGGGCCCTGGAACTGATGTTTGTTGCCGTTGAAGTCGGTATAGCGAATGGTAATCGGCTCGCCCACTTTGATGGTGGCAAATGCCTGGTTGTTCAGCTGCACTTCGACCTGTTTGCGCCCACCACCTTGCAGAACCATCAATGGCGCACTGGGGTAGGCCATCTGGCCGGCGTCGACCATTCGGCTGGTGATGGTGCCTGCAAATGGTGCGGTGATCTTGACATAGGTCAACTGGGCTTTGGCTTGTTCCAGAGCGGATTGCGCGGCTGTGTAGTTGCTTTGCGCGACCTTGTAGGCTGTTTGCATCTGTTCGAAAACTTGTTTCGGGACGGCGTTTTCCTGAAATAGGACGCGATAACGCTCATAGTTGGCCTTAGCGTTGTTCAAACCGGCCAGGGCCTTGCCAACACCGGCCTGGGCCTGCCCGATCGCACCGGTTACATCGGCAGAATCAATGGTCAGCAGGGTTTGTCCGGCCTTGACCACCTGGCCCTCATGGACATCAACACTGTGCACATAGCCCATGACCCGAGAAGAAACCGACACCTGATCCGACGTGATGACGGAGCCAGGGAACGCCGCCACAACCGGTAATGTCTGGCTGTGAACTTCGGTAATCTGGCCCTTAGTCTTTAGCTCGGTCGGGGCTGACGGGGATGCGTGGTTTGTGGTTTCGTCGTGTCCGCATCCGGCCAGGCTCAGTGCGAGCAGCAAAAGGGGGGCGAGACGCAACGCCTTCGGCAGGTTAGGGTTAGTGGCGGGCATGACGGCTGGATACCTTGAGTGAGGGATTTGAGGCGTTGGTTTCGTGGAGCGGAACCGCACCGATGGCTTCCGGTTCCAGTTGACCGGTGGCCAACAAGAGGTTTGCCCGTTGCAGCACTAATTCATATTGAGCCTGGACAAACTCGGCGCGCGCTTTGTCGAGCTCGGCCTGGGTCTGCAACAGGTTGGTCATAGTCGATAGTCCCTGGGCATACCGCAATTTTTCAAGTCGCACGGCTTCATCGTTTTGGCCAATGGCGAGTTGCTTGACCTGCAGGCGCTGATCGGCGAGCCGGGCGGCGCGCCAGACTTCACCAACCTGGCTCAACAGCTGGTTCAGGGCGATTTGTTGTTGGGCCTGTGCGGCACTCAATCCCGCGACGGCTCGATCGACCTGGCCCGAACGCGCACCGAAGTCCAGCAAATTCCAGCTCATCACACCACCGATGGTATACGAGTCATTTTTCAGGCCGGGGTTGTGGCTGTTCCAATCCTGCTGCGCCACGAGATTGAACTGGGGTTTATAGATAGAGCGCGCCGCAGAAACACCGGATCGTGCGGCGTCGATTTGTTGGGTGAGCGCCTGGATTTGCGGATTGTGGTCAAGCGCGAGCGAGCGGGCTTCGGCAAGGGTGCCGCTGGGTGAAGCGATTTTTATCAACTCGTCGACAGTAAAAGGCTTACTTGCGTCCATACCCAGAATGACGCGCAGGCCATCATTGGCATTTGCCCGCTGATCCAGGGCCTGTTGATGACGGAGCTGTATGTCCCCCAAGTTGACCTGTGCGTGCAGCAAATCACTTTTTGAAACAACACCCTGCTTGTACAATCGATCACTCAGGTTCATGTAGGATTGGGCTGCATCGACTGCCTCGCGGGTGACTTCGACAAAAGCCGTGGCGGCATCAATGCCCGCATAGGCCTGGACGACCTGAAGAATCAGGTGCTGTCGGGCGGCAATGTCGCCGGATTGCGCTGCTTGCAGGTAGGCCTCCGCTTGGCGGCGCATCGCGCGGATTTTGCCCCCGTTATAGATGGGTATCGACAGTTTCAGGGATGTTTGAAAGTTGTGGTACCAGCCCGGATGATTCAATTCATCGGGTGGGGTGCTGCTTGCCCCGGCAAGATTGCCGAAGTTCGGTCCGGCGTTCGCAAAGAATTGCTGCACGCCAAAATCGTTAAAGTTGGCATTCCCCTGATTAAGCTTCATGCCGAAGACATTGAGGGCATTGTTCGAAGCCATGGCGCCGACGGTAAGATCGAGTTGGGGTAGTAGGTGTCCGTTTGCTTCCTGGATGGCACCTCGTGCCTGTGAAATTGCCGCCTGGGACTGCTGCATAACGGGGTTCTGGTTCAGCGCCTGTTTGATGGCGTCCTGTATCGTCAATTCGGCTGCCGGGCTTGCCATGGGCGTCGGTATATTTAGGGTGTGGATTGCCTGTGGGGTATCAGCCAGGACGGATGCGCTGCTCAGCAAGGCGACCATTCCCCAGACGATACCGAATGAAAACCCCGCGGTGGGAAGATTCCATTCGGGTGATGTTTCGTCTGTTGTCATTGAAGCCCTGCCTGTTCGAAGAGTATTTTTACGGGTGACCAAGTATCTTTATACCGCTGTATCGCACGCTTGGCGTGAAAGATTGTAATTAATTTACGCATACATACAAGAAGTTTATAAGCATTTCCTAATATAGGCACCGTGAGCGGATCTGAAGGATCTTTGGGGATTTTGGTTAAGATGATCGTTCTTTGCACACTAGGAACGTTTCTCGATCATGCCCCGCATTGCTCTTGCTGTTGAATATGATGGCTCACCCTACCATGGCTGGCAGCGCCAATCGGAAGTCGATTCGGTCCAAGCTCAACTGGAAACCGCCCTGTCGCGCGTGGCCAATGAACCGGTCGTGGTTGTCTGTGCGGGCCGGACGGATAGGGGGGTTCATGCCACCTATCAGGTCGTTCATTTCGAAACCCCGGTCCAGCGTGCCGATCATGCCTGGTTGATGGGGGGGACTTTTTTTCTTCCGCCGGATATCACCCTGTTGTGGGCGCAGCTGGTGCCTGATGATTTTCATGCCCGATTCAGTGCCACCGCACGCAGCTATCGCTATGTCATCCTGAATCGGCAAACACGGGCGGCATTGAATCGTGAGCGGGTGACTTGGTATCGTGCGTGGTTGGACGCCGATGCCATGCACGAAGCGGGTCAACATTTGTTAGGCAAGCATGACTTCAGCAGTTTTCGCGCACGGGATTGTCAGGCGTTGAGCCCGGTTCGGACAATCGAATCGTTCAGCGTTCAGCGGCAGGGAGACTATCTCTACCTCGATATAACGGCGAATGCCTTTCTCCATCATATGGTCCGCAATATCGTCGGAACCCTGCTGCCGATCGGTACCGGTGAACAGATGCCTGAATCGATTCTCGCCGTACTGGAAGCGCGCCATCGATCGGTCGCGGGGATTACGGCACCTGCCGAGGGTCTTTACTTGGTGAATGTGCGGTACCCGGCGCATTTTGCCGTCCCGCCCCCGCGCAGTTTGCCGGTATTTTGGTCGCCGTTGGGCGAATTTCCACCGACAAGCTGCTAGAATTCGCGCTTCTTCTTCTGAACCCGATGTATCGGCATACTCAAAAACCATGCAGGCTGTGATTCCTCCGAACAATGCTCCGGCGCAGGTGCGAACCCGCGTGAAGATTTGTGGCTTGACGCGCGTCGAGGATATTCGGGCGGCGGTAAGTGCGGGTGCGGATGCGCTGGGTTTTGTGTTTGTCCCGGCGAGCCGTCGGGCGCTGACGATCGATCAGGCGCGGCTCTTGTTTGCTGAATTGCCACCGTTCGTTCAATCGGTGGCGCTTTTCCTCGATCCCGATACATCCTGGGTTCAGGATGTCATTGAGGCGCTGGGTCCCGACCTGTTGCAATTCCACGGTGCTGAAACTGGGATTTTTTGTCGCCAGTTTTCACGGCCTTATATCAAGGCCATCGGCACAGATTGGTTGACGGATTCGGGCTGTTGGTCGGATCTGGTTGCGGATCACTCGACCGCGCGTGGGTTTCTGCTCGACAGCCATGTGACGGGTGAACTCGGAGGGTCGGGCGCAACGTTTGATTGGTCGCATTGGCCTCAAATTGATGATCAGGGCCATCATCCACGACAACCCCTGATTCTGGCCGGCGGGCTGACGGCGCACAATGTGTCGACAGCCATTTCTGCCGTGCATCCCTACGGCGTGGATGTGTCCAGTGGCGTGGAGTCCGCGCCCGGCATCAAAAGCGCAGAAAAAATCCAAGAATTTATGAGTAGAGTGAACCATGCAAACTAAAGACACGGTACCGACGACGCCTGCAGTGGAGCCGTCCGTCATTGATTTTACACAGTTTCCCGACGAACACGGCCGGTTTGGCGAATATGGCGGCAAATATGTGGCCGAAACCCTCATGGGTGCGATTCAGGAGTTGCAGGATGCCTATGAGCATTACCGCACTGATCCGGATTTCATCCGTGAATTCGAAACGGACCTGAAGGACTACGTGGGACGGCCTTCCGCAATGTATCGCGCGGCCCGCATGAGTGATGCCTATGGGGCTGAAATCTGGTTCAAGCGCGAGGATCTGAATCATACCGGCGCGCACAAGATCAACAATGCGATCGGTCAGGCACTGCTGGCCAAGCGATTGGGCAAGACGCGCATCATCGCCGAGACCGGGGCAGGGCAGCATGGTGTGGCCACTGCCACCGTTGCGGCTCGTTTGGGGCTGGAGTGCGTGATCTATATGGGCGCCGAAGATGTGATTCGTCAGCAGCCCAATGTATATCGCATGAAACTGCTCGGGGCCACGGTGGTACCGGTCGAATCCGGCACGCGAACACTCAAGGATGCATTGAACGAGGCCATGCGCGATTGGGTAACCAACGTCGACAATACGTTCTACATCATTGGCACGGTCGCCGGTCCTCATCCTTATCCGCAGATGGTCCGGGATTTCCAGTCCGTCATCGGGCGTGAGGCCAAGGCCCAGATTCTGGAGAAGACCGGTCGTTTGCCGGATGCTATCGTTGCCTGTGTGGGCGGCGGATCGAATGCCATCGGCATTTTTCACGACTTTCTGGCTGATGAGTCGGTCGCCCTGTATGGGGCCGAGGCGGGGGGCGATGGCGTGGAAACCGGTCGTCATGCCGCACCGCTGACGGCGGGCCGGCCTGGTGTGTTGCACGGCAATCGCACCTACTTGATGGAAGACGACAACGGCCAGATTATGGCCACCCATTCTATTTCCGCAGGGCTGGATTATCCGGGTGTGGGCCCCGAACATAGTTGGCTTAAGGATATCGGACGAGTGACCTACGATGCGATTACCGACGCCGAAGCAATGAGTGCCTTCCATGATGTGATGCGTTATGAAGGCATTATTCCTGCACTTGAGTCTTCACATGCGGTTGCCTATGCACGCAAACTGGCGGCTAAATACGGGGAGGGCAAGATTATCCTGGTGAATCTGTCCGGCCGTGGCGACAAGGACATCAATACCGTGGCCAAGATGGAAGGAATTACCCTGTGAGTCGTTTAACCCCTTTGTTTGCCCGGCTCAAGACTGAGAATCGCACTGCCCTGATTCCCTACATCACGGCGGGTGATCCGGCGCCGGCCTATACCCTGGATTTGATGCATGCCCTGGTTGCCGGTGGCGCCGATGTCATTGAGCTGGGGGTGCCTTTTTCCGATCCCATGGCGGATGGGCCGGTGATTGCCTTGGCCCATGAGCGTG
Source organism: Halothiobacillus sp. (assembly GCA_024636015.1). Classification (GTDB taxonomy): domain Bacteria; phylum Pseudomonadota; class Gammaproteobacteria; order Halothiobacillales; family Halothiobacillaceae; genus Halothiobacillus. The sequence goes on from JAGXHU010000007.1 coordinate 34,842, forward strand.
CGCTGGCCCATGGCGTCGGACTCAAAGATGTTCTGGATATCGTTCGTGCGTTTCGCAAAACGGATCAACGAACGCCGGTTGTGTTGATGGGGTACCAAAATCCGATCGAAGCCATGGGGGTGAATGCGTTTGCCCGACATGCGGCTGAATCTGGCGTCGATGGTGTGTTGACGGTGGATTTACCACCGGAAGAAGCTGAACCGACTGCTGCCGCCTATCGTGCCGCTCACATTGATCCTATTTTCCTAATTGCCCCGACGACATCGCCCGAACGCGTACGTCTGATTGCGAAATTGGCATCCGGGTTTGTGTACTACGTGTCCCTCAAAGGGGTCACGGGTGCTCAGAATCTCGATATTGAGGCTCTGGATGCACGGTTGGCGATGATCCGCACGGATTGCAGTCTGCCGGTGGGCGTCGGATTCGGTATTCGAAATGCCGAGACAGCGCGCGCAGTGAGTCGCGTGGCTGATGCCGTGATCATAGGCAGTACGCTGGTGCAGCTGATTGCTGATCACCCGATTCAGGAACGACCATCGTCCACCTTGTTGGCTGAGGTTCGAGATTTCATCGTGGGCATTCGTCATGCCCTGGATGAATCGATTCCAACCAAGGCGTAAAACGGAACATTCTGGGGTTATCAATATGAATTGGTTAGAGAAATTATTGCCTTCACGGATTCGTATTCAGAGCACTGAAAAGCGCGGGGTGCCGGAAGGGCTCTGGGTCAAATGTGCCGGTTGCGATGCAGTGCTCTATCGAGATGAATTAAAGCGCAATCAGCAGGTTTGTCCCACATGTGGCCACCATATGCGCATTGGCGTACGGGAACGCCTGGATTATTTTCTGGATGGGACTGCCCGCGAGGAATTGTTTACCGGTATCGCTCCGGTAGACATGCTGAAATTTCGTGATCAAAAAAAGTATCGTGATCGTCTGACAGCCAGCCAGAAATCGACGGAAGAGACCGATGCCCTCATCGTAATGCGGGGCCGGCTGCAAAATATCCCCGTGACCGTTGCCGCCTTCAATTTCGCCTTTATGGGCGGATCGATGGGCTCGGTGGTTGGTGAAAAATTTGTTCGCGCTGTTCATGCCGCGATTGAGAAGCGGACGGCGCTAATTTGCTTTACGGCTTCCGGCGGCGCGCGAATGCAGGAAGCGTTGTTTTCGTTGATGCAAATGGCAAAGACATCGGCCGCACTTACCCGTTTGAGCAAGGCTGAACTACCCTTCATTGTGGTATTGACCGACCCGACCATGGGCGGTGTTTCTGCCTCGTTGGCCATGTTGGGCGATGTGCAAATTGCCGAACCGAATGCCCTGATCGGTTTTGCCGGTCCGCGGGTTATTGAACAGACCGTGCGTGAAACCCTGCCGGACGGTTTCCAGCGCAGTGAATTCCTGTTGGCACATGGTGCGATCGATCTGATTGTTCCCCGTCACGAATTACGTGAAAAAATTGCTGGCCTCATTGCCATGATGCAGCATCGTGATGCGCCGGCCCTCAAGGCCTGAGCCACTTCACTTGTCCGCTGCATCTTCCTGGCCCCTCGAATTACCCACGGATCGCAATGACTTGAATTGCTGGCTCAGCTGGCTCGAGAATCGTGATCCCCACCGGATCGAACTCGGTCTGGAACGGGTTCGCTGCATCTGGCGGTCGCTCGTGTCGCAGGGCTATCAAGTGCCGTTTGTCATTACGGTCGCGGGTACCAATGGCAAGGGGTCATCTGTCGCCTTGCTCGAATCCATCCTTCGGGCCGAGACGTACCGGGTCGGGGCCTATACCTCGCCGCATGTGGTGTCGTTTACGGAACGGTTTCGAATTGATGGTTTGGATATCCGACCAGAACCGCTTGTGGCGGCGTTTGAAGTGCTTTTCAATCAGCCAGGTTCAGAAACGCTTACCTATTTCGAATGGGCCACATTGGCAGCCTTTATCGCGTTTTCTGCTGCCGAACTGGATGTCTGGATTCTCGAAGTCGGCCTGGGCGGACGCCTTGATGCCGTCAATGTGCTTGATGCGAATCTGGCGCTGATTACCGCTATCGGGCTGGACCACCAGGCTATTCTGGGGAACGATCGGGTCTCGATTGCACGTGAAAAGGCAGGTATTTTGCGTGCCGGTCAACCGGCGGTCTATATGGATGCGCAACCTGAACAGACGATTGCTGACACGGGGCGATCAGTGGGCGCCGACTTATGGGTATCCGGCCATGAGTTTTCAATACAGACACAACCGGAATCTTGGTCGTTGAGTGTAAAAAGTGCTGTTAGCCATTGGCCGACCCCGCGACTTTTGGGCGCCCACCAGGTTCGCAATGCAGCGGGTGTTGTTGCGTTGCTACGACATCCAGGCAATCCGCTGCACATTTCGAATGAATCAATCAGGCAAGGTTTGTTGACGGCATCCGTGATCGGTCGGTTCGAACGCTGGGCGCTGGACGGGCGGCTCGTCACCCTGGATGTGGCTCATAATGAGGATTCTTTGACGGCCCTTCTTGAAAATATATCTAAAAACAGCATGTTATGTGATGGCTGTAAGCGTTATGCCGTGTTTTCTGCCTTGGCCGACAAGCCAATCGAGGCCATGGTTGCGCTTGGGATGCCGTTATTTGATGCATGGTTTCTAGCCGAGCTTGATGGGGCTCGTGCAGCGTCTGGTGAACGATTGCGTACGGCGGTGGTAAGCATGGGCGGGGAGGGGGTGTTCAATGAAAAGGGGATCGTTCATGCGTATAATCAGGCATTGGCTCGCAGTGCCGCTGGAGATCAGATCGTGATTTTCGGATCCTTCCTTACCGTGAGCCGTATTCGGCCCGAATTGAGCCGTACAGGAGCCCGTCTTGTCTGAACAGGAAACGCAACAGAAAACGCCGAACCGCCTCCGCCAGCGGTTGCTGGGCGCACTGGTCGTGGTCGCACTCGCCGTTCTGATCTTGCCCCCTTGGATGGATGGTGGCGGGTTGAAAACCCCGGCTGTGTTACCTGTTCCTCCGGCTCCGGTTGTTGCACAGCCAGCACAGGTCGCGGTCCCCAAACCGTCGCCAGAGCAACAGGCGGCTTTGAAAAATCCCCCTGCATCCTTCCTGTCCGCCGAAGAACCAAAGCCTTCAGTGCCCACAGCCCCGGCGGACGGCGCGATACCTTCCGGTGTGCCGTTAACTCAGTCCGAAAGCTCAATGCCAACAGATTCTGCAGATGCGCCGACCAGCCCGTCCGCCCCGCCCGCGTCAACCGTCAAGGATCGGCAACCTTCATCTGCTTCAGTACCTCAGCCGTCGCCAAGCAAAATAGCACCTCCGGTTGAGTCGAAACCCCGGACGGAGGTGGCATCAGGTGCCGATACCTCGTCAGCAGCAAAACCTGCCAAGGGTGAGGAATGGGTAGTTCAACTGGGCAGTTTTTCTGATGAGTTGAACGCGCGTGGCTTGGCTAAATCCGTGAACGACGCAGGCTTCAAGGTGGATATCTATCCCTTGTTTGCTAAAAAGGGCACAGTTTGGCGCGTACGGGTTGGCCCGTTTGCCACGCGTGAACAGGCGGTTAAAACTACCATGCAGCTTCGTGAGCGCCTGGGTAGAGACGGCCTCGTGATGCCGAAGTGATACGGATGACTCCTTCTTGTTCCAACCTACCGCCAAGTGATTTTCTATGAGTATTGTTGATTACGCCATTATTGGCGTTGTACTGGTTTCCACCTTGATTTCGTTGGTGCGGGGGTTTGTCAAAGAAGTTCTGTCTCTTTTGACGTGGATTGCCGCCTTTGTGATTGCGATGGGTTTTTCCCAGTCGGCGGCCGCGTTTGTGCCCCAAGCTGTTGATATCCCCTCGGCACGAGTTGCGCTGGCATTTCTGGTGCTGTTTGTGGCGGTGCTGATCATCGGGGGGATCATCAATTGGATTATTTCAACGCTCGTCAACAAAACGGGCCTGAGCGGGACTGATCGCTCGGTCGGCATGGTCTTTGGCCTCGCGCGCGGTGTCTTCATTGTTTCCGTTCTGGTGCTCTTGGCAGAATTGACCGCCATGCCAAAAGAGAATTGGTGGCAGTCTTCGATATTCATTCCGCAATTCATGATTGTTGCTAACTGGATTCACGCGTTACTGCCCGCCAAAATTGCGGTGTATTTTCATTCTTGATCGTTGATATTTACGTCAACGTATTTCTTTTCGAATTCACTTTTTCGGGGTTCATAATTTCATGTGCGGCATTATCGGTATTGTGGCTAATAGCCCAGTCAACCAGCTGTTGTTCGACGGGTTAACCCTGTTACAGCATCGCGGGCAGGATGCCGCTGGAATTCTTACCTGTGAGGAACAACGACTGTTTCTGCGCAAGGAAAACGGTCTGGTAAAAGACGTGTTTCATACCCGCCACATGCGGCAACTTTTGGGGAACATGGGTATTGGTCATGTTCGCTATCCCACGGCGGGCTGCGATTCTTCCGCCGAGGCGCAGCCTTTTTATGTGAATGCGCCCTTTGGCATTGCGCTGGGTCACAATGGCAACCTGACCAATGTAGACGAGCTTCGGGCATCAATTCAGCGCACCGATCATCGTCACATCAATACCAACTCCGATTCAGAAGTATTGCTGAATGTTTTTGCGCATGAACTCGCCGCAACGGCCGGTGACGAACCGGCGGTAGACGATGTATTTTCCGCAATTCGTGGGGTGCATCGTCGGGTGAAGGGCGCCTACGCCGTGATCGGTCTGATTGCTGGTCGTGGAATTTTTGCCTTCCGAGATCCCTCGGGTATTCGGCCGGTCTGTTTCGGTCAACGTAAGGTCGCGAACGGATTTACGGAGTACATGATTGCATCGGAATCCGTTGCGATTGAAGCGAGCGACTTCGAGCTGATCCGTGATCTGGCGCCGGGTGAAGCCATTTTCATCACGACGGATGGCGTTGTGTCTCTGAAGCAGTGTGCCGATCAGGCTCAATATACCCCCTGTATCTTTGAGTACGTTTATCTGGCGCGTCCTGATTCGATTATCGATGATGTTTCGGTCTACCGTGCCCGTATGCGGATGGGTGAGCGGTTGGCGGCCAAGATCATGCGCGAATGGGCGGATCACGATATCGATGTTGTTATCCCGATCCCGGATACCAGCCGAACGGCAGCGCTTGAAATCGCGGTCAACATGAACCTCAAGTACCGCGAAGGGTTTGTGAAAAATCGCTATATTGCCCGAACCTTCATCATGCCAGGGCAGGAACAGCGGAAGCGTTCCGTCCGTCAGAAATTGAATGCCATCGATCTCGAATTTCGGGGTAAGAACGTGTTGCTCGTCGACGATTCGATCGTACGAGGCACGACGTCGAGCGAGATTATCCGCATGGCCCGGGAAGCCGGTGCGAACAAGGTCTACCTAGCGTCGGCGGCGCCACCTGTACGTTATCCGAATGTGTACGGTATCGATATGCCTGCCGCCAACGAGTTTGTCGCCCATGATCGCGATGTAGAAGAAATTCGGGCCGCCATCGGTGCCGATTATCTGATTTATCAAGATATGGACGATTTGATCGAGTCCGTACGGATCGGCAACCCATCGCTCAAGTCCTTCGATTGCTCATGCTTTACTGGGGAATATGTGACCGGTGATGTGGATCAGGCTTATCTCGATGATGTGGCTAATCGTCGTAACGATCAGGCCAAAAGTAGCGACGGCGATCCACGGTCCCGCGATATCGTTGCGGTAGGTTTGTACAATGTTCAGTAGGCGTTACCGGCAGGACAACCAGCGTCGATACTTTTCGATCATTCATCGTATGGGACACAAAGCGTTACTTGTGACAGCATTGCTTATGGCGAGTGTTATCGGGAGTTCTGAGGTAATGGCTGCCAATCCCGTTGAGCACAATGCTATGGATAAAGTGCCTGCTGCTGTTCAGGCCGCACGCCTCCATGTGACCAAAATCCTGGCCGCATCGCAGGCGGCAGATGCGCCATTTATCATCGTGTCGGTACATGAGCAACGGCTCTATTTGTTCGAACTGGGCCGGCTGAGCGCCACCTATCCGGTTTCCAGCTCGGCCTACGGTATTGGCAACACGAACGGCAGTAATCGAACGCCTTTGGGCTTGCACAAAATTGCTGAAAAATTCGGTGATCATGAACCTATCGGGATGATTTTCAAAGCCCGCCGACCCACCGGGGATCTGGCCAAGATATTGACGCAGCCGGTGAAGGGGGAGGGCGATGATGTCACCAGCCGAATCATGTGGTTGCAGGGCCTGGAGCCCGGCGTGAACGAGGGGCCCGGTGTGGACTCGCATAAACGTTACATTTACATTCATGGCACTCCTGAGGAGGGTTTGATTGGGACCCCGGAGTCCCATGGATGTATCCGCATGAAAAATAAACAGGTTATTGCGCTGTTCAATCAGGTACCCGTTGGCACGCTGGTGGATATCATTGACTAATTTTAAGACTCAGACTGTTGAGTCCGTATCGCTTTTGGTAGGAGAGAAAGATGCCTGAATACCGTTCACGTACCACCACTCATGGTCGAAATATGGCGGGCGCGCGAGCCTTGTGGCGAGCAACCGGCATGAAGGATGGCGATTTCGGCAAACCAATTATTGCTATTGCCAATTCGTTCACTCAGTTTGTGCCGGGTCATGTTCATCTAAAAGACATGGGGCAACTGGTCGCACGTGAGATTGAACGGGCAGGGGGGGTCGCCAAGGAATTCAACACCATCGCCGTGGATGACGGGATAGCCATGGGTCACGGTGGGATGCTGTACAGCTTGCCATCACGTGATTTGATCGCGGACTCGATCGAATACATGGTCAATGCGCATTGCGCGGATGCGCTGGTGTGTATTTCGAACTGCGACAAGATCACACCCGGTATGCTCAATGCGGCGTTACGGCTCAATATCCCGGTCGTGTTCGTTTCCGGTGGGCCGATGGAAGCGGGTAAGACGCGTCTCGCGAATTCGGACGAAATCATCAAGCTCGATCTCGTGGATGCGATGGTTCAGGCGGCAGATGATTCCGTGAGTGACGAGGACTTGGCCCAGATCGAGCGCTCGGCCTGTCCGACCTGTGGTTCCTGTTCCGGCATGTTTACGGCTAACTCCATGAACTGCCTGACCGAAGCGCTAGGATTATCGCTGCCCGGCAATGGCTCATTACTGGCAACGCATGCTGACCGGCGCGAACTCTTCCTTGAGGCCGGGCGTGTGATTGTCAGTCTGGCCAAGCGTCATTACGAGCAGGATGACTACACGGTACTTCCTCGATCGATTGCCAGCTTCGCGGCCTTTGAAAACGCAATGGCATTGGATATTGCAATGGGCGGTTCAACCAATACGGTGTTGCATCTTTTGGCCGCTGCCCATGAAGCCGGCGTGGATTTCACCATGCCGGATATTGACCGGATGAGTCGTAGAGTGCCGAATTTGTGCAAGGTTGCGCCCAGTACACCGCTGTATCACATGGAAGATGTACATCGTGCAGGCGGCGTCATGGGAATACTGGGCGAGCTGGATCGTGCGGGTATGTTGAACCGTGATCTACCCACGGTGCATAGCACCAGTATGGCCGCCGCGCTTGATCAGTGGGATATCGTACGCCCTACGGTTCGCGCGGAGGCAGACATGTTCTATCGCGCGGGGCCGGCGGGAATTCCAACCCAAACAGCGTTCTCTCAAGACACACGCTGGCCGAGTACCGATACGGATCGCAGCGCAGGATGTATTCGTGATTTAACGCATGCATACAGCAAGGAGGGCGGTCTTGCCGTCTTGTTTGGCAATATTGCGCGTGATGGGTGCATCGTCAAGACTGCCGGCGTGGATCCGTCCATCTGGCACTTTACGGGGCGTGCACGCGTGTTCGAATCACAGGATAGTGCGGTTGAGGCAATTCTGGCTGAGCATATTGTCGCTGGTGATGTCGTTGTGATCCGCTATGAAGGTCCTAAAGGCGGCCCTGGGATGCAGGAGATGCTGTATCCCACGAGTTATCTCAAGTCGAAGGGGTTGGGTAAGGCGTGTGCCTTGTTGACGGATGGACGCTTCTCCGGCGGTACCTCGGGACTTTCGATCGGCCATGCTTCACCGGAGGCTGCATCGGGCGGCACGATTGGTCTAGTTGAAGAAGGCGATACGATTGTGATCGATATTCCGAACCGCACCATCAATCTGCTCGTCAGCGATGAGGACTTAGCCGCACGTCGTTCACACATGGAGTCGCGAGGCGCCGATGCCTGGCATCCGGAGAATCGTGATCGTGTCGTCAGCCAAGCACTCAAGGCCTATGCGGCCATGACAACTTCGGCAGATCGCGGTGCAGTCCGGGATTTGAGTCAGTTAGGTATTCGCTGATCTGAAACCTTTCTGGCAGCTTGTTAACTACAGGCTTTTATATGGATGAAACGGATCCCGTAAGGGGTCCGTTTTCTTTTGGCGTGTGTTCTCAGTAGTAACTCAGGTCACGTGTCATGCTTCGCATAATAGATATTATGTTAAATCATGATTGTCCTGGAGCCTTTCCGTGTTCCCTGCATCCGATTCCACCGAATCCGAACATGATATTGCTCAGATCCCATTACCAGCGATCTTTGTTCCATCGTTCTGGATGCGCCCAGTTTCGTGCGTTAAGCCAATCTGGCGTTTCTTTGTATTGTCGTATGTCAAAATACAGAATCCAGCCAGTTGCGCCTTTCGTCGTGTCTGCCTGACGTTTGAGGAACCCTAGCGCTTGTAGTTGTTCAACCCATTGAGGCGACCCTGAGTTCATTGGTGCCGCCTGAGAACCCTCCGGTATGGCTACCAGACGAATCGTTCCCTGATTGCGTACTCGTGCAATCCATTGATAGGCTGCGTCGCTCAGTTGCTCGTTTGTGCTGATTGAGATCATGATTAACAGAGCCTTGTTCCATGTCGCTTCATCGAGCAATGGATCGCTCATTACTTTTGTCGATTCGACGCGCGCAGTTGAGGCGATCAGTATCTGGGTGTTCGCGTACGTAGACAGCCCGTCCGAGAAGCCAATGAATGTGCACGCACTGGATAAGGTTTTGCTCTGTTCTTCATTCGGATGCGACAAAGAGACTATTTGTTGCTTGGCCACTATTGACAACCCCCCTCGACCCACATAATATGCCCGCCACACATAGCCCAGGTGGCGGAACTGGTAGACGCACTAGTTTCAGGTATTAGCGAGTAAAATCGTGGAGGTTCGAGTCCTCTCCTGGGCACCACATTGAAAAAATTAACCCTGACAGTTTTCGATTGTCAGGGTTTTTTTATGCAGTAATTATTTAACTTCGACATGTAAAAGGGTTAATTCACGTGAGTGATTAACCCTTATTATTTTATACGCCGTGTGCCTTTTCGATGTTTCGTAAGGAAGAGATCAGTTCGGGATCACCCTCCCCTTCAATTTCTTCGGCAATCATTCTGTAACTTTCCATGTCTCCGACACCCAGGAATGCTTCTACCAAACCGAGTCGCGTGTCATTGTTCTTTTCTCCCTGAGAATGGACATCGTCCCCACCATCCGTTTGAATGCCTTCGTACTTGCGTTTTGGCAGATCAAGGGTATCCAAGTTTTCATCATCGATGGTTGACGAGGGTAAATCTAGGTTCAGAGAGCGCGGAGCCGCCGAATCATGCGCCGGATTCAAATCTTCCAGTGAAAACTCGATATCATTTGTTTCGTCTTTTTGTGTATTTATATCAAGTATTTCAAGCGTTTCGACGGGGTCAGTGGTGCTGGTTTTGAGCTGGGGGGGAGGTACTTGGCTATTCGCCGAGGATACCTTCTGTTCAAAAATCGGGATCGGTGAGGACTGTAAGGAAATATGCTGTTGGATATCCGACATATCCGGGCGTTGGTCCGGCCCAAATCGATGGTCGATTTCCCCAAGGATATCGGACAGTGACGTTTCGTTTTTCGCTTCGGCATGAATACGCGCGAGTTCCTGATAAAGCGGTAGCTCATCTGGATGATCGTTCAGGGCATCCTGAAGCATTTCAATAGCTTGCGGGTGAAGGTTGTAGGACACTAGCAGCCGGGACTCCTCAATCAACGTTTGCGCATTGAATGCTGGAATGGCTGCCATTCCGGCTGCTGCGGTCAGTGTGGGCGCTGCGGCTGAAAACTTGTGAGCTTCCGTAGTGGGAGAATTTAGTGTTTTCTCAGCGTCATTTTCAATGTTGGCTAAGGGGGGCATAGGAGTTTTCAATTCAGCTGATCGAGCTTCATAAGTATCGCGATCGCGTCGGCCTCTTGCCATGAGGAGAAGCAGTAAAACAATGATCAGTAGACCAACACCGCCGGCCAGATATGGACCCCACTGGATCCAGAAACTGTTTTTCTGCTCTTCAAGTTGCTGCTGCAAAGTTTTGGTCTGACTTTCCGAGTTATGAATTTTTTTCTGAAGCAGGTCAATATTCTGATTGCGAACCTGAATTTGATCCTGAACCTGTTTCAGTTGCGTGTTCAGAAGATTAATCTGCTGACTCATCGCTTCGCTTTTAGCATCAATTGAAGCGATTGCTTCATTATTTTGCTGAGCAGTAGCTGCACTTTGGTCTTCGCTTGGGGTATCTATTGCGGAGAGTTTGGGCTGACCATTTGCCGTTGTTGTATCACTTGAGGTTGTTGTGTTCGTCGTATTTTGTGAAGCGGTATTTGCCTGTGTTGCGGGTTCAGAGTCCGGAGATAACAGCTGCAACTTTGGTTGAGTCTCCGTGCCTGTTTCGACTGCCGGCGGCGTTACCGTCTCATCCTGTGTGGTTTTGGCTGTCTGAGTCGGTGCGGATGCAGCATTAGCTGCGCCTCCAGGTACTTTCAGTACGGCGCCTGCCATGAGGCTGTTTCCATTGCCATCCACAAATGCTTTGGGATTCGCATTGATGATCGCTTGCATCATCGGACGAACAGCTACCTTTGATTTAGCAGCCGACTGTTTAGCTATATCGTAAAGGGTATCACCGCGCTTGACCTTGTACTGCTCATCCATTTTGACGTCTGGGACATCTTTAACGGTAGTCCATGTGGGGGTGCTAGGTGTGCTATTTGAGGTAACTGGTCGACTGCTGTTGGTGGTCGCTAGTTGTACACTGTGCTGTGTTATTGATGGCTTTTGTGTTGCTGTGCGGGAGGAATCGGCTCGAACGGGCGGGTTCAGGAGCAGGTCATATTCCTTGATGAAGTGCCCGTTTGTGGTTTTTATCTCAAGCAACATGCTGAGAATAGGATCGGAAATACTTCGTTTGGAACTAACCAGAACATAAGGCCCCTTGGCACCTGGCTTTATCTGGAACATTATGTTTCCAGCCAGTGAATCCATGGAAAGACCGGCTTGGTCGTAAAAGTGCTCAGGTGCGAGGCTTACCTTGACTTCATCAAGCGGTGTTCCATTCAACCCGGAAATTGGGATGATCACCTTCAGTCTTTCGGTGAGATGAGATTCCAGTTTTGCGGCACCCAATTCCGCAGCCATAAGGGTGACCGGGGTTGTGCAAAGAATACCGGCAATAATCCAACTCAACTTCCGCATGTCTATCAACTCCTTTAAAACCGCACCGGAATGAATCGGCGTTCTCGCTAACGTTACATTAAACGAATACGCACGGATTCAATTCAATTCATTTCACTTAATATAGCGCCTTGACGGGATTGTGCCATAGCTTACAGATAATCGCGTACCAAAAGTTCAGCGATCTGAACACTGTTCAATGCCGCGCCCTTTCGGACATTATCGGAAACAACCCAAAGGTTGATTCCCCGTTCGGTGGATATATCTTCGCGGATTCGTCCGACGAATACGGCATCTTTGCCTGCTGCATCGGTTTGTGCAGTTGGCCATCCACCGTCCTTATGTTCATCCATTATCTTGATTCCCGGGGATTTTTTGAGCAGTTCGCGCACTTGATCCGCTGTGATCTTTTCCCGAGTTTCGATATGTATCGCTTCGGAGTGACCGTAAAACACGGGAACGCGAACGGCTGTTGGATTCACGCGAATCGTTTCGTCTCCCATGATTTTGCGAGTTTCCCAGACCATTTTCATCTCTTCTTTCGTATAGCCGTTATCCATGAATACATCGATCTGTGGCAATACGTTGAAAGCAATGGGTTTTGGGTACACCACCGGATCGGTGGGCACGCCACTCAATAGAGCCGCAGTTTGACCAGCAAGTTCTTCAATCGCTTCCTTACCGGTGCCTGAAACAGCCTGATATGTGCAGACATTGATGCGGTCGATACCTACTGCATCGTAAATGGGCTTGAGTGCGACCATCATTTGAATGGTCGAGCAGTTGGGGTTGGCAATGATGCCGCGGTTTTTGTAGCCCGCAATGGCCTCCGGGTTCACTTCGGGCACGATGAGTGGAATATCCGCGTCATAGCGAAACTGGGAGGTGTTGTCGATCACGATGCAGCCAGCTGCCGCCGCTTTGGGAGCATACTCAGCCGAAACCGAGGCACCGGGCGAGAACAGCCCAATCTGTACCTTGCTGAAATCGAAGGTTGCCAAGTCTTCAACTACCAGCATTTTCCCGCCAAACGACACACGTTTTCCCACGGAACGCTCTGAAGCCAAAGCGTAAACTTTACCAACGGGAAACTTGCGCTCGGCCAAAATGGACAACATGGTTTCACCAACGGCACCGGTGGCACCAACGACGGCTACATCAACAACACGACTCATGGAATACTCTCTCTAAACTTGGCTTTGCAATAGGGGGGAATTGTCACGGGCGCGGTCAATGGTCAAAGCAACCGTGGCCGCGGTATCCGATTGGAATGAGGGGCGAAAGGGTTTGTGGACACAATTGCCTTCAAAACGTCCGCCATCTTCAATGGTCAGTGATTCGCAGGTCAGCTCACCGCAAAACCGGCCGCCGGGCAAGATGATAAGCTGGCGACAATTCGCCTGGCCCACAAATTCTCCCGAAACAAACAGTTGGTTGGTTTCGGCATCCCCGAGCAGGCGACCTTCCTTTCCGATGGTTATGGCTTGATCGACGTGGAGGTGGCCATCGACGAGTCCATCAATGTGGATATTCCCGGGGCACCCGATTTCGCCACGGATTTCACAACCGACCGATATAATTGTTTTCGCGCCATGAGCGTCCTCAGGCGTAACATTTCGGCTAAAGATCCCCATGGTATCTGTTTCTCCCTTGACATGACGTAATTGAAATCGTGCCTGGTCCAGCGCATGAACGGCGCAGGATTCACCGCCTCACCCAAGAATCGGACCTCGAAATGCAGATGTGGCCCCGTGCTCAGTCCGGTATCGCCGATTGTCGCAATCTTCGTGCCTTTAGTCACCACCTGCCCTTGTGAAACCAGCATTTTCGACAAATGGCCGTACCGGGTGGAGAATCCGAATCCATGGTCGATTTCCAGTAAATTCCCGTATCCCTTTTCGAAGCCGCTGAAGGCAACTACGCCATCAGCGGGGGCATACACGGGTGTACCGACGGGTGCGGCAAGATCCTGCCCCTTGTGAAACTCTCTTCTGTGCGTAATGGGATGGATGCGCCAGCCAAAGCCATCGCTCCAACGGAAATCCTGCACAGGAAAGCCGCTTGGAATCATGTTTTGCATGAGGACTTTCATGTCGGAATCCAGCTTGACCGAAGAGAACGCAATCGGGTCCGTGATCTTGGGTTCGTTCAGGTCGGGGATGTCCAGCTTGTTGAGCAGGGTTTGGTAGGCGCCTTGCCAGGCCGTTGAAGTTTCCAGGGTCTGATTGAGCTGGTCCATCAGATCGGCATGGTCCTGATCCTTGGACATAAGCACCTGCCCTTGCTGATTCATAACCTTTTCATAGGTGTGAATCAGCTTTTGATCCCGTTGCTGTACCGTTCCGAATTCCTGGGCGATGTGGTTCACTTTGCGGGCAAAATACGATTCACTATTCGCCCAGTGATCCCATAGCCAGATGCTGGCACTACTTAGGCCAATCAGTAGCAAACCCAGAAGTGCAGTCGCATAGAGCGCGACCTTGAGCGTGCTGAACTTCAGGCTGAAATGACGTGTTTCATGAACGGTTGATATCGAAATGGTCAGCAGATCCCGCACGGGCGACCTCGAATTTAGCTGCGCAAAGCGGACACAATAGCATTCCCCATCTCATGGGTCGAAACCTCCCGATCATTCGGCGTGCAAATATCCCGTGTGCGCAAACCTTGTTCTAGAACATCGTTTACGGCGGTTTCGATGCGTAGGGCGAGATCTGAACGGCCAAAGCTGTAGCGCAGCAACATCGCGGCCGACAGGATGGTGGCGAGGGGGTTGGCGATTCCCTGCCCTGCGATATCCGGTGCCGAACCGTGGCTGGGTTCGAACAGGCCCTGCCCCTTGTCGTTGAGCGAAGCCGAGGGCAGCATGCCGATGGAACCGGTGAGCATGGACGCCTGATCGGATAGGATATCGCCGAACAGATTTTCAGTGACAATGACATCGAATTGTTTTGGCCAACGGACCAGCTGCATGGCCGCGTTGTCGACGTACATGTGGCTCAGTTCCACCTCGGGATAATCCTTGCCCACCCGAATCATCACTTCGCGCCAGAGCTCCGAGGTTTCCAGCACATTGGCTTTGTCCACGGAACAGACCTTACGCCCGCGCTGCATCGCGGCTTCGAAGGCGACACGACCGATTCGCTCGATCTCCATCTCGTTGTAATGCATGGTGTTGAAGCCTTCGCGCTGACCATCCACCACCCGAATGCCCCGTGGCTGACCGAAGTACGCACCGCCCGTCAATTCGCGCACGATCAGGATATCCAGGCCGGCAACAACTTCGGGCTTGAGCGAGGAGCTATCTGCTAACTGGGGGTACAGAATGGCCGGGCGCAGATTGGCGAACAGGCCCATGGCCGAGCGGATGCCCAGCAACCCACGTTCCGGGCGCAGGGGGCGATCCAGATTGTCGTACTGCGGGCCGCCGACGGCACCGAGCAATACGGCATCTGCCTTCAGTGCCGCCTCACGGGTCGCATCGGGAAACGGATGACCCGCGGCATCGTAAGCCGCCCCGCCAATCAGGCCAGAAATAAGATTCAGTTCAAGATCGGTGCCTTTCGTGACGGCCTGCAGAACGCGGACCGCTTGTTCGGTGATTTCCGGACCAATCCCGTCACCTGGCAGAACTAAAATATTCTTGATCATCGATGCACTCCCTCAATAAACAAATATCAATAAAAAATCTATAAAAATAAGGGCCTAAAATTAGGCCAGACTGGCCAAGGCGATGACGAGCACGCCGGCGGCGACCAGGATCAGTCCGAACACTTCACGCCGCTGAAAATGCTCTCTGAGAAAAAAGTGCCCGAACAGCAGCGTGAATACGACCTCGATTTGTCCAAGACCCCGCACCAGCGCCACCTGGGTCAGCGCAAATCCGGTAAACCAAGCCGCCGAGCCGAGCGCAGACAAGGCCCCGACCGGCGCGGCACGGCGCCACACGATCAGGCACTGCCGCAGTTGTGGCCGTTCAAAGCGAGCCATGTACCCGCCCTGCACCACGGTTTGCAGGCTATTGGTGATCAGCAGAATCAACAAGGCCTTGAACAGGACCGGCAGCTGGGCATCCAGGGTCAGGCTCGCCTCGCGCAGGAACAGCGCCGTCAGGGCGAATGACAAGCCGGCGCCCAGGCCAAACAGCGCGGCGGGCTGCCCCGAGGCACGCAGCCAACTGCCCAGAGTAAGCCGCTCGACCGGGATCGATAGCCACAATACGCCGACCATGGCGCCCACCGCACCGACAATCGCCAGCGGCGGTAGAGAAATACCAAAAATCAGCACCGAAATCAGGATTAACTGCACCGCTTCTGTTTTGGCATAGGCCGTACCGACGACAAAATTACGGTGGCCAAATGCCGAAATCAGAAAAAATGTCCCAAAAATCTGGCTAATGCCACCGGCCAGACAGAGCAAAATCAATTCGGGCGACAGCCCCCATGCGCTGGGCTGAAAAAACCACCAAGCCATACCCAGGAGCAGTAAATCCAGCGGCAACGCATAAAGATAGCGCACAAAAGCGGCACCACTCGCGGATAAGTCATGCCGTAAATTAGCCTGTAGTGCCGTTCGCCAGGCTTGAAATAAGGCGGCGGCTACCGTGATCGGTATCCAGGCAGGTAGGTCCACGTGCTGGCTTAGCGGTCAAGAAACAGCCACGGCGCACTCTGACGGCGTTGTGCTTCATAGGTACGAATCTCATCTGCATGCTTTAAGGTCAGGTCGATATCGTCTGAGCCATCGAGCAGGCATTGTTTGCGGAAGGAATCCACTTCGAAGGGAATCGCTGACGCATCATCCGGACGAATGATTTGTTGCCGTGCGAGGTCGATCGTCAAGGTATAACCAGACTGGCTCGCAACTGCCTGGAACAGTTCATCAATCGTTTCTTCCGGCAATACAATGGGTAATAAACCAGTTTTAAAGCTGTTGTTGAAGAATATGTCCGCATAGGAAGGTGCGATGACGGCACGGAAACCAAAGTCGGTCAGCGCCCAGACGGCATGCTCGCGTGATGATCCGCAGCCAAAGTTCTGTCGTGCGAGCAGGATGGTGGCGCGGTCATAAGGTGCCTGATTCAAAATGAAATCGGGGTTTTTGCGCCGCTTAGAATGGTCCATACCTGGTTCGCCCGGATCCAGATAGCGCCAGTCGTCGAAGGCATTGGGGCCGAATCCGCTCCGCTTGACGGATTTCAGATATTGCTTGGGGATGATGGCATCCGTGTCAACGTTGGCCCGATCGAGGGGCGCGACAATCCCGGTATGTTGGGTAAAAGCTTGCATGTGTTGGCTCCCGATTAGAAATGACGGACGTCGACGAAGTGACCGGCAATCGCCGCAGCGGCCGCCATGGCCGGACTGACCAGATGGGTCCGTCCCCCCTGCCCTTGCCGCCCTTCGAAATTCCGGTTGCTGGTCGAAGCGCAGCGTTCACCGGGTTCCAGGCGGTCGGCATTCATCGCCAAGCACATGGAGCAACCGGGTTCACGCCACTCGAAGCCGGCAGCAAGAAAAATCTTGTCGAGGCCTTCTGTCTCAGCTTGCTCCCGGACCAGCCCGGAGCCCGGCACCACCATGGCCATGGTGACATTGGCGGCGACTTTCCGACCGCCAATCACCGCGGCCGCTGCGCGCAAGTCTTCGATCCGGGCATTGGTGCAGGAACCGATGAATACCTTGTCGATGGCGATCTGATCAATGGGCGTGTCGGCCGTTAAGCCCATGTAGGTCAAAGCCTTGCGCATGCCTTCTGCCTTGACCGGATCGGTCTCCTTGGCAGGGTTCGGGACCTTATCAGTGACGGGGACGACCATTTCCGGGGAAGTGCCCCAGCTGACCTGAGGTTGAATCTGAGTAGCATCGAGTGTGATCACACGATCGAATACGGCATCTGGATCGGATTTGAGGGTGCGCCAGTAGGTGGCCGCCTGCTCGAACAGCTCGCCTTGCGGTGCGAACGGACGACCACGAAAATAGTCGATGGTCTTCTCGTCGACCGCGATCATCCCGGCCCGCGCGCCCCCTTCAATGGCCATGTTGCAGACCGTCATGCGGCCTTCTATGGAAAGGCTCTCGATGGCACTCCCTGCAAACTCAAGGGCATAACCGGTACCACCTGCCGTGCCGATATGGCCGATAATCGCCAGAACGACATCTTTAGCGGTGATCCCCTTGCCGAGCGCACCTTCCACGCGAATCTGCATGGTTTTGGCCGGTTTCTGCAACAGGGTTTGCGTCGCCATGACGTGTTCAACTTCTGAGGTGCCGATCCCGAAGGCCAACGCGCCGAACGCGCCGTGCGTCGAGGTATGGGAATCGCCGCAGACGATGGTGGTGCCCGGCAAGGTGAAGCCCTCCTCCGGACCAATCACGTGCACGATGCCCTGACGTTTGTCGTTCATCATGAATTCTTGAATACCGAACTCCTGACAATTCCGATCCAGCGTCTCGACCTGCTCGCGAGAAACGAGATCATCAATACCGCGTAACCGATTGGTTGTCGGTACATTGTGGTCGGGAACAGCCAGCATCGCGCCGGTACGCCAAGGCTTGCGTCCCGCCAGACGCAGGCCTTCAAAGGCCTGAGGACTCGTGACTTCATGCACGAGGTGCCGATCGATATAAAGCAATACCGTACCGTCTTCCTGCCGTCGTACCACATGGGTATCCCAGATCTTGTCATAGAGCGATTTACCGGCCATGGGTGTCTCCTGTTGTCACTTCGCAGTCGTTTCTATGCCTGACACCATAATGGGGTTTATTTAAAACCAAAAATAGAATATTTTCATGTTTGGTATTCCCCTTGGTTATGGGTTTAGCCATTGGCGAAGGGCTGTTGTGAAGTGAAGGAGCGTACGCGTGATTAATCCCCTGCATATAGATAGTGCGCAGATTCAGGCATTCCTGGCCGTTGCGGAACAGGGATCGTTTTCTCAGGCCGCGCATGTGTTGCATATCACCCAGCCCGCCGTGAGCAAGCGGATTGCGCAACTGGAGGATCAGGTGGGTGCACCGCTGTTCGAGCGTCTGGCACGGCGTGTCGAATTGACCGAATGGGGGGAACGACTGATGCCTGCTGCGCTTCAATATCGGCAGGCGCTGGAGGAAATTGCCAGTACGTCGCTTGATGTGGGGCAGAACCTGTCAGGCCGGCTGCGAATTGCCTTGAGTCACTATGCGGGACTGCATGTTCTCCCCGATACCCTCTCCCGCTTTAACCAACAGCACCCGGCGGTACTGCTTGATCTGCGTTTCGTGAATTCGGAAGAGGCCTTGACCGCCGTGGCCCAGGGAAATGTGATGTTGGCCTATGGCACGCTCGGTGACACGGCGTACCCCGTCACGCAAACACCGCTCTGGGAAGAACGGATGCAGCCGATGATCGCGCGGCGCCATGTGCACACCACGACGCCGGATTTCGGGGATTTGCAGCGTCTGGCCCAGCGGTTGCCCGCTATCCTTCCGGCTGCGCATACCACTACGCGACAGACAATCGACCGTTGGCTGCATCAGTCGGGCATTGCGCCGCTCGCGGTGATTGAGGTAAACCAACTCGATTCGATTGCGCTGTTGGTGGGTACGGGCATCGGTTGGAGCGTGCTGCCGGAAACCCTGCATAACGAACGCCTGGCGCTGATTGAGCCAGGCGATGGACCGCCGCCGCCCCATCGGCGCCTGGGGCTGATCGTCCACCGAGATCGCCCGTTGAGTCGGGCCGCCCTCGCCTTTATGGCCTGTGTACAAGCGCCAGGTTCGTCACGTTAGCGCGTTATGAAACGGACGGTGTCAGGCTCAGATTGCGATTCATGCCCCAGGTAAAGCCGGCCGCAGTCAGGATGAAGCCGGTGGAAATCAGCAGGCAGCCTTCGATGCCGATCGTTTGATAGGCATAGCCGGAAAGCACGGTGCCGAGCAAACGGCCACCCGCATTGGCTGCATAATAAAAACCGACATTCATTGAGGCCTTGTCGGCGGGTGAAAAACGCAGAATCAGGTAGGAATGCAGGGCGGAATTCACGGCGAATACGGCCCCAAAGACCCCCAAACCAATCGTGAGCACCCAGGCGGGCTCGAACTTCAGCACCATGCCCAGCCAGATCAGCATCGGTGTCACGGCAAGGATGCTGATCCACAGCATCGCCGAACCGGGTCCGACGGGATGACGACCATTGCGCAGCAGGCTCGGCGCACTGGCCTGCACCATGCCATATCCCATCACCCAGACGGCTAGATATCCGCCGACCCATTCGAAGTTCCAGCCGATCGATACCAGATACACGGGCAAAGCCACGACGAACCAGACGTCCCGCGCGCCGAACAGAAACAGTCGGGCGGCAGATAACCAGTTGATGGCTGGCTGCTGCGAGAGCATGGCCGAGAAACCGGGTTTTTGTTTCATGGCACCCAGACCCTCCGGCAGGCGGAGCGTGGCCAGCAAACCGAATACCAGCAAGGCAGCCAGTGCGACATTTGCCCAGCGAAAGCCCAACCAAGCCAGGAGCGCGGCACCGACAAAAAACCCGAGCCCTTTGAGGGCATTCTTGGAACCGGTGATCCAGGCAACCCATTTGAAAAGCTGGTCATCAGCAGCGCCCGCAACCAGCTTCACCCCCGCCTTGGCCGACATTTTGTTGAGATCCTTCGCGATCCCAGACAGGGCCTGAGCGCTCATCACGTAGAATACGGTGAGCCAATCCCCTGGTACGGTCAGCAGTAGCAACGCGACAATCTGCAAGGCAGTGCCGACCTGCATGGTTCGATTTAACCCGATGCGCGCCCCGAGCCAGCCACCCACGAAATTGGTGACAATCCCGAATACCTCGTAGAACACGAAGAGCATGGCAATGGCGAAGGGTGAATAGCCTAATTGGTAGAAGTGCAGCACCACCAGCATCCGAATCGCTCCATCGGTGATGGTGAACGCCCAGTAGTTACCGGTGATGATGAGGTAGTTGCGCAGGGCTGCGGTCATGCTAATCAGCCAGCGTGCCCGACTTTGCTGGCCAATTCGACCAGACGATTGGCATAGCCCCACTCGTTGTCGTACCAGGCAAGAATCTTCACCAGATGATCATCGATGATCATGGTGGAGAGTGCGTCGATAATCGATGACCGTGCGTCGTTCACGAAATCGATCGACACCAAGGGGCGGGTTTCATAACCCCTGTCTCTTATACACATCTCCGAGCCCC
>JAGXHU010000045.1 GCA_024636015.1 Halothiobacillus sp.
CTCAGGAAGTGCGTAGCTTTCTCGGTGGCTTCGGCTTTATCGGCGACCGGGCCTTCGAGGTCATTGCACCGTTTTCCGGGGGCGAAAAAGCCCGGCTGGCGCTCGCCTTGTTGGTTTGGCAGGCGCCCAACCTGCTGCTGCTGGATGAGCCAACCAACCATTTGGACCTGGAAATGCGCGAGTCCCTGGCCACGGCGCTGCAATCGTTCGAAGGCGCCCTGGTCGTCGTCTCGCATGACCGTAGCCTCATCGAGCTCGTCTGCGATGGATTTTGGCGGGTTCATTCGGGCAAGGTTGAAGTTTTCGATGGCGACTTGGAAGACTATCGACGCGCCTTGGCCGATGAACGGCGCACAGCCAATCAGCAGCCGGAAAAAAACCGCGACCCCGCACCGACTGCTGAGAAGGTGCCTGCCAAAGCAGACACAAACAGTAGTAAAGCGGCGGGGCAACCCTCAAAACGCGAGGCCCAGCGGATCACCGCCATCGAATCCCGTCTGGCCGAACTCACCGAGCTCTGTGCGCAAACCGATACCAAATTGGCCGATCCGGCGCTCTACGCCGATCCGTCCGGCACCAAGGTTCAGGCACTGAATGCACAGCGCCTGGCCTTAACCACCGAGCAGGCCGAACTCGAAAGCGAGTGGCTGACACTGCAGGGTTAAGCACCCTGCAGCCCACCCGCCACGGATCCGCAGGCCGCGCAATCCGCCATAAAACCGTTATCAAAACCCCGCATACTGCGCACAAAGGATCGAAGGGGGGCTATGATCCCTACTGATCATCTGGCAACCTGCACAGAACCCACTCTGCTCAGCCTTGCCTCAAGGCCCGGCGCGATGCCGGGTGACTGAACCCAACCGGAACCTGAACGCGCATGGATTTACTGATTATTCGCCACGCCCCCGCCGAAGACCGCGATCACTTCGCCCTGACTGGTCAACCGGATTCATTACGCCCGCTCACCGAGCGGGGTGTCGAACGGATGCAGCTGGCCGCACGAGGACTGATGACGCTAGCACTGTCGATCGAACGAATGGTTGCCAGCCCCCTGACCCGCGCCCAGCAAACGGCCGAAGTCATCGCTTCGGCGCTGGAAATCCGAAAGTTTGATACCGAAGCCATCCTGTCGCCGGAGGCGAGCACCGATCAGGTCATCGACTGGCTGCGCAAGCAACCTCGGGTGGACGGCATGGCTCTGATCGGCCACGAACCCAATCTGAGCCAGCTGACGGAAACCCTGATCCACGGGCGGGCGAACGGTAACATGCCGCTGAAAAAAGGGAGCGCCGTACTGATCCGCTTCAGCGATGCCATCGCCGCCGGGCAAGGTCAGTTGATCTGGTTCCTCCCTCCTGGTGTGCTGCGGACACTAGCCGACTGACGGATCAAGACGACTCAATCAAGGATCAGATTCGCACCCATGACCGAATCCACGCACAAATGGCTCATATCCCTGACCGTAGCCGTAATCGCACTGGCGATCCTGCTGCTGCACGGTGGGCACTGGTTCCAGTTTGAGCGCAGCGATATCCTGCACGGCCAGATCTGGCGCGTTCTAACGGCCAACGTCACAACACTCAACGGGCGGCAACTGGGGGTGGATCTGGCGGGACTGCTGATCTGGACTATTCTCGCCGCCTATCTCGAAACAGCCCGCAGCTACGTCATTCTTCTGCTGGGCACCGGACTGGCCGTCGGGCTGGGCCTGCTGTGGTTCGATCCGCGGATCGGAGGCTACATCGGCCTGTCCGGCGTCCTCCACGGCCTGTTTGCTGCCAGTGCGATTCGGCTGATTTCCCGCCGGGAATGGCTGGGTGGGTTGGCATTGCTGGCCGCGGTCTCGCTGAAAATTTACTGTGAACAGCACTTGGGCGACATTGGTTTGTCCACCCTGCTGGGCGTGCCCGCGATGCTGGCGCCCCATCTGTATGGCGCGATTGCGGGCGCCGTCATCGCGCTGGCATCGCTGCTCTTCCGCCGCTGAAGCACTCGAAGTGGGTGCACACGGGAATTCATACCCCTCAGACGCGTCCAACAAGAAATTACAGAAGGTCCGGGGCACGTATCACCGGACTGATTGATGAGGATCAGAACACCCCCAAAACCGGGTAAATACGACCGATTTGCTGGGCCAAACACTTAAGACGGAGATCCCGCTCATGCCTTCCAATGATTTATCGACACTGTATGCCAGCCAAGGCCAAAGCCTGTGGCTCGACAACCTCTCCCGCGAGCTGCTCTCAGATGGCAAGCTGGCCGAACTGATTGCGAACTTCGGTATCCGCGGCCTAACCTCCAACCCGGCCATCTTCAAGAAGGCCATCGTCGGCAGCCCGTTCTACACGGACGACATGGCCCGCCTGAAGCGCGAATACGATGACATCGAGGACGTCTACGAGCATCTGGTCCTCACCGACATCCAGCAAGCCTGCGATCTGCTGCGGCCGATCTGGGATGAGAGCCGCGGCGAGGACGGCTGGGTCAGTTGGGAAGAGGCCCCACGGATCGCCCACGACGCTGCCTCAACGGTACAGGCAGCCGAGCGTCTAAAAAAACTCGCCGACCGACCGAACCTGCTCATCAAGGTACCGGCCACCGACGAGGGTATCGAAGCCTTCGAACTGCTGATCGGTCGCGGCATCAGCGTGAATGTCACCCTGATATTTTCCCTGGATCAGGTCAAACGCGTGTTTGCGGCGTATATCCGAGGCCTGAAGGCACTGCGCGCCAGTGGCGGCGCCGTCAGCCGGGTTCGTGCCGTGGCCAGTCTGTTTATGAGCCGCGTCGATACCCTGGTCGATCAACAACTGACCGATATCGGTACCCCAAAGGCACTGGAACTGCGGGGTAAAGCGGCGCTGGCGCTAGCAGGCATGGCCTACCAGCACTTCCGCGAGGTGTTCGGAGGCGAAGACCTTTCGTCAATAGCGCAGTTGGGTGCCCGATCCCAATATCTGCTGTGGGCCAGTACCGGCACCAAAAACGCAGACTATTCCGATGTTTTGTACGTCGAAAGTCTGATTGCGCCCAAAACCATCAACACCTTGCCGGAAGCCACCCTCAAGGCATTTGCAGACCATGGGCGCGTCGCCTCGATGCTCAAGCCGCGCCTGGCCGAAGACCAGGCGGTGTGGGCGAAGCTGGCCGATGCGGGTATCGACATGGACGGTACCGTGGGCCACCAGTTGCTGGACGAGGGCCTAGATCTGTTCGCCCAGGCCTTTGATGACTTACTGGCCGCGATCGCCACCACGGGCGAGTGAGTCGTCCAGCCTGGGGCCCCGCTGGGCTCTTGGCTGATCAAAATCATCGTCCGCATGATCCCTGTCGTTACGGTGGCGCATCACGAAATGCCCATTGTGTCCGTAATGACTCACGCGATGTCGCTGCGCTGTGGGCACCGCCAACGCCAGCCCGACCAGAACGGGATCATGATCCGATGAACGGTAGGGTTGTGCGCTATAGAGCGACTGAATCTGAAGGGCTGTTTTGAACGCTTCGTTGTAATCCAGCGCGCGCGGTTCGTCCGCGTTGATATGCCAATACGCCGTGCCCACAATCTGCCGAGAAAGCGCCGCAGAGGCCAGCGCGTGATCGATATACCCGGATTCAGCCTTGTAAACGTAGGAATAGCGTTCCTTTGGCGTCCCGAACCGACTGACCTCATCAACATAGCCTGCATGCTTCAGCGCTGTAATCGGGTCTTCCTTCGCGTACGAATTTAGGTCCCCGATGATCAGAACATTCTTTGTTTTTTGCCCCGTCGGATGACCCTTGAGCCACAGCGCGATAGCTTCGGCCGCTTTCGTTCGCGTCAGATTGCAATTGCCCTGGCCATCGCCCGTATCCGGATCGTTCACATCCAGACAGTCGCTGCCTTTGGATTTGAGGTGATTAACGGCCACCGTAAACACAGCGCCGGTGGCGCGCTCGCGGAACGTTTGCGTCAACATGGGCCGATTTTTCTGATCATTGAACAGCGGTGAACCATCGGCGCCCAACGGCGAGTTGCTGCTGTCCAGAATGGCAGGTGGGCCGACGGGTTCAACCGTATCGGACCGATAGATCAGCCCGACCGCAATTTCGTCGGTACCGATTTTGGCCACGCCGGGATTGATGTAGACATAATGATTGTTCACATCCCGCAGATTGACCTGCCCGACCAGTGTGGCAATGGCGCTGGCGCTACCGAATCCATCGTTTTCCAGCTCCATCAGGCCCAGTACATCGGCTTTCATCGTCGAGATGGCATTGGCGATCTTGTCGGATTGACGCTGGAACTCTTCGAGGGTATTGGCGCCCCGTGACGTTGGAGATCCGCCACCATTGCCATCCCCGTTGAAGTAGTTCAGCACGTTGAAACTGCCCACGAGCAGACGCGCATCCGGCATCGGTGCAGGTTGATCCCGCCGCGGGTTCGATGCCACATAGGTAAGCGGCAGTGCCGTCGGCTGGACTCGGTATTCGCCATAGGCAAAATCCACCACCCCGATCAACTGCGCAATGCCTGTACCCGTTCGCAATGTGTTGTCCGCCGTCAGACCTGGGGCGGGATAGCGAATGTAGGCTGCATTCTGCACATTGCTGAAATCATCCACCAGAATCAGGTTCAACGCATTCTGTGCGGCCAGGGCATTGGCCGCTGCACCAGGCGCCACTGCATTGGTTGGAATCGACAGGCGCGGACTGCCAGACACGTAAAACTGACCATAGCGCGCCAAATTATAATTTTCCGCGACGTAAACTGGCGCGGAAAACGCCACACGCATCCCCTCGACCGCCTCCAGAACCGCCAGACTGGCAACCGGCAACTGCAATGAACCGGGTGTCGGTAACGGCTGGTTGACCGCGCACCGCTCAAATCCGGTAACCGAGGTCAATTCAGTGAGCGTGTTGTATTCGGAGACCCGTGCGGTCAAACGCACCTGATCGCCCACGTGCGCCGCATCGCCGGCATCGTAGACAAAAGTCCCTTCAGAGGTCGCCGGATTGCCATCCGAATCCGCATCTTCCTCCTGAAGGAAAAACCCCTTGAGTTGTTCCGAGCCCTGGTAGGATGCCGTTACAATGGCTTCGACCGTTACCGTCTGACCATTCAATGGGCTGGCGTCTGCGCTGCCCTGAACGGCACTGAGCGTTATTGCGGGCTGTCCGCAACTCGAAACGGTCGGTGGCGGCGCTCCCCCGCCCGTGCCACCACTCGAGAATGACTGGGCGGTATTGATGAGCCCAAATGTGCCCGGAGCATCAGCGGCCCACGTGAAATCTTCGTAGGCGATGCCACTACCGGACAACTGCAGTGAATAACC
>JAGXHU010000046.1 GCA_024636015.1 Halothiobacillus sp.
CCGCAGGGTTCCCAAAATGGATCGTTGAGTTCATTGATCCTTGCAACTTTCAGGCGGCGATGGCGGGTATCCTTCAAACCATACTGCTCACTCAAAAAATGGCCCAACCTCATGTTGAGACCTAACGATGCCCCTCGGCACCATCCACCCCCGCTTGCGCGACGGAGGCTGCACGGAACAGGGCGCGGCGTTTATTGAGGGTTTCCTCCCACTCGCTAGCCGGAATGGAGTCAGCGACGATACCGCCACCCGCCTGGATATGAAGCTCACCATCCTTGAGCACGCCGGTGCGGATGGCAATCGCGGTATCCATATTGCCATTCCATGCCCAGTAGCCGACGGCGCCGGCGTAGACACCGCGTTTGACGGGCTCGATTTCATCGATAATTTCCAACGCCCGAATTTTCGGCGCGCCACTGACCGTGCCCGCCGGGAAGGTGGCGCGGAGCACGTCGATGGCGTTCAATCCGGCTTTGAGCTGACCGGTGACCTGCGACACGATGTGCATCACGTGGGAGTAGCGTTCAATGATCATGCGCTCTTCGAGCTTCACGGAACCGATTTCAGCCACACGTCCGGTGTCGCTACGCCCCAGATCGATGAGCATGACGTGCTCGGCGATTTCTTTCGGATCGCTCAGCAGATCCTGCTCCAGCGCCAAGTCTTCTGCATGGGTTTTGCCACGTGGCCGCGTACCGGCGATGGGACGCACGGTGATCTCGCCATCTTCCAGCCGCACAAGAATCTCCGGGCTGGAACCGATGACCTGATGATCCCCGCAATCGATAAAGTACATGTACGGTGAGGGGTTGAGGCTACGCAGGGCGCGATAGAGATCTATCGGCGGCGCATCATAGGCGATGGTCATCCGTTGACTGGGTACGACTTGCATCACATCACCGGCGGCAATGTATTCACGAATTTTCAGCACGGCGGCTTCATAGGCCTCGCGGGTGAAGCTGGCCTTAAAATCATTTTCATCGATATGCCGCGGATGGGGCAACGGTGCGTAGCGCACCCGCTCCGAGCGCAGACGCGCGGTCAGGGCATCCAGATGGCGCGCCCCCTCTTCGAGCGCATCCGATTGAGCGGGATCGACCAGCGTGACCAGCAAGAGCTGGCTCGACAAGTTATCCACCACCACGACCTGCTCGGACACCATGAGCAGGATATCCGGATTCCCCAGCGGGTCGGGCTTAGGCGGACGCGCCGACAGCCGGGGCTCGATGTACCGAATGGTTTCGAAACCGAAATAGCCGACGAGTCCGCCGTGAAAGCGCGGCATGTCCGATGGCTCAAAGACCCGATAACGCGCCTTGAATGCCTCGATCCAGGCAAGCGGATCGACGACCTCTGCGGTTTCGACAACGGCCTCGTCGCGTCGAACCTCGATCCGCTGACCATACACCCGCAACACAGTACGCGCAGCCAGGCCGATGATTGAATACCGCCCCCAGCGTTCGCCCCCGGTCACCGATTCGAAGAGATAGCTGTTCGGCGCTTCGGCCAGCTTGCGGTAGACCGACAGGGGCGTATCGTAATCGCCCGACACCGTGCGCGTCAGGGGCACCCGGTTAAAGCCGTCGGCAGCGAGTTGTGCGAGTTGTTCGACAGTGGGATGAAACGACATGAACTTTTCCTTGGGGCAAGCGTGCGATGGATCAATCGAATGAACGGAATCGGATCAATCCCGCCATCGAAACATCATCCAGCGCGACACAAACCTGCCCATGGTGATCCCTAGCCGATCAGGCCGGGGAACTCGGCCATCGAATCGATCACCACATCCGGGTGATAGTTGCGAATATCCTCACCATGGTTGTAGCCATAGCTCATGCAGATAATCGAGAATCCAGCGGCACGGGCAGCTTTCACATCGGAGATGGAGTCACCGATCATGAGCGCTTCGCGGGGGCTCACGCGGAACCAACCCGCCGCATAACACAACGGGGCGGGATCCGGTTTCTTCAAGGGCAACGTATCACCAGCGATCACCGTCTCAAACTGAGCCAGCAGGCCAGTTTGCTCGAGCAGGGGCAACGTAAAGGCAGTGGCCTTGTTCGTAACGCAGCCCATGGACAGCCCCAACCCGCGCACATGATCCAACCCGGCCTGTACACCGGGGAATACCCGCGAGTACTTGCCATTGGTTTCGGCATAGGCCACCTTGAAAATCTCAAAGGCCCGGGCGAACAGCGCCGGATCCGCGCCCCCCGCCAAGGTGTTGGTTAGCGCGCGATCGACCAGAGGATCAATCCCGTTGCCCACCCAGTTGCGGACATCGGCCTCGGCGCGCTCGGGCAAGCCGAGTTCCCGCTGCATCATGTTCACGGCGGCATGCAAATCCGGCACCGAATCGATCAGGGTGCCGTCCAGATCGAACAGCACCATTTTTGGATTGAACTGAGCCATTAGCGCCGAGCCTTCGCCAGTTCGGCGCGCATTTCGCCCACAATCGTATCGTAGCGATTGGCATCGGAAGGGTTGGCTCTGCCGAACAATGCAGAACCGGACACGAAGGTATCCACGCCCGCTTCGGCGATTTCACGAATGTTGGCCGGGCTCACACCACCATCAATTTCCAGACGGATATCCGTGCGGCCCGATGCGTCGATGAGTTTGCGAACCTGACGGGCCTTGTCCAATACATAGGGAATGAATTTCTGCCCGCCGAAACCGGGATTGACGGACATCAGGAGAATCATGTCCACTTTTTCCAAAGCATATTCCAGCACGTCCAGCGGGGTCGCCGGATTAAACACCAGACCGGGCTTACAACCGCAGTCACGGATCAGTTGCAGGCTACGATCGACGTGCTCGGAAGCTTCAGGGTGGAAAGTGATGTAGGTGGCGCCAGCCTTGGCAAAATCGGGGATGATGCGATCAACCGGCTTCACCATCAGATGCACGTCGATGGGGGCAGTCACACCATGTTTACGCAATGCTTCACACACCAACGGCCCAATGGTGAGATTCGGCACGTAATGGTTGTCCATCACGTCGAAGTGAACCCAGTCCGCTCCCGAAGCGAGAACCTTGTCCACTTCGTCACCCAAGGTGGCAAAATTGGCGGACAGAATGCTTGGCGCAATTACGAAATCTGACATGGTAAATCCCCATAAAAATCAAAAATAACAAAACGGAATATCGGTGTGGGCCCGCCTGACCCGGCAAACACGCATCCAAACCCACGCTGAGCGGGATCATTGCCCCGTCAGACCGAGCGCGAACAGACCCAGCTTTTGCGGCGGAAAATAGTTGCCAATGTACCCGAATCACAGCCAAAAATTAAGCCCGCCGCCTATTTAGCAGAGATACCAAACCCGTAATTGTCCGCATCCGTCAAGGGGATGTGCGCGGTGGCAGCGTATCGATCTCGGCGGCACTGAGTCGCCGTTTAACGTCAGAAAGCTGGCTGCTCTTGATCGGCCCAATTTGAATGCGGTAATAATGCTTGCCATTCACCTCGGCGGAATGCACCTCGGAGCTGAACCCCTGCATGGCAATTTCCGCCTTGCGCCGATCGGCCTCGGCCTGCGTGGCAAACGACCCCGCCTGGATCCAATAATTGAGCTCCTTGACTGGGGCTGCGGTCTTGTCGGGCACGGTGGGGGCTGATGGTTTAACCGGCGGAGCCGGTTTGAGCTGCTGCGAAGGAATCACCGGGCTGTTACTTTGCTGAGGCAACAAGGTATAAAACTCAAAATCTGGTTTGACCGGTGGCTTTTGATCCATTTTTTTGACGGATCGCGCATCATGTTGCATCGAACCATATCCCGTCGGGTCTTCCTTTTTCCACAGATGGGCCGCAATGAACACGAGCAGCCCCGCCACCACCAGCAGCAGGACAACAATCCACTTGCTGGTTGTCGGCGGCGTGCTGCTGCGGTGCCTGTTGGTCGGACTACGTTTGCTCTGTGCCATATATCACGCTCTGGAAAGGAATAACGAGGATCATCGGGCAGGGCTCACATTTCTTCCGGGGCGCCGACACCCAACAACACCAAACCATTGGCCAGTACCTGACGGGTCGCTTCGATCAAGTTCAATCGGGCATCACGCAACGCCGCATCCTCCGCCAGCAGGAAGGCATGGGCATTGTAGTAGGCGTGAAAATCCTGTGCCAGATCCCGCAGATAGTGGACCAACTGATGCGGTTCCAGCCCGATCGCTGCGCGTTCCACGGTATCCGCATATTGACTCAAGCGTTTGAACAGCGCCTGCTCGTGTGACTCGATCAGACGCGCATAGGCGGAACGCCCGTTGACGGCATCGTGGACAAAACCCCGCAGGGGTAGTTGACGGAAGACGCTGCACACCCGGGCGTGTGCGTACTGAATGTAGTAGAGGGGGTTGTCGTTGGACTGACTCTTGGCCAGATCCAGATCAAAATCCAGATGCTGGGCGGCGGCACGCATCACATAGAAGAAACGGGCCGCTTCATTGCCGACCTCCTCGCGCAATTCGCGCAGGGTGACAAAACTGCCCGAACGCGTTGACATCTGCACCCGCTCGCCACCACGATAAAGGATGGCAAACTGGACCAGAGACACATCGAGCCGATTTGCGTCATAGCCCAACGCCGTCAGGGCAGCCTTGACCCGTGGGACATAGCCATGATGATCTGCGCCCCAGATATCGATCACCCGATCAAATCCGCGATCGAATTTTTCCATGTGATAGGCGATATCCGACGCGAAATAGGTCGTCTGGCCGTTGTCGCGCCGAACCACCCGATCCTTGTCATCGCCGAACTCGGTCGACCGGAACCACAAGGCGCCTTTCTGTTCGTAGACGTGCCCGCTGGCCTGCAATCGTTCGATGGCCCGATCAATCAGCCCCCGGTCGTCCAGCGACTGTTCGGAATACCAGTCTTCATATTCCACACCAAACTCGGCGAGATCGGTACGGATATCCGCCAAGATGGACTTCAACCCGGCATCAAAGACGATGCGATACCGCGTATCGCCCAACAAATCCCGCGCCCGGGCAATCAGTGCATCAATGTATTCATCCTTGTCGCCGCCCTGGGGCTCATCCAGTGGCAACCCCGCGAACAAATCTGAGGTCGGCACGCTCAAGGCATCGCCCTGTTCGGCTTTCAGTGCTGCTGCGATGTCGAAGATATAGCCTTCGGACTTGTATCCGTTCGCTGGGAAGGTCAGCGTCGCGCCGACGTTCTCCAGATAGCGCAACCAGATACTGACGGCGAGGATGTGCATCTGCCGACCGGCATCGTTCACGTAATACTCGCGATGCACCTCGTAGCCAACCGCAGCCAGCATATCCGCAACCACCGCACCATAAGCGGCACCGCGTCCATGCCCGACATGCAGCGGGCCGGTCGGGTTGGCCGACACGAACTCGACCTGTACTTTCGCGCCGGCACCGATCCGGGAGCGGCCGTAATCTTTCCCCGCAGCCACGATCGCATCAATGAGGGCAAAGGCCGCTTGGGCATCAACAAAGAAATTCAGAAAGCCCGGCCCGGCAATCTCAACGGCACGAATTCCATCGCGATCCGTCATCGCCGCCAACAGCTGCTCCGCGGCCTGTCGCGGTGGCACCCCCATGGGCTTGGCGATCTGGAGGGCTAGATTGGTGGCAAAATCACCATGCGCCGCATCTTTGGGCACAGACAAGGCGGGCACAACCTGAACTGCAGGGTCCAGTACGCCTTGCGCCTTCAGGGTGTTCAGCGCCACCAATAACTGTTGTTCGATTCGGGCTTTCAATTCAATATCCGCTTTTTAAGAAAATCACAAGTAACCAAGAACCGCGTAGTTTATCCCGCGGCCGGCTCAACACGCAAAACCCGGACGGTAAAAAACACCGTCCTGTTAACCTTAATTGCACGAAACCGACGATTCTGCCGCGCCTGCCTGCTAAAGTATCGTGTAACACAACCAACCCGAGAGGCAGGAGAGCCTTTGATCATGACCGCCTTGCACGAAGACGATTTTCCCGAGCCGGTCGCCAAAGATCACGACCGCGTTGCCATGATAGCCGGAGCGGTGCACACCATTCTTGGGGCCCTCGGCGAGGACCCCAATCGTGAAGGCCTGAAGCAAACCCCGGAACGGGTTGCCAAGGCACTGATTTACATGACACAAGGGCTGAAGAACCCGCTGAGTAGCGCCGTCGGCGACGCCCTTTTTGCCTCCAACAACGATGAGTTGGTCGTCGTACGCAACATCGAGTTTTACAGCCTCTGCGAGCACCATATGCTCCCGATCATCGGCCATGTCGATATCGGATACATGCCCCAAGGCAAGGTTCTGGGCCTATCCAAGCTCGCGCGCATTGTCGACCTCTATGCCCGCCGGCTGCAGATTCAGGAAAACATGACACAGCAGATCGCCGATGCCGTACAGCAAGTCACCGGCGCGCGTGGCGTTGCCGTTCAGGTGCGTGCGGCACACATGTGCATGGCGATGCGCGGCGTCGAAAAAGTCGACTCAGAAACCATCACATCCATGATGCTCGGCGCCCTGCGCGACGATCCGCAAACGCGCAACGAATTCCTGCAACTGATTGCGCAAGGGCGGAAGTAGGACCGGTAGAAACGATGAGCACGCAAGCCACCGGAAAAGTTATCCTCATCACGGGTGTCGGCCGCCGGATTGGCGCCCATCTGGCGGAACACCTATTGAGCCAGGGCCACCGAGTGATCGGCACATACCGGAAGTACACACCCCAACTCACCGCCTTGGTCGATCAGGGCTTGATTGCTGTGCCCTGTGAGCTGACCGAGCCGTTGGCCGCCGAAAAGCTTGGCGCTGCTATCATCGCTGCCGTCTCGCGACTGGATGCCATCATTCACAATGCCTCGGTTTGGTATGACGACACCGAGTGCGCGCTTGATCCAGCCAAATCGGCCGAGCTGTATCACGTCCACGTCACGGCCCCTGTACAGATCACCGAAGAACTCCAGCGCATTCTGCCCGTCCGCGATCAGGCAGGCCGCGCGTCCCGACTCGTCCTGTTCATGTCCGATGCGGCGGCCCATGACGGCGAAGCGAACCATCTGCACTACTTCGCCTCCAAGGCCGCAGTCGAAAGCGCTGTCCGCTCCCTCGCCAAACGGCTTGCACCCCACACACGTGTCAACGCCATCGCGCCCGGACTGATCATGTTTCACCCCGAAGATGATGAAGGCCATCGGACTCGACGGCTTCAACAGAATCTACTGCCTTTCGAGCCCGGCGCATACGTCATCGGTCAGACGGTCGATTACCTGCTGGCCTGCCCCGCAATCACAGCAACGACCATTAAGGTGGATAACGGCCATCGGCCCTAGGGTGCCTATTTGCGCAGAATCAACTGATTCGCAAAAAAAAGCCCGGGCGAACCCGGGCTTTTCAACAGGCAACGGTGCCAGATATTACTTGGCCGGAGCCGCCATAGCAGGCTTCATAGCATGATGCGCTTTCACAGCATGATGCTTCTTCACGGCGTGATGTTTTTTAACAGCATGGTGCTTCTTCACGGCATGATGTTTTTTAGCAACATGATGCTTCACAGCGTGGTGCTTCACAGCGTGGTGCTTCACAGCAGGCGACGCAGCGGTATCGGCAGCCATTGCGGCGCCAGAAACCATCATTGCACCAGCAACAACTGCACCAACAACCCACTTCATTGAACTAGCGTTCATAGTAAATAATTCCTTCCTGATTTATGACGTAAGCGAAGGAATAATACGCCGGGAAACAAATAAAAACCACAGCAATAATTTCAATAAAAATCAAATATATAACTAAATTATTGCGTATAAATTGCAAAAAAACAACACAAATACGGTTCCCTGGACAGCACCGACCCAATCAACGCTTTTATTCACCATATTTTTTCTCTTAAACAACTGACTAGCGCGGCCCGCAAAGCACAACCGATGTACCGGCAACCAAGCGCCATCGTGTCCTCATACCCACAGCCTGCGACGTACAAATACCACCGCGAGGTAATACCCCAAGAGGGCATAGCCAGACAATACGGCCAGGTGCAATCCGACGTGCGTCAACGGCTGCCCAACGATCAATGGGCGAATCAAGTCAACCGCGTGGATCAACGGAAGGAACTGCACTGCCAGCAGCA
The DNA here is from genome assembly GCA_024636015.1 of Halothiobacillus sp. Classification (GTDB taxonomy): domain Bacteria; phylum Pseudomonadota; class Gammaproteobacteria; order Halothiobacillales; family Halothiobacillaceae; genus Halothiobacillus. The sequence continues at coordinate 8,095 of JAGXHU010000046.1, forward strand.
AGACGGGCGGAAAGTGATCCAAAGGAAAGAATACGCCGGACAACATGAACATCGGCGTCACCACCAGCACGAAGTAGTAATTGAAGAAATCATAACTACCGGCGACGGCACTCATGACGATGGCTGGCCCCGCGAACGTCAGCCCCATCAAAAACACGATCGGAAGCGCCCAAAGTGCCATCCACCCGCCCGACACGGCACCCAGAAAAGCCGCCACGACCATGATCGCGATGGCACTGATCAGCCCCTTGATGGCCGCCCAAATGACTTCGCCCAGCACGATATCGTCGATATCCAGCGGGCTGGCCATGATGGCGTCATAGGTTTTTTGCGGGACCATGCGCGTAAAGACCGAGTACATGCCCTCGAAACTCACCGTCGTCATGGCAGAAGAAGCCACCACCCCCGAAGCAAGGAAGGTCAGGTAGGGCAAGCCACTCACGGTGCCAACCAATTGCCCCAGTCCTAACCCCAAACCCAGAAGATAGATCAGCGGTTCACCGAAGTTGAGCACGATCGCCGGACCGATCAGTTTGCGCCAGACCAGAAAATTGCGCTCCAGTAGCGCAAAGGCCGCCAGCCTCAGTCGCGGCAGCGCCCAGATTGATCGTTTCATTCGCGGAGCCCCCGTCCGGTCAGGCGTAAAAATACGTCTTCCAGTCCTGCCCGGCGATGGATGATTGTCAGTCCTGTATCTTCACCCAAAAAATCAAGAATAGGCGCCGGAGCATGTGTGTAGACATATACAGCCGTCCCCTGCCGCTCGGCATGGGCGCTCATCGAGCGCAGCATCGTGAACAGACCGTCACTCACCTCGCCACGCAACTCAATGACATCACTCTCGACATGTTTCTGAATCAATGCCTTTGGTGACCCCTGATCCAGAATCCGGCCGTGGTCCATCACCACAAGCTCATCGCACAAACGCTCGGCCTCTTCCATGTAATGGGTGGTCAGAATCAGAGTTACGCCTCGGGCGCGCAACTCCGACAACCGCGCCCAGATCATGTGCCGGACCTGAGGGTCAAGACCGGTGGTCGGCTCGTCCAGAACGACAATCTCGGGATCATTGATCAGCGACCGGGCGATGATCAGCCGTCGCTTCATGCCACCACTCAGCGTCTCCACCTTGGCATCCGCCTTGGTCGTGAGTTCCGAGAAGACCAACAGCGCATCCACCCGCTCCGCCACATCTGCCCGGCTCAGGCCGAAGAACCGCGCGTACATGAACAGATTTTCTCGTACGGTAAAATCCGGATCGAGGTTGTCGGCCTGTGGCACCAAGCCCACGCGCGCCCGAATTGCACGAGCGGACTCAGGTAATGACTCGCCCAGCAGACACAACTCGCCCTCGTCGAAATCCACCAATCCCAGCAACATTTTCAGCGTCGTCGTCTTGCCCGCGCCATTGGGTCCGAGAAATCCAAAACACAAGCCGGGTCGAATACTGAAATCGATGCCATCGACAGCGCGCAAAGCACCAAATTGCTTGACCAGCCCTTTCGCCCAAACGGCGGGAATAGGATTGGTAACCGATAGACCAGATACAGTTGTCATAAGAACACTCAAATTACTCCGTTCCAAAACCCGTCCACCATCCCGGCCAGTCCCGATATTCGGGATCTACGGGCCGAGGAAACACTTGCACGCAGATTCAGTTCCCAACAGACGACTCGGCAGAAAGCACATCGTCCAGTGCGGCCAGAATTCGCAGCGTCGCACCCCGGTTTTCCACCACCACCATCCGAGCTCGCTCACCGGCCACCGCCCATTCACCCGGCGCCTGCCACATCGACAGGACAGCAGCCGACAACTCCACCGCATCTGTCACCGCCCGCATGGCATGCCGATCGGCCAGTTGCTGATAAATCGCGCGGAAATTCTTTGTCTGCGGCCCCGTCAGGACAGCACGTCCAAACAATGCGGGTTCGATGGGGTTATGCCCCCCTATCGGCACCAGTGACCCGCCCATGAAAACCACCGGGATCGACGCGAAAAAACGCATCAGAACTCCGGTTTGCGCCAGCAGGAAAACCTGAATGCCCGGAGTGATCTGTATCGCATCCGTTCCACACAGCCCCGTAAGCCCCGACTCGGCAATCAGCGCTTCTATTGCCTCTGCCCGCTGCGGGTGGCGCGGTACCAATACCAGTAAAGCGTCCGGCATCTGCGCAAGCACCAACTGATGAGCAGCCAGCACAGCCACCTCTTCGCCCGGATGAGTGCTGGCCGCGAGCCAGACGGGGCGCTCTCCCGCAGACCACGGCACGACAACGGGCAGGGGCACATCGTATTTGATATTGCCGCAATCCTGAACCCTGCTCCGCCCGGTCGGGGGCATCAATACCGTGAATCGTTCGCGGTCGACAGCCGACTGCGTACAGATCAGACGGATGCGCCCCAGTGTGTCTCGCAGCAGACGCCCGCCCCAACGCCGATACCGGGTAAACGAGCGATCGGACAGCCGGGCATTGACCAGAGCCACAGGCACCTCATGTTTTTCCGCCACGTGCAGCCAATTGGGCCAAAGCTCGGTTTCCAGCAGAATCAGAAGCCGCGGGCGCAATCGCCGAAACACACCCCGTTGGACGAAGGCATAATCGAACGGCGCGTAGAAATGCTGCACGCCCAAGGCACGCGCCGCTTGGGCGCCTGTTTCCGTGGTCGTACTGATGATGAGCGGGTAGCCCGGCCAACGTTGCCGGAGGGCATCCACCAGCGGGCGGGCGGCACGCACCTCGCCGAGGGATACGGCATGCAACCATATCGCCCCGGTCGGCAGTCGCGGCGATAGACGGCCCCATTGTGCCAACCAGATCCGATCGGACGACGGCGCGTTACCGGCCCGCCGAAGCGAATCTATGAACAACCACGGCAATGCCAACCACAGCACGATACGATAAATCCAGCCGCCCATGCCCCCATCCCTTATGCCAACGTGCGGGCATTATGCCCCAGTTAGCCCCCCGAACAGGAAACCCCTGTGCCGGATCGGCGTCACTACGCCCGATGAAACTCCCGCGCCCCGTCAGCCGGGAAAATCCCTTAAAATAGCCACCATGAAGCACCCTCCCTCATTTTCCGCCGCGTCTCTCGCCGTATTCCTGCTGAGCCTCCCTCTCCGTGGCCTCGCCCGCCTCTCGCAAACCACTCGCTTGAGACTGGGATGCGTCATGGGACGTCTGGCCGGCAAACTTGTCGGCAAGCGGCGAGCCATCATGCTGGCCAATCTGATTCGTGCGTTTCCGGAACGCGATACGACCTGGCGACAGCAAATATTGACGCGTCATTTCGAACGACTCGGAGAAGATGGCCTGGAAGCTATCTGGGGTTGGTATGGCGATACCCGTCTGTCACCGTCATGCGTTGTCATTGGCGCGGAACACGTCGAGCGGGCACGCGCCAACGGCCAAGGGATCATCCTCAATACGGGGCATTTTACCGATGGGGAAGTCGGGGTATATCTCGCCGCCCGGCAATGGCCGATCCATGCTGTTTATCGCCCAAACGACAACCCGATCATTGATGAGCTCATCAATCAGGGCCGCAGGCAGCATGTGGTCAGCCTGATCAATCGTGAAAATACCCGTGCGATGGTACGCGTACTAAAACAGGGCGGCATACTGTGGACGGCGGCCGATCAAAGTTACCACGGCAAACAGAGCGCCTTTATTCCCTTTTTTGGCACGCCATGCGCCACCAACATCGCCATACCGATTCTGGCGCGAATGGGTCATGCGGTCGTGCTCCCCTATTTTGTGCGGCGAACAGGCGGGCATTATCAAATCATTATTCAGCCACCCTTGGCCGGCCTACCCAGTGGAGACGACGCTGCGGATACCGCGCAGTTGGTCACCCGACTGGAAGAAGAGATCCGCCACGAGCCGTCCAGCTACCTATGGGGACATCGGCGCTACAAGGATCTCCCCCCAGGGGAGGAATCGCCCTACGCACCGAAAAGATAAATGTGCTCAGGCGCGAGGAGACCGCCTCAATGCATTAATTTTCTGGTGAATCGGCTCGGGGGCAAACACCGTTCGCGCTCGGACCAGGCACTGCTGCCCGATCGCATCGCAGTATGGCGAATCCCCCATCAGGCGTTCCAGCGCCACCGATAGTGCTTCCGCCGTCGGCTCAACCAGAAGTCCCGCGTCACCCAGGACTTCCGGCAATCCCCCCCGTGGAGAAGCAATCACGGCGCATCCGGCAGCCATCCCTTCCAGAGCCGTACGCCCGAAGGGCTCCTCCCAAGTCGACGGCACCACCGCGATGCGCGCCTGCTTGAACAACTCCACCACATCCGCGAACGGGCGGTAACCCGGCATGTCTATTTGCGGATGCGCCGTGCCCAACTCTTCGAGCAGCTCCTTCTCATAAGGATAGTGCAGGCCTTTTTGCCCAAAATATCGGGCGCCAATGATGCGGGCACGCCAGTCCGGGTATTTGGGCAAGGTCGCTTTCAATGCCTGAAGCAGCGGAACGATACCCTTTTCAGGGATAAACCGCCCCACAAACACGATCTCGTTCTGCTTTTCTTCATGCGGCTCGAAGTCATCCAGATTCAGCGTGTTGTAGCCAATGTGGACCTTGTCACACAAGGCTTCGGGAAGCCCTTCGCAAAAACGCTGACGGATATAGTCACTGACGCACACGACATAATCTGCCCGCTTGAGAATTTTCAGCCGATCCGACTGCGTCTTCAGGCCACCGACCAGATGCGGGTCATTATGAAGATAGAGCGCCAGTCCGATCGGCAGATCCGACAGCCGATGAAACAGGACTCCGCGGTTATGCAGCTCCAGTCGATCCAAACCCAACTCGACCACCTTGTGCCGGATAGCCCGCTCGTAGCGGCGGTTATGCGGACCAATTGGCCACCAGGGCAACCGGAGCGGGTGAATGACACCTTCGACCAGCGGAGCACCCGCCGCAATGGCATTCGGACCGCCCAGAATCGAAATATCCGTGTGATCGTCCGCCAGTTGTTCGGCAATCGTCAGTGAAATGGAGGTCGCATCGTTGACGGAAAACCCCTCACGGTACGAAAGAACCAGTGCCGTACGACTCTGTCCACGGGCCTTCATCGGCACACGCTCGCGCTCATCCATTACTCCCAAAAAAACTTGTGTATTTAGGTACCTGCCGGTGGCTTTATGCCCCGCCGACACGCCGAAAGGGTGTCCGGGCACGCGCAATCGACCAGGCCACCCCCGTCCAGATCAGGGCGGCGGTCCAGCCATTGAAGTACTCCATGGAGCTCTGCAACGGCCAGAAAGTCGTCAGCAACAATGCGGCGCCAAAATAGGCAAACATCGGTTGATTCGATTGGCGAGCCCCCCGGACGACCGCGACAAACAACAGAATCACCATGACATCAAAAATCAAAAACGAACCAATCCCGCCCTCGGCCATCATCCCCGTATAGAAATTATGGGGGTGCAGCACGCAGCCATCGAATCCCATGGCATCGTACTGAGCATGATTCTTTGGCATCTGCGTATCGCAATAGGCCTTAAACTGCCGCGCGCCAACGCCCACCCAGGGGTGTGCCTGAAACTCCTCGATCCCGGTGAGGAAATTCAGCCCATAGACCGTCTCATCCAGATGGGTAATGGTATGAATCGTGGAATCCACGCTGCGACCCACCATTTCCTTTTGTGTCGCCGCCACACCAACGACAAAAACCATGCCGACCAGTGCCAACCCCACCAACCGCAGGCGCCAGCGGGGGTAATGCAAAATAATACCCAGAAACACCAACCCGGAACCCAGCAAAAAGGTCAGAAACGCGGCCCGCTCTCCCGTCAGGAAAAGAAACAAGGTGCCGATAGCAGAAGCTACCGCCGCAGCCAGTAAGGCACGCCCCTCCCCCCAACGCAGCGCAGAAAACCAGACTACGGCCAAGCCAATGAACCAAATTCGGTCTGTAAACGACCCGACTAAGGAGTGTGCGAAAGGTCCCGTCAACCGATACGAGTCCGGTTTTACGTGGCCAAAAATATCGGTCCCAGTCACGTACTGAATCATCGTGTCGATAATGATAAAAATAATGATCACGGCCATTGACCGTTCGAACGCCGTCAACATATCGGGGCGACGCGTGAACAACCAGATCAAGACCGCCGCGAACACCGGCCAACGAAAAGCGAGTATCGCGCTCATGGCCGAATAGCCGGGATGCACCGAAAACGGGGCGAGCAACAGCAAGATTAACGACAGGCTGGCCGCCGCGTAGACCCACCCCTGGGCCAACCAGGTGAAATCCCGACGCCGAAAGGCCACATACAGCCCAAAAACCACCGTGAGCCCCACAGCCAGCTCCGCCGGCACACGCTTGAAGAGCACCAAAATCGGCAGCAGCATCACGCCCCATATCAGCCAACGCGATGCCTTCCAGGTACTGGTTTCATGTGGAGCCAACGGCTCCGCTCTCTTCTCACTCGTCATGACAACTCCTTCGTCTTACTGGATGTCGGCCCGGTCGCCGATGTGCTTTTTTGATCGGGATTCAAGCGCTGGCGTTCTTGCGCCTCGAATTTTTTGGCTTCGATCAGAAATGAATAATAAGCGCTGGCCATGGCCTGAATCAGCCCACGTCGCCCTGAGAGAAAGGCCCGTCGCAGCAGGTAATTCTTGAGAAAACGAAGCGGGAAAATCGTCGCCAGCTTCAGGGCCGAATGACGTTTTCCCCGCGCCGCATCAAGTTCGGCCCGCATCGTCGAATACCGGTTTATTTTTTCGGTTCGCAGACTAACCGACTCTACCCCGAAGTGCTCCACCCAGCCCGGCAAGGTAACAATTCGCCCTCCGGGATCAAGTTGAATCGACTCATGTACGATTTGCTCGGACAGGAAATGTCCCCGTGCGCGGCGAAACAACCGAACCCGGGTGATGGCACGCGTCGCCTTCGAGGCCGGCACACCGACAAACCAATCCCGGAAGCGCACCAAACCACCCATCACCGCGGGCTCGTTATCCGCCACCAACTGAATCATGGCCACCCGCAGTTCATCGTCGATCACCTCGTCGCCATCGAGATTCAATACCCAGGGTTGGGTGCACTGCGCCAATGCGATCTGCTTTTGCTCACCATACCCGAGAAAATCCTGATGAATGATGCGCGCGCCGTAGCGGGCGGCAATGGCCAGGGTTTCATCGGTCGATCCTGAATCAACGATAACGATTTCGGCGAAATCGGCCACGGGCGTGAGCACCTGATCCAGCCACTGCCCGCAGTTTTTGGTAATCAGAAACACACTGACCGGAATTGCCAACGATTCAGCGGGACCTTTAGGGTCTGTCGAAAACTCGTGCGTCATACGCGGTACCGCCCTCGGGTAATAGTTAGCCAGAATTCAAACCGATTCATCTGTCCCAGCATCGACAGCCGGGGCAGTCTCAGAGAATGGACTTTGGCCCAGGGCATAACGCGCTTCTTGGTGGTCACCGCGGACGAAAACCCTGCCAGCCGAACCATCTCGACATGCCGATCGGCCAGCTTGCCATAGGGATAAGCGAAACTCGAACACGGCTGCCCCGTCAGCGCCTGAACAGCCCCCCGGGATTGCCGGATCTCTCGCTCAGCCGTGGCATCATCGGTCGAGGGCAAATGAATATGAGTCAGGGTATGTGCCCCGAACTCAATCCCGCTAGCTGACATCTCGCGAACCATCTCGGGCGTCAGCGGATTGATGCCGGGCATTTCCGGCGCCAGATAGATCGTGGCGGGGGCATTGTATTTCTGCAAAATCGGCCAGGCTATGGTGTAGTTGTCGACATAGCCGTCATCGAAGGTGATCGCCACCATATGCGCACGATCATCGGCCGCCATCAACTGGGCGACGGTGACAAATCGGGCTCCGTGTCGTGCCAGCCAATCCATCTGCCAGGCGAACTGCTCCGGAGTGGTCACAATGCCTGAGCCCCGCCCCGTGGGCGACACGACTGGTCGAATACTGTGATACATCAGAATACGCGGCAGGCTCAAGGGCTTGGATGGCCGCCACAGGTTATAGCGTGCCGCCAACGCCAGTGTCGCCAGCACAATCACGACCAGGGCAAACCCGGTCAACCAGATCGTCATTGGTGGCCGTAAATTAGTAGGCGTCCGGCTGGGGCTTGTGCCCGAACCAGCGCTTGATCCGGGCGGACAGGCCATGCCGCCATTGGCTGCGCCGCACAGCGGCCTCATCCACGACCCAATTGAGCTGGATGCTCCGACGTTGCCCGACAAACGGCTTATGCCCATGCCACGCATTTTTGGTGTTCACGAAGGCCAACAGGGTTCCGGAATCCGGCGGCACCTCGTCGAACCAGTCATCGAGGTTGTCTGAACGCAGCAACCGCAACCGGCCATCGGGGCTGTTCCAGCCTGAGTTGAGATACAGCAATACGGTGACGAGTTTGGTTCGAGAATCCGTATGTACCCGGCCATCCTGCTCACCGCTGAATCCCCGAATGGTCATCGTGGTCGGTTTCCCGGTCAGATCCAGCCCCAGTTTCTCCGAAAAAGCCTGGGCAATCTCATTACTTTCCAGATAGGCAACCAGAGACGCGAATGAAGGCCCACTCTGCAATTCACTCATCGGGAAGCTACCCCGCTTGGGCACGTCCGGGAAATCCCGATCGATGTCTGCCATGACAGACGGCGGAAGAAAATCACGCACGACAAGATGCGGGAACGGCTCGCGCACAAGCTGCGCCTCAGCCAGGGCGGAGAGATTAACCAGGGACTCTGCAGCCATCAACTTATCCTCGGAACGGATGGGTAAAGGGTGCGCCAGTGTATCATGAGCCTTTCGATTCAAGGCTGCGGCCCCGGAAGCGGCCTGCTACACAAAGCGTTCACCCAGAGAGTTTTATGCGTATCGCCCTGATTATGGTCAGCAAAGGTTACGGCGGTCTGGAACGGCACCTTGTCGACCTGGCCAACACCCTCTGCGCTCAGCACACGATCATTGTGTTTGCCGATGCCAGCTTCGCGGATCGTCTCGAGCCGAGCATCACGCTCATCCCCCTTCGGGCGGATACCTGGCGCTACAACCCCTGGGCACTCTGGCAGCTGAGAAAGCAACTGGATGCAGTCAAGCCGGACGTGATCCATGCGCAGGCGAACAAGGCTGCGTGGATGGTATGGCTGAGCGGCGCCCAGGCCGGGATAAACGTCGCCACCATTCACAATCTGAAAAACGATACACGCCCATTCCACCACTTTGATGGTGCGATCGCCGTATCGCAGGCCGTAGCACAGCGGTTAACGCATCCCCGGCTCGCCGTCATTCCAAATGGTATAACGCCGCCGACACCCGCCGATCCAGCCGAGATTACCGCCTGCCGGCTCCACTGGTGCCCATCCGGCGAACCCATGACGATCTCGGTCGGGCGGCTGGTTGCTGCGAAGGGCCTGTCTCTTATACACATCTGACGCTGCCG
>JAGXHU010000047.1 GCA_024636015.1 Halothiobacillus sp.
CCGTCACACTCGTCTCGGGCGATCAACAATGGCGGGTGCCTTACGGCCTTCTGCACAGAATCATTGATATTGTTGATGCAACCTCAATCCAGGGCAAGATCACCCGCTGACATTGGCAAGGTGGAGCGGCTGGACGCATACGGATGAGTATTGAGGCCGATCGGTTCAGCGTCCCAGTTTCGAGGGCGGGGGCGACCAAACCAAGCTCGTGCTCATCGAGCGGGAAGTCCCCGATGGTGTCGCCGTTGGCGGCCGCACGAACGCGGATGGCCTCCACTGCCCAGGGCAAACGGTAGACGAGTCCACCTTCGATAAACTGGAGCGTATCCGACTCATATCCCGTCGAAATGATGGCGAGAGGCTGGCCGAGGAGCCATGCTCTGAGGATGTCACGCCAGTTGTCCGGCATGGGGTCGGGTATGAACGGATAGAAGGTGAAAACCTGCTCTGCGATGCTCGTAATGGCAGCGATTGTCGCTTCGGCATCATTGTCGAGGATGCTGGCATTAGCCCGAACCAAGAGAAAATTGACATTTGCAGAGATGGCGTCCAGGGCATGTCCAGTCGTTAAACCGACACCAGCCAGGAAATAGCCCCGGCGCTGCGCTGCGTTCGACTGACTCCATATGTGCTGGCTGCGCGAAACGAGGCCAGCCTTGAGAACCTGCTGCATCCGCTCATTTCGCCGTAATAGGCGGCGGTGCCAGAGAGATGACTGGAGGATGTCATCAAGCGCGGTCTCAATCCCATCATCCGGGATATCATTTTCGCCGATCAGGCTGAGGATCGCTGTGTCGAGCGTCGCGATATGACGCTCCCAGTCGGCAAGGGCCCGCTCGCGGTCCTCGGGCTTTTCGTAAGCGATTTCGGGGAAGGTCCACGCCTCGGCATTGTTGACGACATACTCCACAAGCTGGTCAAAATCTCCACCGATGGAAGCCTTCATGCGACCTAGCAGCGCTACCACCAACTGCACTAGCCCACTTTCCATATCGCGCGCGCCGAGGTCATTGATGAGGGATTCCCAGTTACGCCGTTTCTTCGCGATGTCGTCGAACATGGGGAAAAGGACGATACCTTCCACGTCGACATAGGCCCGCCCGGCTCGACCGATGACGTTCTTAAATTCTGGGGACTCGATCCGTTCGCCGAAGCGGTGGAGGGAGTGCATGATGACGGCCGTAGCCGATAGGTTGAGGCCCTGCGCCAGCGTGGGGGAAGAGATAGTGACTTTGAGAATGTTGTCGCGCAGCAGGCGCTCAACTTCCTTGCGATAGGCAGTAGGCAGCGCACCATGATGCAACGCGACGCCGAGGCGAAGGCATTTAAGGATGGCGCTGTTCGGCCCGAGCCATTCCTCGCCGAGCGTGATCGCGGTGTTCAGTTCCACTGGGTCGACCTCAAGTAATGAGCGAAGCGCGCCCCGCTCATGGAGATCGACGACTAAGTCGGCGTACGGCTCGACGCTGCGTCGTTCCGGACAGAAGATGAGGACGGTCTGCCGATCCTCGACAAGCCGCCAAGCCGTCGCGAGGCAAAGTTCGCGTTGGCCACTCGGGAAGAGCTTCCTTCGACGAGGTTTAGGCGGTTCCCAGGTCGGCGGCACTACTCCCGTGAGAAATCGCTGGACCCAAGGGCGTTCGTCACCAATACGTAAATTCAGACGCGCGTTGGGGGTGGGCCAAACCACCTCTCCAAACCACAGCCGGGTCGGTCGCCAGTTATGCTTGATCAGGCCGCCGGGGTGATCTCGCCGCAGCCATCCCGCAAAGTCATCAAGCTGTTCGCCATCGGGCAAGATCGCCGAGAGGCACACGACCCGACGTTCGTGCGCATCCGCGCGACGAAGCAGTCGCTGGATTTGCACCTCATAGCGAATCTCACGCTCGTTGAGCCCGATCATATGACCTTCATCGAAGACGAGCAGGCCGACGTCATCAAGGAGAGAAGGATCGTTACGAAGAGCGAAATCGATCTTCTCTGGCGTCGCGACCACGATGTCACGTTCCCGGATAGCATCGTCATCGAAGCCACTCACCCCGATACTGCCGTAGAGTGCCGAGATTGTCTTGCCGAGCGGACCAAAGGTTCTCTGCAGGGTCGTCTCCGTCTGGGCCGACAATGCGCGTAAAGGCGTGATGAAGACGACGCGTTTGCCGCCGGCTAAGCAGCGTAGGATGCACAGCTCAGCGATGCGTGTTTTACCGGCGCTGGTGGGCAGCGAGACCACTAGGTCATCGGATTGATCGACGGCGCGGGACGCCGCTTCGATCTGGGATGGCCACAGGTCAACTTCGGCCTTCGGCCGCTGTTGCAGCACAGCTATAAATAGTTCGCGAAGCCGCGGCCAGTCAGACGCTTCGCCGCCCGTGGTCTGAAGTGGGACCTTCTCGTGGAAGGTGTTTGACCAGAGGTCTGGCAGGAGGTGGATCGCGATGCGATGCGCCCACCATTGCGGCAGCATGTTCAACTCACTACAGATTGTGAGACTTGTCCGAAGCCGCTCCAAGGCTTGTTCAAGGAGCGGCCGCTCGCCGCGTTCCAGTGCGAGGAGGAACAGGGACATGGCTCCCATGAAGGCGTCGGTCAGTGCAATGTCGAGACCGTCGAAGAGGAAGTCATTGTTGTCATTTTCTAGATCAGCCCCGCCCCCAGCTTGATCGAGATTAGCTTGGATAGCGCTAGTGATTAGCTCATCGCTGCCTTCACCCGAAGCGCGGTAGTCGAGCACGTTGGCGTGTAGATCGCGGAAGTTCCGTCGCATCAACTGGGCAAGTACTCGTTCGATGGGCGAAAAATTTTCATCGGCTTCGACGATCGCGAGCAGAGAGTAAGCGCGTGCCGAGAGATGGGCGAGATGATAACTAGCCGCTGCCATGATGAAGTGGAAGTCGCGATCGACCTCCTGAGGCTTGCCCTTGGCTATGACTGCCTCTAGGGCAGCGGCTGCGTGTTCGAAGGCAATCCGCGCTTGTGAGTCGCCGTCGCCATGCTCCCGCAGCCGAAGGCCGAGCCCGAGAAGGGCGTAGCCATAGGAATATAGGTCGTAGCTGAGTTGAGGTGCGAATGCTGGTGCGTCTGACGGGAGCACTCCATCTCGCCATATTATCGCTCGGGCCTGACCGCGAGCGATAAGACGTCCACGAAAGCCGACCCTTGTTGCTTCGGCGATAGCTGCAGCGATTGCCTCAGCTGCTGTTGGCGTCATTGATTACTCGGTCATAGACTGCGCCGATGAAGTTGGCGTGATCCTCTACTTGCAGGCCGACCCCCCATTGAGTGATCGGCCCAGAATAGGCATGAAGGGAAGCGTGAAGCAGTGTTTCTGGCGCATTGCCGGAAAAAGTAAAAAGTAGATGCTGGACGTTCCGGGCTGTAATGCCTTGCTTGAGCAGTGCGGTGTCGATCTCGTCGGCGAGTGGTCTATTTCCCAACTCAAATAGGCGCGCCGAGATGAAAGAAAGGGCATGGAAAGATGGTAGGCCATCATCTTTATCTAAGGCAGCACGGGCTTCGGTGAGAACTTGAGTAGTTAGCCTGACTCGGCTCTTTGCTTCTGTCTTCAGGAAGTGAAGTTGCTGGGTTTGAGTATCTTGAAAAATACCGATGACATCTTCGCCACGCATCGCCATGTTGCGATGGTCTTTCCAACGCAGACGCTTGACCGGAGTGCGATAGCTGCCGCTATACGTATTGATCCACTCAGTCGCATAGATCTCGCCGAGATCGCCAGAACGGATAGCCTTGGTTGTCGGAAGTTTGCCCTCAATCAGCGCGGCGGCTGCCGGTTTGCCGAGAAGGTTGAGTGCGTGCGCGACATGCTCTTCCAACGCGTAGTGTCCAGGGACGATGGCTGCCGTTGCCTGAACACCAGTCGGAATGTTGTTGTCCTGGGCGGTCATTACTTCGAGTTTGTGGCTCCCTAACAGCTGTCTGGAGAAATCGCACCAAGTGTTGAACTGAGCCATGTTTTTAGTCTCGGTCAGGTAGCAAAGAGATCGCGGACGCGAGCGAAGGGCGAACCGGTTTCGGCGGCACGGCGAATCTTGCGTTCTAGGACCTGTGTAAGCGGGATCTCTCGTTCCAGCATTTCATAGAGGTCGAGGCCGTCCATGCAAATAACACGCTTGCCCCGCCCGAAGGCCGAGAGACCGTCATCGCTGAAGCCACTATTACTGACGAAGAGACCACGAGTCCACGCAGCTTTTTGCTCGATCTTGCCATGGAAGGTATGCAATTCCCCGACGCCTATAGGCTGACCGTGCCACTTCGCTTCAAGCAGGTAAATATCGCCCCCAAGCTGGAAACTTCCATCAATTTGTTCACCTCGAAGCCGGAAAGGAGCGTGGGCAGCGAGTCCAAACGCTTCGAACAAGCTCTTGAGAAAGCCCTCGAATGCATAACCGCGCGCCTGTGGACTTAGAGATGCAACCTGCAGAAGATCCGCTTTGATTTTCGCTATCTTCTGTCGATCAACCGTGCTTGTGGTTGGATTGGCTGCCGCCGGTCGCGAATTGGTGCCGACTGAAAGTCGATGGATTAGCTCTTGATAACGGTCCTCGGCATTGATGACTGGATCCTTGCCGCCGGTACGAACGAGATGCTCAGAACGGTGTTCCCAGAGCGCCGTGAGGACTTCAATCGCAGTAGCGTCATTGCAGTATTGCAGGAAGTAACGCAGGCGCTTCCCCTTGGAGCGACCATTCACCGCGTATTTTGGATCGTCTATGTTGACCTTCAGCTCGGATGCGAAAAAATCCGAGAAGCTGGCGTCGGAGAAGTCCAGCACGTAACCAGAACCTCGAACGAAGTCGACGAGGTCATCTATTAAGCGAAGGTCTACAGATCGAATCGAGCTAATGAACCTTACTCCTAGTCAGTGACGGTAACGTAATGAGACCATCGGCACATTGTTCCTGAATCGTCTACATACTGGCAAATATTTCGCCGAAGGAAGATGATGGCCCTTGCCGGACGCGGGCTGCCAAACAGCAGGTATATCCGCTTCCACTTATTGAGCAGTAACCAGCCGCGAGTGCTCCGAGCGCCCTCGTTGGGCGGAAGCGCCGGTGTACCAGCCTCGGCCTCCTTCAGGATCTTGAATATCTGTGTCTCGCTGTATCTCGTAGTCTTCACGGGAGAACTCCGAATTCATTGTGGAAAATTCTACTACCGTGTGCCGCTATTTCTTGGGGGGATTACAGTAACAGCTTCGGCTCAGGGGCACTAAAGTTAGAAGTGCGGCTGAGTTTGAAACGCGCTGATCGAGCTTAACTGTGTGTCTGTGAATTCGGGGGAAGCCCAGTTCCGCGTCGAGGTCAAGGCCACGGCGGGAAATGATGAAATGTTCACGCTGGGATCGTCAGAGATCCGCTTGGCGATGGAAATTGGTGCCAAGGGGAAGCGACGGGGGGAAATATTCATCTTGGTTCACGTCAAAAACGCATTGTCTCCACAGCCCACCACCGTGGTGCTACCAAACCCATATGACCCAAAGCACACAGGGTTGTTTAGCATCGAAGAGGCTGATGCACGGGTTCGTTACAGGGCTTGCATCTGAAGTCTTCGTGAATTGCCGCTCCATTTCTCAGAAATCAGCAGTCTTTTGGCCCAGAAATTACCATGGATTATATGCAACTTCGTAACCTGCTTGAATCTTTGTTAATCGACCTAAAAGATGCCAGCACGCACACTATGCTGCCGATTCTTTGCGAGGAATTAGGACTGCCTGCGCCTACTGCCGATGGTTCTAAACGCGAACGCCTGACGGCCAGCTTCAACGCGCTCGCGGACACGGAACTGCCAGCCGTTGCCCGCAAACTACTTGAGCGCCATCCACCCAATGCCACCATGCGGAACCAGATACAGGACATCCTCTGGAGCAACAGTTCGTACCCGCCGATTCCGAAACGATATCGGCGCGAGGTCGCACTCAGGCTCAATAGCGAAGAACTGTATGGGGATGCCCGCAGGTTCGACGAATTACTTGAGTGTCTTTGGATTTTGGATGCCGACAATTGGACGATTCTGCTTGGCGGAAAACCAAGGGGATTGCGCGCTGAAATCCAACAGCATGTCCATCGCAACCCTGAGGACTGGCCTGCAGAGGTTCTGTTCGACCAATTGGGTGCATATGACGCATCCGACAGGCGCTTCGCTCTATTTCTTGAGGGACTCGCCTCGGCCGATGTCCGTCCTGACGAGGCCGCACAACACCATTTCGTAGCTTGCGTTAACGAACCACTGCGCAATTGTGGTGTCGAGTTGCGCGAGACCGGTTCTGAAGGCGGTTACCCGACCTTCTCCCTAGTCTCACTGCATGCAGCGACCAAGGGCCGCCCAAAGAATCTTATCTTCGCCTCGCCCTACAAACCCGACCTGCGCTTTCGCGATGCCTTGGACAACGATGTCGAGATCGTCTCCAATGCAGACAAGGTGCTCGTATATGATCGGAGCATCGGCAACGATGGGCTATGTTGGAATGATTTGCAGCAGTGGTGGAGTGAAACAAGGCAGATCGCCGACGCCACCATGGCCAAAAACACCTTGTACAGGCGTCTCAGAGCTAGCTTGCCAGGCAACTCCCCGCCGCAAATGCTGTTTTTCGAAGCTTTCTTCGAGGGTTTTAGTAGTGCTGTGCCGCAATTGCCGGCACTGCTGCCTGAAGTTTGGTTGCACTGGGATCCACGGACTGTCAAAGAGCGGGGGCCGGATGCCCTCCTGCGGTTTCGCATGGACTTCCTGCTTTTGTTACCGCAGGGTGTGCGGGTCGTCATTGAGGTGGACGGGAAGCATCATTACGCATATGCCTCTGGCAGTGCCGATGTGCGTCGCTATGCGCAGATGGTCCAAGCCGACCGAGAGCTCAAACTCGCTGGCTATGAAGTCTTTAGATTCGGAGCAGCGGAATTACAGGTTCCAACAGCGAAGTCGAACGTTAAAGCCTTTTTTGAGGCTCTGTTCAAACGCTACGGCGTTCCAATGGATTGACACATGCGAATTCATCCGCAATTGAGAATGACCCGGGATCCTTCGTGTTAATCATGCCAGGCTGCCAAGCAGTTTTGCGGAGTATTAAACTATCGGATCATTCGACCGCGATCACATTTGTCCATGGGGCCGGTGAAACTCTTAGGCGGGTACGGCGGAAAAACTTTCGATGTGGTGCTGAAACAGTCCAGCGATTGACCTCGCAAGCAAACCAGGCAGCGGCTACAGATGCCAAGCAAAAGGGGATTGAGAAGCAGGTCGATGCGCTGGACTAATGACGACAGGCTACCCTCAAGTTTTCCTGTGTTGCCAGCCACGGGGCCGAACTAGCATCTTGTTCTGACGGGGACGAATCCAGAGAACCACAGGTTTCCTGTGGGTAGTTATAGCCTGATATCGCTATAACTATATATAGCTGACTAGATCTATGGACAATACTACGGGATCGCCCAGACTGCTCTTGATGCTTTGGGTTAATCTAAGTAAGCAAAGCCCCGAAAGTGAGGAGCAATAAATGAGCATAGAGACCAAATCCATGCACATCACCCCTGCCAGCGGCAACGTGTTCGCTGATCTGGGTTTTGAATCGAAAGAGGCCGCAGAGATGAAGGCCGAATCACAACGCATCATCTTTGAAAAGCAGGCAATCAAGGACTGTCTTATGACCGAAATGGCAGTGGGGACTGAAGCGAAGCAACACAGGCAAACCTGAGTGGTGGAAAACGACAGATCTGAGAAAGCCTTACGGAATAACTCTGAAGTCACAGGCCGTCTGTGATCATGGTTCGCTTCTCGGGCAGAAAGCGTCACCGCTCATATGACCGGTGTTCGGCCATTGCTGACCGTCGCCTTCGCGAGAATTCGATTGATTATGAGTGACCGCTTTGCGGCAAGCAATTCGCAAAGTTCTACAGTCACTGTGTGCCATGAACAGTCGGCCAGGTTGATGACTATGAAGGTCAGCTACTCAGCCCATAACAGCCGGTCACAAACTTGTCTGGGGCCTGTCAAAATTCATGAGCTGAGTCCGAAATTGGAAGACTGTCACTAAAAGTCAAAGCTTGGCCAGTTTGCTGATACTGGATGATTTTGGCCCCGTCCTCCATGCAGTATTTAGGGAAATCATCTATCGGCATATTCAAAACTCATCCCAGCTGTATTCGCGGCCTGATGAACAACTCGACAAACCTCATCTTCGTAAAAAGTCTGAAGGAAACACTGCACGGATTTTCTTCTCAGTGCTGGGGAAAAATCGGTCGATTATCCATTGTTTGGAGTGCTTCGCTATTTTGGTGTGCTACGCTATCCTAAAATGAGGTCCCTTAATAAAGAAGTGGAGTCTGTCTTGCAAAAAGATTTGCCGCGCTTCGTTAGCCGCCTCACCAAAAATTCCACGGGCTTATTCTTGCCGGTGGCCGTGGTTCCCGCCTGAAACAATTAACCGACTGGCGCGCCAAGCCCGCTGTACCCTTCGGAGCCAAGTTCCGCATTATCGACTTCCCGCTGTCCAATTGCAGCCACTGGCTGAAAAAAAAATCCTAAAACGGGTGCGCCTGCCTGTTTTCGAGGCGAAGCTAGCCCGCGCCCCAATTCTCAAAGCATTCAATTTTAGACGGTGTCTAATGGGTTGGGAGTCACAAACGCAGCTGCTTTCCAGCAAGATAACGCGCGAATTCCTCGGCTGGCATGGGCGCAGCGAAATAATAACCCTGAACCTCATCGCAATGCTGGAGCTGTAACAAGGCCAATTGACGTTCTGTTTCGACTCCCTCAGCTATCGTCTTGAGGTTCAGGCTCTTGGCCATCTGGATGATGGTACGCACAATGACTGCATCATTCGGATCATCGGCCATATCACGGACAAAGGACTGGTCAATTTTCAGCTTATCCACGGCAAAGCGTTTCAGGTAGGACAGGCTGGAATAACCGGTTCCAAAGTCGTCGATCGACAGCTTCACCCCGAGTGCTTTCAGACGTTGCACCATCCCCATCACTTTTTCGGTGTCTTGAATCAGTATGGATTCCGTCAATTCGAGTTCGAGTAAAGCAGGGTCTAAACCGGATTGGGTCAGTGCCTGGATAACACTTTGCTCCAGATCACCGCGCCGGAATTGGACCGCCGAGAGATTGACCGCCATCACCAACTCGGGCAGCCCCGCCTGACGCCATGCAACGGCCTGGCGACAGGCTTCATGCAGTACCCATTCACCCATCTGAATGATTAGTCCGCTCGCCTCGGCGAGATGAATGAAACGTCCCGGCGGGATCAAGCCAAATTCGGGGTGATTCCATCGAATCAGAGCTTCAGCCCCGATGACTGCATGGCTGCTCAGATTGATCTGCGGCTGGTAATGCAGCACGAATTCCTCACGCTCCACACCCTTGCGCAAACTGTTGCGTATTTGCAGATGCTCATGAGCGTCAAGGTTCATTTGCTCAGCGTAGAAACGGTAGGTGCTACGCCCCGCTTCCTTGGCCTGATACATCGCCGTATCCGCCCTCTTCAACAGCGTATCGTAGTCGTTGCCGTCGTCCGGGTAGACGGCAATGCCGATCGACAATGAAGTAAAAAGTTCGTTACCATCGATAGTGAAGGTGTCCATCATCTGAGCCAGGATTTTTACCGCAGCGTGGCTAATCGCATCGAGATCCGGCACCGCGCTGAGCACAATCAAGAATTCGTCGCCGCCTTGCCGGCAAAGAGTGTCCGTATCGCGCAAGCATGTCTTGAGGCGGGTGGCGACCCCCTGGAGTAACGCGTCGCCTATCCCATGGCCGAGCGAGTCGTTAATGACCTTGAAGTTGTCGAGATCGAGGAAAACCAGCGCTACTTTGGTGTTTTCACGGTCAGCAAACGACATCGCCAATTCAAAGTGGTCCCTCGCCACCAACCGATTCGGTAGGCCGGTCAAGACATCATGATAGGCCAAATACTCAACCTGTTGCTGGGCCGCTTTACGATCCGTGATGTCCTGAGCGGTGCTAATGGCATATCGGCGGCCATCCGGTAATTTCCCAACCGGTGTGGCGCGGATGTTCCAGATACGTGTACTGCCATCCTTGCAAGTGATCACGAATTCGCCCTGGTCGACACTTTGATTAAGACCATAAAGAGAACTGATTTTTTGCTGCACATGCGGTGATTGGATTCTGTATGCCTTTTCCGTCCAGATTTGGGTCGTGGGGATATCCGAATGGGAATAACCTGTCGTTTCCGTCCAGACTTTATTGACTTCCAGTACTTCTCCATCTTCAACGTGGATAATAATGGGAATGGGCGCCTCAGAAACCACACGACGGAAACGCTCCTCGCTTTCTTCCAGTGCCTGTTGGGCTTTGATGGATTCGGTGATATCCGTGGTGAGCAGCATCAAATGACATTGCTCCCCGCGTTGCAGGGTACAAAGGATGACGCTAAGCCGAATCGTCTTGCCAAAACTGCTGTTGAGACAAACTGTTGATGATAAAGGCTCAGTTCCGGTGAGGGTCTGTAGCGCCAACTCATAGAGACCGGATTGTTTCCAGGAATTGAGTTGATGATAGTTCTGGCCTACAATTTGTGACACTTCTGCGCCAATATGGTTGGCTATCGACGGGTTTGCTACCAAACAGTCGCCTTGTTCGTCGTATATGGCGATGCCGACTGGGGAAGTCTCAATGATCTTTTGATTGAGTTCCTGTTCCATATCCAGCTTGTCGTGAGTAGCTTGAAGATATGCCAAAGTGGCATGAAGCTCTTCTTCTGTTTTCTTGCGCTGAGTGATGTCATGAACGGCCGCCTGCAATATGCGTTGCCCCGCAAAATCGAAGGCGGAAAGCAGAACTTCCACTGGGAACGCTTCGCCATTTGTGCGGCAACACATCCATTCAAAACGGACCGCACCTTGCTTGAAAGCCGCCATGATGTGTGCATTCGTGGCCGCAGCAGAGTTTTGCCCGTCTGGTTGTATCGGCGGAGAAATACTGGCGGGGTGGGAAGAAAGAAATTCCGCCTTGTTCGTCATCCCGAATATTTCCACAGTCCGCTGATTACAGTCAAAAAAACCTTGTTCCGTGAGCAGGATGATGGCGTCGTGAGAGCCTTCGAAAATGGAACGGAATTTTTCTTCTTGTCGTCTTTTTTCTGCTTCCCATTGGGTATTACGCCTGAGCATCCAGTAATAAATAGTAATGCCAATCGCCGAGAAAATCAGGGTAAGCCAATAGAAGGGCCGATTATGTTCCCACCATGACGATTGAAGATTGGAAACAGGTGACGCGACAAAAAATGTGATTGGCTGATTTGGAAGTCTGTAGAAAGCAAAATTATAATTTTCATGTGCGACAGAATTATAACCTTCGACTACGCCCCGCTGAGGAAAGTGTCGCTTCCTAAGGAAAGTGGCCAACGCACCTGTTCTAATTGTCCCGTAGTCTTCATCGATATTTTCAGCCTTGGGGTTTGGATAAGAGCTTAACAGGTAGCTATCGTCTCCAAGCAACCCCACTCGAGCACCAGGAGGAAGATAAAGGCTGCGCCAAAAGTTATGCAGCTTCGACAGTGCGATCGGAGCGTTCAAAATGTAACGAAGTTGCCCCGTTTTATCCCGTATGCCATATTGAAACGGGATAACCCAATCCTTCACTAACAACCCGTTTACCGGCCGAGAAATCAATGATGGTTGCCCTTTTAATAGCGCGTCCCGCGCCAAAATAAAGCCTTTCCTATGACCAATATTAGGAAGAGGTGTCCCCTGCGGCTCAATAGCCGAGACCAGCATTTGTCCGTTCAGATTGGTGATATTAACATTTGCAATTTCCAGGTTGTTTTCATTAAAACGCTTTAATCGTAATTTCACGCGTTCAAGATTGAACGTGCCATCGGCATCCAGGATTTCCTGATTCAATACACTCAGATTGCTCTGTATCAGGTTGAAATAGGCATTGATTGATTTACCGCCTAATTCCGCTAGCAGGGAGAGGCGATTCGCTTCGTCTCGTTTTTCCGATTGCCATGAGACCCAGGAAAAGACCAGAACGAAAAGGATGAGAAACAGAAAAATTAAGCCGAATCCAAGACGAATATTTCGAGTAGTCTGAAATTGAATAGGCTGGGTTGGCATTGAATTGATTCTCCCGGTAGGCTTAGGTAATAGTAGCACTTTGAGCTTCCCAGAAATTTCGGCTACCCATAATGACGTAACATAGGTGTCACCTTGAGAGTCGGAAAATGAAATTATCGAAGCAGTCCATGACATCGACCACCGAAGCTCCTATGAATGGAATTCCGTTCACACCGTTGAGGAGCCATCATGGATACCATTCCCAATACCGAACAAAATCACACGCCTTGGAACAAAGGAAAGTTAACCGGCCAGAAACCACCTCTGAAACTGAAGGAAATATGGGCGATTCGTATCCACCTGCAACTTGCGAGACGCACACGAGAACTGGCGCTGTTCAATCTGGCCATCGACAGCAAGTTGCGTGGCTGTGATCTGGTAGCACTGCGTGTCAAGGATGTTGCCCACGGCAGTCAGGTTGCAGCACGCGCCATTGTCATGCAACGCAAGACCCAACGACCAGTCCAGTTCGAAATCACCGAGCAGACGCGTGATGCCATCGCTAGCTGGATAGCCAAGGCCAAGCTCAAGCCGGAGCAGTACCTGTTTCCAAGCCGCGTGCATGCATCGCCCCACATTTCGACACGGCAATATGCCAGAATAGTCGATAAATGGATTTCGTCCATAGGGCTTGATCCTTCAGCTTATGGCACCCACACGATGCGCAGGACCAAGGCTACGCTGATCTACCGGCGTACCAAGAACCTTCGCGCCGTGCAGCTTTTGCTCGGCCACTCCAAACTGGAAAGCACGGTACGCTATCTCGGCATTGAGGTGGATGATGCGCTGGACATCGCGGAACAAACTGATGTTTAGCTATTGAAACAGGATGGCGGACGTTCCAGACGGCCGCTGTCAGCTGCATTACAGACCTTCCAGCAGGAAAGCGCGACGGTCTGTTGAGGGTCGAAAGTGACTGTTGGCGGACGTCTGCTTCAGAGCATGATAATTTTTCTAGTACACCACAAACTAAACAGCCCGACAGCGGACATTGGCGAACTCACGCAATCGACCCCGAAGCGACATTCAAGCTCGTAAATTCGCTGCCCGATACCGGACACTCGCTCGCGACTATTAGACGCATCAGAGATGCGGCAATACCGGGCTACAGGACTTCCGCCGACATAGTTACGTGCCATGCCCGGCCCACACGTAAACGTGAGCGGCTGGCTAGCACTCTATACGTACCACAGGAAACATAAGCCTCACAATTACGGTACCGCGTCAAGAGCCCGTCGCTGTGGCTTTAGTAGGCGCTTTCAAGCCGGTTGAAATAAGGTTTCGCCAACTTTGCCGGAGCGATGTCTCGGTACTTGAAAAAATGCCGCCATCTTCCCGTTAAAAACTGGCTTGAAATTTCAATGTCAGGTCAGTTGCTTGACATGCTTGTCGAGCCAATCAGCGATATGCCCTGCAGGCATAGGCTCGCAAATGCCAAAGCCTTGCAGCAGATCGACTTCCTGTTTGCGTAGCCAGGCTGCAGTGGCTTCATTTTCGACCCGAGTGATAGTTAATTTGGCGTTCAACACCCTTGCGATCCCTTTGACCACACTCAGTACAGCGATATTTATGTTGGAATCACCTGTCTGTTGCAGGGCTGAAACATCGAACTTGACACCAATGAATGGAAATTGGTTCATAAATCCAAGAGAAACAAAGCCTTTTCCAAAGTTGTCGAGTTGGGCTGCCACGCCATTGGCACGCAGCGCTGTCAGTTTGCCCATAGCCTGATTTACGTCGCGCAGGATTGCGTCCTCTTTGATGTCGAGTCGCAGCCATTCCAGGCTTGTATCATAGCGCTTGGCCAGTTCAGAGATTTCACCCACCAGATCCTGTGAAGCGAACTGAGCTGAACGGATATTGACGGTGATTGGTATGCTCGGTAGCCCGATGGATATCCACTGTCTATGCTGCTTGAAGGTGGCATCGAGAACCCAACGGCCGATAGCAGGGCCTAGGTGGAGTTGTTCGACTCTTGGTATGAACTGCTCTGCGGTAAGCAGACCTTCTTTGGGGTGATGCCAGCGGATGAAACTTTCCAGACCGCGCAGCTCTCCATTGCGAGCGTCGACGATAGGTTGGTAGAACAATTCAAGTTGGCCTCGCTCCATTGCTTCCAGCAGCGCATTGGCATCCAACTCCCGCTCATCACCCTCACGCATGGTGGGAGCAAAGAGAGAAAAGGCATTGCGACCAGCCTTCTTTACGGCATACAGGGCGATGTCCGCCTGATGCAGCAGTTCGCTTTGATCCGACGAGTCTGCTGGAAACAGAGCCACGCCGACGCTTGTGCCGATTTCCACTTTTGTACCCTTGATTTCGTAGGGTTTGGCAATCTCCTGCACGATCCGGTCAGCCATGTTCGATGCGGCTTCCCGACCGGATACACCCGACTGGATAACGGCAAACTCATCACCTCCAAGCCGCGCAACGGTATCCTGGGCGCGGACCAACTGCAACAATCTTTTTGACACAGCCTTGAGCAAATCATCACCGGCGGCATGACCAAGGGTATCGTTTACCGGCTTGAATTTATCAAGATCGATCATGTGCACGGCAAACTGGCCGCTACGCGAGAATGCGTTGCGGACTTCCAGATTCATCCTCTTGTCAAACTGAAGCCGATTAGCCAATCCTGTCAGCGGATCATGCAAAGCGATTTGTTCCAGTCGAGCCATGTTGATGAAATCGATCAGTTCTTTGCGCAGTGTCTCGGCGCAGCTTACCTCGCTGTCATGCCAAGGTTCCGCGCTGTTGCGCACTTGTTGTGCCCAGATGGCAAAAGAGTTACGCGGCGTAAGCGAACGGCTGTCGTTATCATCCAGAGAGGCAGGCTGTCCCGCCCAGTTGACAACGTGTACAACCTCTTGACGCATCAGCACCAGATAGTCGGAGGGGTTGAGCGGGATGTACAGCACACCACTCGCATGACGCACAATGGCTGGGTGGCTTGCAAGTGATTCGGGTAACTGGTAATACTGGCTGATTGTTTCCTTGGGCAATAGATCGAGCCAGTTGCGCAGCGGACCAAGCGTCTGCTGCTCGGGCGTCAGTCCTACAAAGTGGTCTTCGCCTTCGAAGTGCAGCCAGACTCCGTTGGCACGGAACAAGTCACGGAGTTGGCCAAGAATAAGGGCGAGGCCATTCTGCGGGTTGTCGCTACTGGCCTGAAGCGTGCCGCGTACCATGGAGAGATTTTCACGCAAATTGCTCTGGCGCTCCTGGTCTATGAGACCCAGCAGATTCCTCAGGTGAAGCGAAACCAGCTTGGCTATTTCCTCAAGCGCAAGGCGATCATGGATGTTCAGGGTCAGGTGCGTCATGTGGTGACAGGCCACCAGCCCCCAAAGCTTTCCATTCGCCACCAGGGAAAGGCTCAGTGAGGCCTGTACCCCCATGTTGCGAAGATATTGAATGTGTACAGGGTGAACCGCGCGCAATATGGAATAAGTCAGATCCGGTGCGGGGCCATTTTCGGCCCAATAGCGCAGCGGTACGGTCTTTTCGTCAACATCTGCGATGACCCGATGCCAGTTGAGCGTGTATAACTGCCGGGCGTTAGCGGGAAGATCGCTGGCCGGAAAGCGCAGCCCCAGAAAACCGTCGATCCCGGGGCGGCAGGCCTCATGAATCACTTCACCATGCCAATCCGGCAAAAAGCGGTAGCACATCACGCGATCAAGACCGGCATGTTGAAAGACCGTGTCCACCAACAGGGCAACGCACTGCTCTACGGATCGGGCCGCCGTTAAGTTTTCAAGGAACGATGTGCGGGCGGCGTGATTCCACCATGATGGCATGTACTGGGAACCCCGCATTATCTCAAATAGAAAAAAATCACCACGTCGATGGCCAACCACGGTGAGTGGCTGTTTTCCAGCTAAAGTGATTTCACAAACCTGGTGCCTGCCTTCTTCGCTGGCTATCCGTGCCAACTGGCCCCAATGTATTTCAAACACCTGGATGGCAGATTTTCCCAATACAGACTCCGGCGGTTTACCCATCACCTCGGAAAGGTTTTCTGAACAAACCGTGATCAGTTGGGTATGGACATCAACCCCGATCAACGCACCATCTCCCTGAATAAATGCGGTGTTTTGCAATACAGCCTTCTTGCAATCACCAAATGGCGCAATGCTGGACATGGGTTAACTCCTTTTTTCGGGTGTTAAGAAGCGAATGAAATGTTCAAACACGAGGCAGGCGCTGTTTGCCGCTTCATCCCACTCTTTATGAGTGCGAAGCTCAGCTAGCTTCCGTAATAAAGCCGGCCAGGATAATTGCCAAGTCTGTGCGGACGACCAGTAGCATTTGTCAACCCCAATGGACTGGGCAATATCTGAGTTTTGGAGTGAACGGTAAATGACCCTGGCACCCAGGTTAGAACCTTCAATCACATAGCGCATACCCAGATAGCTTGCGTTACTTGAGGGCGCTGAAAGTTCAAATACGGGGGAAGCAGGTGCGGTTAAACCAAATAACAGTATGTCGGCCAACAGATGTGGAAGACGAGGTATGTACGCTGGTAGTGCGGGGGGACAATACCGCTCGCCTTTGGCAAGGGCGGAATCCACTCCACGGTAGGCAGCAGCGAGCGACATCGTTGCTGTCTGATAGTCAGCGAGCGAGCAACCGGGTTCGAGCAAAACTGCTAATTCTGACTGACTGTCCAGTCGCGCATGTAATGAATTTGTGCGTTCGCGTAAAACATGCAACGCTGTCGAAGTTTCAGGTGATTCGTGTGCAATATTGCGCATTACATTAACCTAACGTAGAAGCGAGCGGCTGGCCGACCACGGAACGTGAAAGGAACATCGAACGTGTAAATTGTAGCAGGCGTTGAAAACGCTCGCTGCGCGGCCAGTCCGCAGGTTAAATCATCAAATTGCTCGCCCTATAGTTGACGTTCCTGTAAGACGGCTTCTGGCACATAGTGACTGTAGCACTTTGCGAATTGCTTGCCGCAAAGCGGTCACTCATAATCAATCGAATTCTCGCGAAGGCGACAGTCAGCAATGGCCGAAAAGCTGACCATAGACATCAGCTATTCCAGTGGGGCGGCTTATCCTCTGCAAGTTGACCACAGTTCGGCAGAATCAGTGGCCAACTTTAGATTGGACTAACTGGCTGGTTAGTGCTGGTTTTTTTGATCAGAACAACTGGCGGCATGCGGACAGAATATGCACTTGCTTGGCGTTTCCTGAAAGCCATTAAGTTTCAGTCATGCTGCGATGTCGACCTGACTGGCAGCTGTATGCGGTCCATGTTTGCGACTTTAATGAATTGTTTCTGACTTTATTGGAGAGTTTGCGACTTTAATAGTCCGGAACAGTGGCGATCGAGCGGGGCGCCATTGGGGCCGGTTAAGACACATTCCATGCATGAAGACTGGCGCTTTTCAATTCATTGTCATATTGTCACATTCGTGTCATTGCAATGGGGTTCAATGGTCACCACAGTGCAACACGAGTAGTAAGCATGGCGCGCAAGACAATTTTGATCGTTGAAGATGAAAAACCAATCCGTGAGATGGTCGCTTTCGCATTGGGTCGAGCAGGCTACGATCTGGTCGAGGCGGGTGATGTGGCTGAGGCCTTCGAACAATTGTCGCACAAATTGCCGGATCTGGTCCTACTGGACTGGATGCTGCCGGGTGCCAGCGGTATCGAATTCGCGCGGCGGATGAAACGGGATGAATTGACCCGTGATGTGCCGATCGTGATGTTGACCGCCCGCGGCGAGGAAGAAGACAAGGTTAGCGGTCTTGAAGCCGGTGCCGACGATTACATCACCAAGCCGTTTTCTCCCCGCGAGTTGATGGCGCGGATCAAGGCCGTCCTCCGTCGGGTGTCGCCCGAGGGCGAGGGAGGCGTGATCGAGGTGGCCGGCCTGCGTCTCGACCCGGAAAGCCATCGAGTGACCGGGGGCGATGTGGATATTGAGATTGGTCCGACTGAATTCCGACTTCTGACGTTTTTCATGACGCACCCCGAGCGTGTATTCAGCCGAACCCAGCTGCTGGATCGGATTTGGGGGCGCAATGCTTATGTGGAAGAGCGAACCGTGGATGTGCATATTCTCCGGTTGCGCAAGGCATTGATGCCCAGTGGATTTGATGCCCTAATTCAAACTGTGCGCGGCGTTGGGTATCGTTTGTCGAGCAAGTCCTAATGGGGCTCGGCTACTACTGACCTGGCATTGTGATATCTGGCGCTCGCGCCAGAGCGCCTCGATTCCCGTTCACCCGGATGAGCTCTCGTTTTGACCCAGAAATCCGTTCCTTATCCTCCGACTTCGTCGAGTCCCGCTGCATCACCTGCCGCACACACAGCGCGAACATTCAGATTGAGCGTGGCGCGCTGGCGCCAGGAATTGTGGTTGGCGTGTTTCTGTGCCGGGCTGGGCGGGGTTGTATTATTTTTTCTGCATGAATGGGGGTGGTCTCTGGCGGCAACCCTCGGGGCTTATAATCTGTCGCTGATCTACCGGCTTATCCGGTTGGCACGGAGCTCTCGACGTCATCAGCATGGACTGGCGGTCTACGGAATTCCCGGGTTGGTTCAGGATCGGCAGCGCCGGATCCGGACAGCTTGGCGGCGACGGCAGCGAAAACTGGTCGAGTTGTTGAAGCGTTATCACCATTCGGCGATGTCGGTGCCGGATGCCATGGTGGTGCTGACCCCTACGCGGGAGATCGAATGGCTCAATGATGCTGCCTGCGAGCTATTGAGTCTGTCACGCGGCGATGCGGGCCTCAGGATCGATAATCTGATTCGACATCCGAGTTTTGTGCACTGGCTCAACGAAAACGGCACGAGCCTGGAATTTCAGTCGCCGGGCGATGAGCAACGTGCCGTCAGTCTCCGTATGGAGCCTTATGGGGAAGACCGAAATCTCCTCATCGGCCGGGATGTGACGGCGCTGTACCGATTGCAGGGTGTCCGCCAGGATTTCGTGGCCAATGTATCGCATGAGTTGCGTACACCGCTGACGGTGTTGGCCGGTTACCTGGAAACCCTGCTCGATAGCGAGGAAGACACCTCGGGCGAGATGCACCGGATTTTGACCAACATGCATCAGCAATCGGAGCGGATGCGTCGGATTGTGGAAGATCTGTTGCTGTTATCCCGGTTGGAAACGACGCATCCCGACGAGGAGTATTTCGAATCGATCGACATGGCGGGCTTGTTGAGCATCATTTCGCATGACGCACAACTGCTGTCCGGTCCGGAGCAGCATCAGATCGTACTGGAGGTTGATCCACAACTGTGGCTGATCGGTATCATTCGCGAATTACATTCAGCACTGTCCAATCTGGTGTTTAATGCCGTGAAATATACCCCCGGTGGGGGAAGGGTCACGATCCGCTGGTTTGCCAATGCCCGAGGGCAACCCGTTTTCGAGGTGCAGGATACGGGGATCGGAATCGAGCCGCGGCATATTCCCCGCCTCACGGAGCGTTTCTACCGAATCGACGTGGGCCGTTCGCGCGCGCGCGGCGGGACGGGGCTAGGACTGGCTATCGTTAAGCACGTCATTCTGCGCCATGACGCGTCTTTGGACATAACGAGTCAGCCGAATCTGGGCAGTACCTTTCGTGTGACATTTCCGGTGTACCGTGCCGAGCGGCATGGACTCACACCGTTGATCAATAAGGCCTGAGTCGCAACGGGCGGGGGGGGTGTCCTCCGTCAGGCGGTTATTCAACGCCCCATTTGCTGAGTCGATAGCGTAATTGACGTAACGTCATTCCCAGTTGCCGAGCGGCCTCACTGCGATTCCAGCGCGTATCTTCCAATGCGCTGAGTACCATCCGTTGCTCTCCCGCTTCCAAGGCGTTGAGGGGGGGCTGCCCGAAATTGAGACTGGGCAGCGCCGGAAAGTCTGTCAGGTGGTTCTGGGCGGACGGTTGCATTGTGGCCGCCATCAGCGTATCCGCCAGTGCATATCGACTAAGCCGATCACCCTCACTCAGTGCCATTGCGCGTTCGAGGCGGTTTTCCAGTTCGCGTACGTTGCCTTCAAACGTGAGTGTGGATAACCAGTTCAAGGCGTCGGGGGCGATTTCCATCGGCGTGCGTTGTTCACGTGTTGCCAGCTTGTCGAGGATGTGCCGACACAGGATCGGCAAATCATCCAACCGCTCGCGCAGCGGAGGAACCCGGAGTTCGATGACGTTCAGCCGGTAGAACAGGTCATGCCGAAAGCGACCTTCCCGTACGGCTAGGGCCAGATCCTGATGTGAGGCGGAAAGAATGCGCACATCGATGGGGATCTCGACGTGCTCGCCCACCGGGCGAACCTTGCGCTCCTGAATCACGCGCAACAATTTCACCTGGAGACTCAGCGGTAGTTCCGCCACCTCATCCAGCAGGAGGGTGCCCCCTTCTGCGGCACGAAAGAGCCCACTGTTGGACTGATGAGCACCGGTGAAGGCGCCTTTTTTGTGACCAAATAGTTCGCTTTCGATCAACTCCGCCGGAATCGCGCCGCAATTGACGGGGATAAATGGCCCATCCGCCCGGCTGCTGCGTGTGTGAATCTGGCGTGCCACCAGTTCCTTGCCGGTACCCGATTCTCCCTGGATGAAGACGGGAGCCTGGGAGCGCGCCATTTTGTCGATGGTGGTTCGCAATGCCTGCATCGCGCGGGATTCACCCAGCAAGGGAGAGTCTGGCGTGAGTGCAATGGGGCCCGGCGGTATCGTTTCGGTGCCCGCAGGTACCCTGTCGGCCGCTCGACGCTTCAGCGCATCACGCACCAGACGCTTGAGGACGATTTGTTCGATGGGTTTGGAAACGAAATCGAAAGCGCCTGCCTTGAGTGCGCGAACGGCGGCATCAACCTGGCCGTGCGCGGTGATCACGGCGACCGGCAGCGTGGGGAATTCGTGACGGATTTCCTCCAGAAGGCTGAGGCCGTCCCCATCCGGCAGGCGCATGTCAGTCAAACAAAAATCGAGATCAGCACCCACATCCACGAGGAGTTGGCGCGCCTCTGCTAGATCGGCTGCCAGGTGGCAGGTGATGCCATCCCGACTGAGCGCGAGGGCGATCAGGGTGCGGATGTCTGGTTCATCGTCAATGATCAGGCAGACGGGCATGAGCGGCTTCCATGGGGCGGGCGGGGTTTGAGATCAATCATGGTGTTCTTTCCAGGGCGGTACCAACAGGCAGAAGCAACAACCGGTCATATCCGAAGTCTGCGCGCGCGCATACAACAGAGCCGAGTTGGCCAGTGCGAGCTCCCGGCTGATATAAAGCCCAAGACCGATCCCTTGGGTATGGGTCGTCAGGAAGGGCTCGAACAGGGCGCCCTGGACCTCGGGTGCCAAGCCGGGTCCGGCATCACAGACACAGATCTCGATTTGATCGGGGTCCTGTTCACCGTACCGCATCTCCAGACGAAGATGGACGCGACCGTCGCCGCTCCGACCATGTCGCTGGGCATTCATGACAAGATTGTCCATGATCTGTCCTAGGTGCATTGGGTCAAATCGTACCACGTACAGCCCGTTGGTCGGATCGGGCGCTGCCCGGTGCACGTCATTGGCTTCCCAATCCAACCGGTGCAGATTCACGAATTCCTCAAGCCAGGCCGCCAGATCGATGCGAACCGGTTGGACGTTCGGCCGTCGGGCGACATCAAGTACGCCTTCAACCAGGGTGTTGATGCGCATGCTGTGCCGGATGATGATCGGGATGAGTTGGTTGCGTTCCTCATCATTGTGGGTTTCAGCGAGCAGCTCGGCGGCTTGGCGAATGGAGGACAGCGGATTTCTCACCTCGTGGGCGATGCTGGCGGTCAGGCGACCAAGTGCTGCCAGTTTGTTCTGCTGGGCGCGCGCGTCCTCGGCCGATAGATCGACCAGAGCCACGAGCGTACGTGGCCCGAGCTCGGTATCCAGGGCATGAAATTCGGCCCGAAATCGCTGAGGTAGGCTCAGTTCGACAGTGGGTTTTTTTTGATGGCCGTGTTGCCACGCTTGTAACGCCTCTGCAAGCGCAGCCTGTGTATCTTGCAATCGCATCGCGTTGGGAACGCGTGCATTTCCCGGCAGGACGACGGACTTGTGGGGACATTGAGCGCCCAATAACTGACAGGCTGCACTGTTGATGTAGTCCACCCGTCCATCCGGCTCGCTGATTAGCACGCCGTTGGATGACTGTTCGATGATCTGCACGGCGAGCGTGGACAGGTAGTTGACCTCCTGTTCACGTTGCCGCGTGATGTGCTCGAATCGCCGCGCGCGCTGTTCGAAGGTGGCGACCAGAATGGTCACGACAAACAGCGCGAAGCCAAGAAAACCGGCGGCGGTGAACTGTCGCTCGGTATGTCCGACCAAGGAGCTGAAGATGGCCTCTCCCAGCACGGCCAGCGAGGCTAGGGCCGCATAACCCACGGCGGCGGCGCCGCCCAGCAAGACGGCGCTCAGTCCCACCGAGATGATCATCAGTAGGGCGATTCCGCCGCCAGGCCCGCCTGATGCATGCATGATGAGGATGAGTATCGTAAGGTCGCCCAGTGCGTGCAGATGCGCCTGGGGCCGATACGGTAGCAGGTGCAGTTCGAGGAGGAACTCGAACCCGGTGGCCACGAACAGGTATCCCCAGGCGGCAAAGGCAAACAGGTATATATCCTGTTGCCCCAGAACATGAGGCCCGCGCCCGGTGATGGCGGCGACGACGAGGGCAAAGGCCAGGAGCACCCGGTAGGCATTGACGAGTCTTATACCGCGCCAGTTATCGTGATCCTGCCCCAATGGGACGACGTTTCGGTGGGGCATCAGGATGCCTTTTTATCGTGCCATTGTTGTGCATGTTCCCAGCTGCAAAAGGACTCTCCTTCACGCTGAATCGATTTTTCGATCGGCAGATAGACCCCGCATTGGCGGCATCTCACCGATTCGAATGTGTGTGGTTGCGGGCGCGCCTGAGTGGGCTTGGGGTGATTGCGTAGACGAAGCCGGTACGCAATGTACCCAATAAGCCCTCCAATCAGGGCGAGCCAGAATAGCAGCTTGATCATGATTTCTTCTCGGTCGGTCGCGCAGGGAATATCTCGGCTGGGTCGAGTCTGGTTCGTCGGCGGCCGATGGTCTCCAGTGTGTCACATTTGTCTGATTTCATTCACCCAGAACTCGGGGCCAGCCATGGCATCAGGTGAGATCGTCCAGCAAGGATTGCTGGGCCGATCGCGGTTTGGCGTTATGGTGGCGCTTGACGCGGTGATAGGTGCCATCCGCGCCCAGAGTCCAGGCGCCGGTATTATCTGCCAGATAGCGATCAAAAGCCTCATCCAGTACGCGTGCCTTGATTTCCGGCGCATCGATCGGAAAGCAGCTTTCCACACGCACGAAAAAATTGCGCGGCATCCAGTCGGCACTGGAGAGGAAGAGTTCATCGTCGCCGTCATTCAGGAAGTAGAAGACACGGGGATGTTCAAGGAATCGCCCCATGACGGAGCGCACTTGAATATTCTCTGACAGGCCGGGGATGCCCGGCTGCAAGCAGCACACCCCGCGAATGATGAGGTCGATGTGCACGCCCGCTTGGGAAGCCTGGTACAGCGCCTCGATGATCTGTCGGTCGATGAGCGAATTCATTTTTGCGCGAATCAGCCCTTTGCGTCCGGCGCGGGCATGATCGCTTTCGCGATGAATTCGCTCCAGCATGCCGCTATGCAGCGTAAAGGGCGACTGCAGCAGGCGCTTCAGGCGCATCCCGCGGCCGAGGCCGGTCAATTGCATGAACAGTTTATTGACGTCGTCACCGAAAAAACGGTCGTCGGTCAGCAGGCCGAAATCGGTGTAGATGCGCGCCGTGCCGGGGTGGTAGTTCCCTGTGCCCAAGTGCACAAAACGCTTCAGGCGCGAGCCATCACGACGCAGAACCAAAGCCATTTTGGCGTGTGTCTTGTAGCCGACGATGCCATAGGCGACATAGGCGCCTGCTTTCTGCAGACGGGTGGTGATGTCGATATTGGCTTCTTCGTCGAAACGGGCGCGCAGTTCCACCACGGCGGTTACTTCCTTGCCCGCGCGCGCAGCCGCTTCCAGGGCATCAACGATGGCGGAGTCGCGGCCGGTGCGATACAGCGTCATCTTGATGGCGACCACCTTGGGATCGCTGGCCGCCTGGCGAATGAACTCAATCAC
The DNA here is from genome assembly GCA_024636015.1 of Halothiobacillus sp. Taxonomy (GTDB): domain Bacteria; phylum Pseudomonadota; class Gammaproteobacteria; order Halothiobacillales; family Halothiobacillaceae; genus Halothiobacillus. The sequence goes on from JAGXHU010000047.1 coordinate 24,250, forward strand.
CGGCAGAAAGGATTCATAAGGGTGATGCAGCAGGATCGCACCGCGTTGCTCGATCGTTTCGAAGATATTACTGTCCGGTCCCAGCTCGCTCTTGAGGCGCGGTGTGAAGGGGGTGTCCTTGAGGTCTGGCCGGGTAACGAGACTATACATGGCCATCAGGCGGTTCAGATTGACCGGGCCATGCACCTGAAAGACAGCCTGATCCTTCAGTTTGAAGCGGTCGCAGAGAAAATCGATCATTTCCTGCGGGCAGTTGTCGGCGACCTCCAGTCGGACGGCATCCCCGTAATTACGTTCGAAAAGGCCGCCTTGCAACGTCTTGAGCAGATCCTCGTCATCATCGACATCAATGGACAGGTCACTGTTTCGCGTTACGCGGAACTGATAGCAACCGGTCACGGTCATGCCCGGAAACAGTTCGTGCACATGGGCATGGATGATCGAACTGAGAAAGACGAAGCAATCCACGCTGCCTGCGGCCTCTTCATCCATCCGAATGATCCGGGGGAGCGCGCGGGGTGCCTGCACGATGGCCATCCAGGCTTCGCGGCCGTAATCGTCGGTGCCTTCCAGGGACACCACGAAGTTGAGGGATTTGTTCAGAATGCGCGGGAAGGGATGCGCCGGGTCCAGTCCGAGCGGCGTCAGCAGGGGCAGAAGCTCCCGACGAAAAAACTGTTTGACCCAGAGTGCCTGGGCTTCGCTCCAGTGCGTGCGGCGCAGAAAATGAATACCGGATTCGGCGAGTGCGGGAATAATTTCTTCATTCAGGGTGTGGTATTGGTCCAGAACCAGTTCGTGAGCGCTGGTATATACTTGGTCCAATTGCTCGATTGGCGTGAGTCCGGAGTCGTCTGGCCGGTTGATGCCTGCACGAAGTTGTTGCGTCAGGGTGCCGACCCGAACCTCGAACAGTTCATCGAGGTTGGCCGAGGAAATGCACAGAAATTTCAACCGTTCCAGTAGCGGCAGGGATGTGTCCTGCGCCAGCTCCAATACGCGTCGATTGAAGGCGATCAGGCTGAGTTCCCGATTGATGAACAGAGGGGCGACCGGGGCGGCAAGAGTATCAGTCATAATTTCGCAACTTTTTTGGAATAAAATGCAGCCGGTTTGCTGGCGGCGGTTGGTATTGAGTCGAGCTGAGCTGAAAGCAGGACAAGATATTTTGTCTGAGAGCCCGGTTCCTCCTGCCTCTTCGTGCGTCTTGAAACTGTTTCAAGGCAGTCGCTCGTACGAACCCAGCGTGATCAACGTCTCAGGATACAAATCTTTTCGCGCTTAAGGCAATATTCTTCATTATGTGGGTCACGGGTGACAGTACAGTGAAGTACCAATTACCTGCGATGGCCCATTTCCACTCGCAAATCTGGAGTATGCAATTTCATGGATCCTTTTAATGGCACCCCCCACTCCCTGACGCGTTACGACGACGATCTTAACGCCCTGCGCACCTTGTTGATGAACATGGGTGGTGTGGCCGAGCAGCATTTTGCCGACGCCATGGCCTATCTGTTGGATGGGGATGCTTCGCGGGGCGTTCGTGCGATCAAGCAGGATTACGAAATCAACCAACTCGAAACAACGATTGATGAACTGGCGATCCAGATCATCGCGCGGTACTCGCCCACGGCTATTGATCTGCGTGGAATCATGTCGATCGTGAAGGCCATCACGGATCTGGAACGAATCGGCGATAAATCAGAAAAACTGGCGCGAATCGCCGAAGAAATCGGCCCCGTGTTGCGGACGACTGCTTTTCCTGACCACCTGCGTGTCATGGGGCGGATCGTCGGCGGTATGCTTCACGATGCGCTGGATGCCTTCGTGCGGCTGGATTCAGTCGCGGCCGAGGAAATCATCCGTCGGGATACGCATGTGAATCAGGAATATAATGCCGTTCATGAAGTGCTGCTGAAGTTCATGACGGAGAATCCGCATTCGGCTGATACGAGCCTACGGATGCTGTCCTGTATGCGGGCCATTGAGCGGATCGGTGATCACTGCACCAATATTGCAGAGTATGTGATCTTCCAGAAAAAGGGGTCGGACGTGCGTCACAGCAACATTGCGGGCGACAAGCAGCGTACTCAGATCTAACGCACTTGCCCGTTGGGGCGGTAATTATTGAGATGAGCGTCGTAAAAAGCCCCGGATTCCGGGGCTTTTTTGTCATGCATTGCGGGAGGATCCTGTCTCGGTGTCTTCCCGCCCCCCTTCACCGTGTGCGAAGGAGGGATGATGCTTACTTCAGAGTGGCGATATAGGCGCCCAGGTTTTCCATATCCTGATCGGACAGGCCGGCGGCATTGGGGGCCATGATGGCGTAGTTGGGGCCGCCCAAGTTGCGCTTCTTCAGGGTAGCCATGTCACCGGACTTGAATGCGGCCAAGGTGGCTTTCACGTCAGCGGCAGACATGCCGGTCAGTTTGGGGAACATGCCCTGACCCTGGGCCTGCATGCCGTGGCATGAAGCGCATGAAGCGTCAAACAGGGTCTTGCCTGCTGCGGAGTCACCAGCGGCCATCGCTGCGCCAGAGGTCATCAGGCCAGCGGCCAGCATTAATACAGTCATTTTCTTCATCGATTTCTCTCCTGAAGGGGCGGTTGCACGTAGATACACTGAAACATTTAGGCCCACGTGAGCGAGCGGTCCTGGTTGATTATCCAAGTTTCATGCCAAGACGGTAATTCGGGAAAACTCTCGTGATAATCACACTTTATCAAGCCTCCGAGCATTCGATCAAGGCCATTCTGAATTGCAATTTGCACAGTTTCGATCTGGTTTGCAACATCTAACTCCGCCCGGTTTGATGAAGGGCCTCTTAATCGGCGAAATAGCGTTTTTCATCAAATGAGATGACCCAGGTCGGGACGAGCAGCGCCAGCGCCGTCATGATCATGCCGTTGGCGATCCCTTCCGGGATGGTCAGTAACAGTGACGAGGCGAGATAACTTTGCCAGAGGGTGCTCCAGGAATAGAGGTCGAGTGCCACCATCAGCAGGGATGAGGTGACGGCGGCGGCTAGAGCGCCCAGCAGTGCGGACAGGAACACATCCACGAACAGATAGACGAAGAAGTTGGCGGGGAGAAAGCGCTGCGCGCTGTACGAAATGAGAACGGTCACCGCAATGGGCGGTACGATCATGCCCCAGAAATCGATGCCCAGTCCGGCCATGCCTGCATACCCCGACGGAGCCAGGATAATGAGGGCCAAGGTTCCCGCGATCAGCGCAAATGGCCAGCCGATCAGGAGCGTGACGGCGGTCAGGCCGAGAAAATGTAGCGAGAGGCCCGGTAACGTGTCGGCACGCAAGAACCACAAGAAGATCAGGAACGCGATGCAGGCCAGAATCAGGTGCTGCCGGAGCGGCATGCGTAACACAGCTCGCCAGGGCGCACGGTACGCCGCGAGCCACAAGGCGATCACCAGGGATAGCCAGCCAATTGTGGCTGCTGTAATTGAAAGTAAGCTGTCGGGCAAATTCATGGCAACTCCAGAGGGCGCGGGCACTGGGCAGAGGATCATTCTGCCGCACCCGTGCTGTGCTCGATAGTGAAGAGCTGGATGGCATTGTGTTGGCCGTGTGTCGAACCCCTCCTATAGCCGGATCGAAGCACTTTCATTCACATGGGGCTTGGTGTTTAATGAGGCGCTCGAATCATCATCCGCCAGCGGGAAACTTCATGACTATCGCCCAAATCTCTGTCCATGTTCATGCACTTGCCGTATTGCTTTCCCTGATTGGGTTTGTGCTTCGAGGCATCTGGATGCTGAAGGACTCCCCCCGCCTGAAGGCCCGCTGGGTCAAGATTACCCCCCATGTTGTCGATACCGTGCTGCTGCTCAGCGGGGTGGCGGCTGCGTATTTGATGTTCTGGCGTCATGGGGTCAACCCGGATTATGTGACGGTCATGATCGTGGGCTTGCTGGCGTACATCGTTCTGGGGCTGTTTGCACTGAAGCTGGGTAAAACAAAGGCCGTGCGCAGTAGTGCCTGGGTGGCTGCGATCGTATTATTTCTTTATATTTCTGCGGCCGGCGGCATGAAAACAGCGACGCCCTTTATGGCAGCTCCCTCGGTGGCGGCGGCCCAAGCAGGCGCGCACTGATGAGTGGCCCGTCCGTAACCGAGTCGCTGGTTATTGCGGCAAATCACCCATCTCCGCTGGTTGGTGTAGTGATGGGGTCCCAGTCCGACTGGGAGACGATGCAGCATACCTGCGCGACACTGACTGCTCTGGATATTCCCTTTGACGCTGAGGTGGTTTCTGCCCACCGGACACCGGATCGGCTATTCAGTTATGCAGCCACCGCCACTGAGCGTGGGCTGCGGGTGATCATAGCGGGCGCCGGTGGCGCGGCCCATTTGCCGGGCATGTTGGCTGCCAAGACCCGGCTGCCGGTTTTAGGTGTTCCCGTTCAGTCGAAGGCGTTGTCTGGATGGGATTCATTGTTGTCCATTGTGCAGATGCCAGCCGGCATTCCCGTTGGGACCCTGGCGATCGGCCGCGCGGGCGCCGTGAATGCCGCGCTGTTGGCCGCCGCGCAACTGGCTACGACAGATGCAGCCCTGGCTGACCGTCTTGATGCCTATCGATTGGTTCAGACCCGGTCGGTGCTGGCGGCTTCCGATCCCCGCGTACCGCCCCTGGCTCTTTGAAATTTCGTGATCCCGCATGAATGACCTGACACCTTCTCTTTCGTCCCCCGCCCTCGATCAAGCGCATATCGGCATCATTGGTGCCGGTCAGCTTGGGCAAATGCTGGCTTTGGCTGGGATTGCGCTGGGGCATCGTTTCACGTTTCTGGACCCAAGCGCCCAGCCGCCCGCGGCGCGTCTGGGGCGGCATATCCAGGCGGAATACGACGACGAGCGCGCGTTGGCCCAGCTGGCGGTCGAGTGCGATCTAATCACCCTGGAGTTTGAGAATGTACCGGTCTCGGCGGTAGAAACCGTCACCCGACACAATCAGATTTACCCTGGCGCCCAGGCACTGGCCTCAGCACAGGATCGTGTCCACGAAAAACGTTATCTGACGTCGCTGGGTGTGCCCGTTGCCGCCTATCGAGCCGTGGATTGCCTTGAGGATGTGCATGCCGCCCTGGCTGACATCGGTTGCCCGGCGATCCTCAAAACCCGCAGATTGGGGTATGACGGCAAGGGGCAGGCGGTCATCCGATCTGTTGCTGATGCGGCGGATGCCTGGGCGCAGATGGGCGGACATGCGGCTATCCTGGAACAGATGATTCCATTCGAGCGGGAGGTGTCCATCGTCGCCGTGCGCAGCGTGCGAGGTGAGTTGGCGTTCTATCCAGTGGGCCAAAATCGGCACGTAGCCGGCATCCTTTACCGCACGGATATTCACCCGGAAGATCCGGCCCAGAGCACTGCGGAGGGTTATGCCCGTCTGGTGCTGGAAGGGTTAGATTATGTGGGTGTATTGGCCATCGAGTTTTTTGAATGGGATGGCCGTCTGATTGCGAACGAGATGGCACCACGGGTGCATAACAGTGGTCATTGGACACAGAACAGCGCGGTGACCTCGCAGTTCGAGAACCACTTGCGCGCCATCCTCGGTTGGCCCTTGGGCGCGACGGATCGGGTCGGGCATTGCGTGATGCTGAATCTGATCGGCACGATTCCCGAGCGGATGGCATTACTCGCCATCCCCGGTGTGCATCTGCATGATTATGGCAAGGAGCCCCGACCAGGGCGCAAGCTGGGGCATGTCAACATTACGGCCGCGAGCCCAGAACAATGTGCGGGACGGGCTGATGCCGTAGCGCGCCTTATCGGAAGCGAATAAGGCGAGCCCGGCCCCGTCCCGTTTCGGAAGCTGGAACCCAGAACGCTTCGGCGTGTCTTTAAGAGAACCTCACGACACGTTTCGATCGTCGTATAGGGTTGATCATGAATGAAATCATCCGTCAAGGAGGCGTTACGATGAGCACGAAGAACTTACCAACCTTTTTTCAACCCATTCGGCGTTGGGCCAAACTTTGCGCGGCCCTCTGCTCGTTGGCCGGATTGCTTCTGCCGGTAGTTCAGGCCGACGCGATCTACAGCTACAAGAACAGCCAGGGCGATCAGGTATTCACCGATCAGCCGACCAAAGGGGCGAAAAAGATCCATGTCGATCCACCGCCACCGATTCCTCTAACACCAATCGATCTGCCCTCTGCGGCGCCTGCCCACTCGCCTACGGCGCCGACGAGTGCGTCTCCGGCATCTCCCATAGCGGAGTCACCTTCGTCACCTTCACCCAATGCGCCGTTGGTGCCTTCGGTGTTGATGAAAGCCCCTGCGGAATCAGTCCCGGCAGCGGTAGCGGGCGTATCAAAGTCGCCCCCACCAGTCATACCTGCCCCTAAGGTCTCGGCTTCTGCGCACGGCCATTATCAGTCACTGGTGATCAGCGAACCCACATCCGGTGTGGTAAAGGCCCATCCCGGCGGCACTATTTTTGTGCAGATCAATCTCACACCCGCCCTGGATGTCACCGCGGGCGACCGGGTTCGCATCGTGATCGACGGGGAGGACAAGGTGGAGGATTCTATCGGGCATCGCTTTATGATCAGTGGTTTGAACGACGGCGAACATACGCTTATTGCCCTTGTTGCCCGGCAAGGCAAAAACATTTTTCAATCCCACCCGGTGGTTATTCACCTCACGGGCGCCTCCAGCTAGATCTGTCTCGCACAGATTCCCGCGCTAGAACGTCGCACACGTTTCAGCGCGGGACGTTTCACGTTGCATCAATAAAGACGCCTGGGTTACCCATTGCGCACCATTTGTGTGCAAAATGGGAATAATATTGGCGTATACCGAACTGTTTGCCGAGTGAAAAGTAAACAAGGAAACTCCGCAGTGCGTTTTTCATTCAGTATCTTGTTGATATTGAGAATATATTGCGATTAACCGGTTGGCAGTGCCTATCTTAGGCATGCAATTTGCGTTTGTACCTGCAGCGAACCTTTGCAGGGCAATTTTTGGAAACCGGAGCCACTGTGACCCAGTCTGCGATCAACTCACCCATACGGCCGGCGCGCCTGGCGGATGCCCTGAATACGGCCATCGTGGTTCTCGATCGGGCGGGGCAACTGCTTTATCTGAATTCTGCGGCCGAACAGTTCTGGGATACCAGTTATGCCTCTGTGCTGAAGCAGGGCGCCCAATTCTTTTTTACGATGAACCCGATTCTCGCCAATGCCGTGGACGAAGCGCGTACCACACAACAGGTCGTGACCCTTCGGGAGGCCGAACTGATTGGGCCGCATGGCCAGACCCGCATTGCGGACTGTGCCATTACGCCGGACCCCAGCATTGATGATGCGGCGATCCTGATGGAATTGACGGATATCGAGCGCCATGTGCGGATTTCACGCGATGCGCAATTGCATGCAATGCAGATTTCGACCCGGCAATTGGTACGCGGTCTGGCGCATGAGCTGAAAAACCCACTGGGCGGCCTGCACGGGGCGGCGCAGTTGCTGGAACGGGAATTGCCCAACGCCGGCCTGCGCGAATACACCAAGATTATCCTGACTGAAACCGAGCGATTGAAAAACCTGATCGATCGGATGTTGGGGCCAACCAATCGTCCTCAGAAAAGTACCGTCAATATCCACGATCCGCTGGAGCAGGTTCGTCGGCTCCTCTGTATTGAGGCGGAAGATTGTGTTTTGACGGCGCCCTTGCGCTGGAAACTGGATTTCGATCCCAGTATTCCCGATGTGGTGGCCGACCGAGATCAACTGATTCAGGTGTTACTGAACCTGGGGCGGAATGCCCTGCAGGCCCTGAGTGAAAGTGAGACGACCGATCCCTGTATTTGTGTGAAAACGCGGGTATTGCGCCAGTACACCATTCACCAGCAGCGGCATCGCCTGGTTCTGCGGATCGATCTCGAAAATAACGGGCCACCCGTGCCGGAACACTTGGTAGAGAGCCTGTTTCTGCCCATGGTGAGTGGCCGCGCTCATGGCAGCGGCCTTGGCCTGTCGATCGCTCAGACAATTGCTGAACAGCATCAGGGCATGATCGAGTTCAAGCAGAAACCAGAAACCGTCCAGTTTTCCCTGATTTTACCCATACAACCCGCGCCCTAGCCGCATGAGGCACGACCATGATTACATTGACTACCCCCGCGACTACGCCCGCCAAACTCTGGATTGTTGATGATGACCACAGCATTCGTTGGGTATTGGAACGGGCGCTGAAATCCGCCGGTTTTGCCGTCGAGTCCTTTGAGAGTGTTGCCCTACTCCGCGCCCGCTTGCGGGTCAGTAAGCCGGATGTGCTTTTTTCCGATATCCGCATGCCGGGCGAGGACGGACTGAGCCTGCTGGCATCGCTAAAGCAAACTGATCCGGATCTGCCGATCATTATCATTACGGCCCACTCCGATCTGGAGAGTGCCGTCGGGGCGTTTGAGGGCGGGGCCTTCGATTATCTGCCCAAGCCGTTTGATATCGACGATGCCGTGCGTCTCGCGCAGCGGGCGGTGGCATCCCGCCAGCCCCAAGCGACTTCGGGGGCCAGTGTCGCAGACAGCACACCGCAAACCGACCTGATTGGCAACGCACCCTCGATGCAGGAAATTTTCCGAGCCATCGGTCGGCTGGCGCGCTCGAATGTCACCGTGCTCATCAATGGCGAATCCGGCACCGGCAAGGAGCTGGTTGCGCGTGCCCTGCATCAGCACAGCCTGCGGCGCAACGGACCCTTTGTCGCACTGAATACGGCGGCTATTCCCAAGGACCTGCTCGAATCGGAACTGTTCGGCCACGAAAAAGGGGCCTTCACGGGGGCGGCCGGGCAGCGTGTGGGCCGGTTCGAACAGGCACACGGCGGTACGCTGTTTCTGGATGAGATCGGCGACATGCCGCTGGATCTGCAAACCCGTCTGTTACGGGTGCTTGCCGATGGTCAGTTCTACCGTGTGGGCGGTACACATCTCATTCGCACCGATGTGCGGATCGTCGCAGCCACCCACCAGCGATTGGAAGATCGGGTGGTTAGTGGTCAGTTCCGGGAAGATCTGTTCCATCGGCTGAATGTCATTCGGCTGAAGTTGCCGGCGCTGCGCGAACGGCGCGAAGACATTCCCCAGCTGCTGCGTTACTTCCTTCAGAAGGCTGCTCTGGAACTGAGTGTGCCGGTGAAGACCATCCATCCGCAGGCCCTGGCGCAACTGGCACAGCACGACTGGCCGGGCAACGTGCGCGAACTGGAAAATACCGCGCGCTGGCTGACCGTGATGGCGCCGGGGAACGAGATCGGGATCGAGGACCTGCCGGATAACCTCAGCCGCTCCGGCGGGACGGCCGGCGCCATGAACGACGATGCCCTGCTGGAGCAGTGGACCACCAATCTCAAGCGTTGGGCCGAAGCGCGGCTTGCGGCCGGCGATCAGGATTTGCTGGCGACAGCTGGGCCTGCCTTCGAGCGTACGCTGCTCAAGGCGGCGTTGAGCTTTACCGGTGGCCATAAGCAGCAGGCCGCAGCCTTGATTGGTTGGGGGCGAAATACCGTGACCCGCAAGCTCAAGGAATTGGCCGATCTGGGCGAATAGTGCCGGTTTGGTGATCATCGCGCCTGCTGGGTTATGCCTGAAATAATCCCCACCTAATTAAGGATTTCCCTGGGCTAAACCGCGCCAAAATGGAGTCAAACCATCAGGATGTCGTATGATGACATCACACTCGCACCCGGTTCAGGCAAATCCCATGGCGGAGATCATCGCGCTATATTCCGTAAAAGGCGGGGTCGGTAAAACGGCATCGGTCGTCAATTTGGCTGCCCTGTCCGCTTTGCAGGGACGCAAGGTGTTGTTGTGGGATCTTGATCCGCAAGGTGCCGCTTCCTGGTATTTGCAGGCGGAACCGGAATTTGCGCCCAAGCTCCAGCAACTGCTTCGTGCCCGTTCGGTGGCCGAAGGCCTGAGGCCGACACGACACCGCAACCTGATGGTGCTCCCCTCCGATCAGCGTTACCACGACCTCGAACATCGTCTGGCTGAAAAGAAGGACGCCGGGTTCCGTATCGCCAAGGTGCTCGACGGGCTGGCCGAGGATTTCGATGAGATCTGGATTGACACCCCGCCGGGGATCAGCCTGCTGGGCGATAACGTCCTGCGGGCCGCCGATCTGGTGCTCGTGCCGATGGTGCCGACGCACTTATCCGAGCGCACCTGGTTTCAGCTCAAGACTCATTTGTCGCAGGAGAAAATCAGGCCCGGTCAGCTGGCCGGATTTCTCTCGATGGTGGACCGGCGGCGTAGCCTGCACCGGGATTTTATCGAGCAACACCAGCTCGACATGCCGGAATTGTGGGATATCGAAATTCCCTACGCGGCCGTGGTCGAGCAAATGGGTGACGCGCAAATACCGGTGGTCTACAGCCATGCCCGCCACCCTGTGGCCCAGGCCTATTTCCAGCTCTGGCAGCGGGTCGATCAGACCTTGAAGTAATTCCTACCCGATCTGATACACGCTTCGTGCCGCTCGCTCAGCCGCGTAGCGCGGTGACCGGCGATGCGCGCGTGATGCGGGCGCCCAGCCACGGCACGAGGATCAGCGTCAGCAGTAGCCCGGCCGCCAGACCATACCCCAGCAAAGTGGGATCGAATCGCCCCGGCAGATCGAAGAGTTTCCAGGCCAGCACCGCGCCCAAGGCGCCGGAAGCCAGCGCCGATAAGAGCCCCACTAGAATCCCGATGACGGAAAATTCGAGCCACAGCGCCCGCATGATCTGGCTTCGACGCGCGCCCAGAACCCGGAGAATGGCCGTCTCCCGCAGTCGCGCCGCTTCACTGGCATGGAAGGCGGCGATCAGCACGATCAGTCCCGCCGCCAGGGTGAAGATGAACACATATTGCACGGCCTGACTGGCGCGATCGATCAGCCCGCGCACCTCGGCCAGGATTCGCCCGAGATCGAACAGCGTCAGCGTGGGGAAGGCCCGGAGCAGAGCCGTCTGTTGCGGGACATTCGGCTCGGGCAGGTAAAAACTGGTCACATACTGTGCCGGCGCCCGAGCGAGCAAGGCTTTGGGGCCCAACACGAAAAAATTCGGCCGCATCGAATCCCAGTTGACCTTGCGGATACTGGTAATGGCGGCGGTGACGGGCGAGCCGTTCACGAGGAAAGTAAGTTGGTCACCCACATGCCAGTCGAAGGTCTTGGCAATGCCTTGTTCCACCGACCAGCCCACGCCGGGCCAGTGGCCCGCCACGATCCGGTTGTCCGCCGTCAGTGTGGGTGTGGTGGACAGATTGAATTCCCGTTCCGCCATCCGTTTGGCCTGGCCGGTGTAGGCATCGAGGTGGATCGGCTTCTGATTTTCTGCCGTCCAACGTGCCCGAACCATGGGATAGAAGCCCGCGTTGTGGATGCCTTGGGCATTCATGAATCCGCGCAGGGCATCGACTTGATCGGGCTGGATATTGATCGCAAAGAAATTCGGGGCATCGGTCGGGATCTGGCTACGCCAGGCATCCAGCAGATCGCCCCGCACCACGCCGAGCAGGAGCAGGGCCGTTAGTCCCAGCGCCAGAGCGGCGATCTGAATGCTGCCTGCCAGCGGCTCGCGCGCGAGACGAACGAGTCCAAACCGGGCTACGCCACGCACCTTGAATAAACGCAGCGCACGAACCAGCCCCCAGGCCAGCCCCAGGAAGATCAGCAGGCTCGCGCCCAAACCGCCCAGTACATAGGCCGTCAGGGTGGCGTCCCGCGCCTGTAGCCAGACGAGCAGGCCCATGGCGGCCAGACCGACGCCGAACAGTAAGGCGGCGGCGGGCGGCGGTGCAGCCAGTTGACGGTTCAGCACCCGAAGCGGGGGCGTGTCCTGCAGGCGAACCAGCGCGGGTAGCGCGAACCCCAGCAAGGCAATCAGGGCGATCCCCAGGCCGATCAGGGCTGGTGTCCAGCCGGGCGGCGGCAGCGCGACGGCCAGGGCGGAATGCATCAATGCGGCAAGTCCCTGTTGCGTCAGCACACCGATGAGCACGCCGGGAATCGTGGACAGCAGTGCGAGCATCAGCAGACGTAACGCGTAAATTTTGCCGATCGTCCGCCGAGAAGCGCCAAAGGCGCGCATGAGGGCAGCGGCATCCTGCTGTACCTCGTTGTAATGTCGGGCGGCGAGCAACAGGGCGGCACCGGCGAGCAACACGGCCACCATCGCGGCGAGTCCGAGGAAACGGGCCGCGCGATCGAAGGCGGTCTTGAAGGCGGGCTGGCTGTTTTCGGGGCGCTCGATCGTTAGGCTCTTCGGTAACTTTGATTTGAGTCGGGCAAACAGCCCGGCGCGCTGGGCCGGTGGTGCCGCGAGCAGCAGGTGGTATGACACCCGGCTGGCCGGCGTGACGAGGCCGGTGGCCGGAATATCGCTCAGGGCGATCATGGCGCGCGGGGCGGCCTGCGCCAGGACATTGCCGACATCGGGTTCGCGTTCCAATGCCGCATCGATCCGGAATTTTTTCTGACCGATCTGGACCGAATCGCCCGGTTTGAGCCCGAGCAGGGCCAGCGCGCGGGGCGCCAGCCAGACGGTGCCGGGGGCCGGGCCATGGGCCAGTGTCTCTGGGACATTTTCGCGCTGGATGGTCAGCGTGCCGCGCAGCGGGTAGCCCGGGCTCACGGCCTTCAGGCTGATCAGGAGCGGGTGGTCGTTGGCCAGCACCACGGTGGGAAACGCCAGAGTATCCGCCGTGGTAATACCAAGCGTTTCGGCCTGGTGTTGAATGGTGTTCAGGGGGTCGGGGGCGTCGATTCGGCCATCGGCCGCGAGGAACTCGGCTGCCTGGGCGCGCATCCCGGCATCGACGCGATCCGTGAAGAAGCCGACAGCAGTGACGGCGGCAACCGCCACAATCAGGGCGGCCAGCATGGTGGTCAGCAGGCCCGACTGCAATTCCCGCCAGAGTCCCTGCGCGGCGATGCGCCCGATGGCGGGTCGGCCCTTGGCTATAGATGGGGCTATGGATAGGGATGCGGGCAGGGGGCGGGTTTTGGGCGAAGGGATGGGGGTCATGCCGTGGCCGTTCCGGCGGTATCCGACGCGAGTTCCCGGAGGCGCCCGGCCCGAATCTCGTACTGCCGATCGCAACGGGCAGCCAACGCCGGATCATGGGTCACCAGCACCAGGGTGGTGGCATGCCGGTCGCGCAGGGCAAACAGCAGATCGATCACCTGTTCGCCGGTGGCCGTATCCAGGGCTCCGGTGGGCTCGTCGGCAAACAGGATTTCCGGGGTGCCCGCAAAGGCACGGGCCAGGGCCACGCGTTGTTGCTCGCCGCCCGACAATTGACGTGGTCGGTGGGCGAGACGGTCTGCCAGGCCCACGGCCACCAGCGCCGCGCGTGCCCGACGTTCGGCATCGGCGATGCCGTTCAGCTCCAGCGGGAGGGCGACGTTTTCCAGCGCTGTTAGGCCGTCGATCAGCTGGAACGACTGAAACACGAAGCCGACACGACCAGCGCGCACGGCGGCTCGCCCGTCCTCGTCCAGTTCATTGAGGGAAAATCCGGCCAGTTCGAGATGGCCGGTCGACGGATGATCCAGCCCGGCAAGCAGGGAAAGCAGGGTGGATTTGCCCGCGCCGGACGGGCCGATGATCGCCACCGCTTCACCACAGGCGATTTCGAGGTCAACCTCGTGCAAAATGGTCAGGGCTTTTGCCCCGTCGCCGTCGCCCGGTCCCGTGACGACCTTACTGACCTGCGCGGCGCGTACGACCGGATTGAGTTTTTCTGAGGACATCAAAGTGTTCCGTTGGTTTATGTTGCTGCTTCTAGCTTGTAGTGCATCCGTCGCCTGGGGGCAAGCGCCGCTCGCGCCGGAGATCCGTGCGCACACGGTTCTGGTGCTGGGCGATTCGCTCTCGGCCGCCTACAACCTGCCGGAAGACAAGGGCTGGGTGGCGCTGATGCAGGCCCGAATGGCGCGTCTGTCATCCGATGCGAAGATGCCTGCCGGACACAATCCGGTTTCGAAAACGCCCTGGGACATCATCAATGCCTCGATCAGCGGCGAAACCACCTCGGGCGGCTTGTCCCGCCTACCGGAATTGCTCGCAGTGCATCAGCCCGGCTGGGTGCTGATCGAGCTCGGTGCCAACGATGGGTTGCGCGGGCTGCCCTTGTCGATCGTCCGCCAGAACCTTCAAAAGCTGATTGCGCTGAGCGAACAGGCCGGCGCGCGCGTCGTCCTGTTGGGAATCATGTTGCCGCCGAATTACGGGCCGGCCTACACGACGCCGTTCCGGAATATGTATCACGAGCTTGCTCGGGAGAACCACCTGCCGCTGGTGCCCTTCATTCTGCAGGGTGTGGCCGAGGATCGCAGTCTGATGCAGGCGGATGGCCTGCACCCCACCGCCGCTGGCGAACCGAAGGTGCTCGACACGATCTGGTCTGTGGTGGCGCCCTTGTGGGGGCTCGATGGCCAACACTAGTCGTCCGGTCAGCTTGCTGCGCTCCACAGCATTGATCGGCAGCATGACGATGATTTCGCGGGTGCTCGGTTTCGTGCGCGATATGTTGCTGGCGCGCGTGTTTGGCGCCAGCCCGGCCACCGATGCCTTTTTCGTGGTGTTCAAGATCCCGAATTTCCTGCGGCGACTGTTTGCCGAAGGCGCGTTCCAGCAGGCGTTTGTGCCGGTGCTTTCGGAATATCGCGAAAAGCAGACGGCCGAAGAGCTGAAGGATTTCATCGACCACATGTTCGGCACGTTGGCGGCTGTCCTGATCGTCGTGGTGGGCCTCGGGATCGCAGGCGCGCCGCTCGTGATCCTGGTGTTCGCGCCGGGTTTTTCCAGCGATCCGGCCCAGCACGAGCTTGCCGTGCATATGCTCTGGATCACGTTCCCCTACCTGTTCTTCATCTCGCTCACGGCGTTTGCCGGCAGTACGCTGAATGCCTTCGGCCGCTTCGCAATGCCCGCGCTGTCACCGATCTGGCTCAATATCGCCATGATTGCCGCGACCGTACTGGCCGCCCCTTATTTCGCCGAACCGGTAATGGCCCTGGCTTGGGGCGTGTTCTTTGCCGGGATGCTGCAACTGGGTTTTCTGTTGCCGTTTCTGGCAAGGATGGGGTTGTTGCCTCGACCGCGTTTCGGCCATCATGCCGGCGTCCGTAAAACAATTCGGCTGATGATCCCGGCGATTTTCGGCGCGTCGGTCACCCAGGTGAATCTGTTGGTGGACACTATTCTTGCTTCGATGCTGATGGCAGGCAGCGTGTCCTGGTTGTACTACAGCGATCGGCTGGTTGAGCTGCCGCTGGGTGTGTTTGGCGTGGCAATTTCCACCGTGATCCTGCCCAAACTGTCGCGCGCCTTCACCCGAACCGATCACGGGGATTTCAACGGTACCCTCAACTGGGCGATCAAGTTCACCCTGCTGCTCGGATTGCCGATGTGCGCCGGGCTCGTGGTGCTGGCGCAGCCGATGCTTAGCTCCCTGTTCGAATACGGCTCGTTCAATGCCTTCGATACGCACATGGTGGCGCTGGCGATGTCCGCTTATGCACTTGGTCTGCCCGCTTTCCTGCTCATCAAGATCTTCGCACCCGGTTTTTATGCCCAGCAAGACACCAAGACCCCGGTGAAAATCGGCATGGTCGCGGTGGGCGCCAATCTCGTCTTCAAGGCAATCATCGTGCTGCCGTGGATTTTTCTGCTGGGGGGGTATGCCGCGCATGTCGGCCTGGCGCTGACCACGGCGATGGCCGCTTGGGTCAACCTTGGGCTGTTGGCGTTCTTTCTCAAACGTCGGGGCAGCTGGCGACCGGATCCGGCGCTGTGGCGGTTCATCCGGCAGCTGCTGGCTGCAACCCTCATGATGAGCGCCGTCCTGCTTTGGGTGTTGCCGCCAGAGGCGGCGTGGGCGCACTGGCCCGCCTGGCATCGCTTTGCGATGTTGCTGCTGCTGATTTCGGGCGGCGCGCTGGTGTTTGCTTTGACCGGATGGTTAACTGGGTTGCATCCCCGTTTGCTGTTGAAACATCTACGCTCCACCCAGGATTTTGCCCCCCGTGATTTGTCCGCAGTGGACGAGGAGCACACGCCGCCGGGCCGCTGACCGTGTGGCGCTACAATGGGCCAACCGGCGTGAAGCGCTGGTTGCGCGTGCCCCTCATTTGTCCTTATTCGTTCCTATTCAAGATTACCCGAGAACCGGTCATGCAACTCATTCGTGGACTTCCCGCCCCTGATCATTTTCCGCACGGCTGTGTGGTGACGATCGGCAATTTCGACGGGGTACATCTCGGGCACCAGGCGGTGCTGCGGCAAGCGGGCGCATTGGCCGAAAAACGGGCGTTGCCGCTGGTGGTCATCACCTTCGAGCCGCTGCCGCGCGAATTCTTCCGCCCGGATGCGCCGGTGGCCCGTCTGACCCGATTGCGTGAGCGGGTGTGTTTTATTCGGGCGCTGGGTGCCGAGCGGCCGGTCGTGGAAGCTTTGCTGATCCTGCCTTTTACTCGTGATCTGGCCACCATGTCGGCGGATGCTTTTGTTCGACGCATCTTCGTGGATGCGCTCAAGGCCCGGCAGATCGTGATCGGCGACGATTTCCGCTTTGGACAGGGTCGTCGGGGAGATTTCGCCCTGCTCGAAGCAATGGGCGCGCAGCATGGCTTTGGCGTGCAGGCCGCCGAGACGGTGCTGGTCGATGGCGAACGTGTCTCATCCACCCGGATTCGTGCCCATCTGGCCGAGCGTGATGTGGTGGGCGCGGGGCGCCTGCTGGGCCGGCCAGTAACGCTCTGCGGTCGGGTGACGCACGGCGACAAACGCGGTCGTCAATTGGGGTTCCCTACGGCCAATGTGGCATTGAACCGTCGCCTGTCGCCCCTGCGGGGCGTGTTCGCGGTGGAGGCCCATCTGCCGGACGGCGCCTGCCATCAAGGGGTAGCCAATGTCGGCACCCGCCCCACCGTCAATGGCACGGATGCCCGGCTTGAGGTGCATATCTTCGATTTTGACCGGGATATTTACGGCGACATTCTGCGCGTGACCTTCCTCCATCCTTTGCGCGACGAGCAGAAATTCGATTCGCTGGATGCCCTGGTCGCCCAGATCCGGCAGGATGAGCGGGCAGCCAAACAATGGTTCCTGATTCAGGATCACGCCTAACCGGAATCCGCCCGAATATGGCAGAGTCCTTTCCACTCTATGCATCGAGAACTCAAGGGCCCTGCAAGCACATGCTCTCTGATGTTTTCCGAACGGTAATCTTTCGTTCATCCGCTCGCCATGCCCGATCCCGTATTGTCCCCGGTGAAAAATCAAAAACTTCAGGACACCAAGGAGCCCGATCATGGCAATCACCCTCAACGCAGCCCCACCCATCCCTTCTTCCACCGATTCTTTGTGGAGCAAGGTGCCGGAAATCACCTTGTTCTTTTGGATCATCAAAATTCTGGCGACCACGGTGGGTGAGACGGCGGCAGATTTTCTGAACGTCAACCTCAATCTCGGTCTGACAGGCACCTCGGTTGTGATGACCGGATTATTGGTGGCGGTATTGATCAGGCAGGTGCGCAGCCCGCGGTATATCCCCTGGTTGTACTGGCTGGCGGTGGTGTTGATCAGCGTGGTGGGTACGCTGATTACCGATAATCTCGTCGACAATTTCGGCGTGTCGTTGGAGATGGCGACGGCAGGGTTTGGTCTTGCATTGATGGCGACGTTTGCCTTGTGGTTCCTGCGGGAGCGCAGCTTGTCGATTCATAGTGTGTTCACCCGCCCCCGCGAGCTGTATTACTGGGCAGCGATCCTGTTTACCTTTGCGCTGGGCACCGCTGCGGGCGATTTGGCGGCGGAAAGCCTGCAACTGGGTTATTGGATATCCGCACTGATGTTCGCGGGGGTCATCGCTGCTGTGACGACGGCCTATTTCTTCCTGAAACTCAATGCCATTCTGGCTTTTTGGCTGGCTTATATCCTCACCCGACCGCTGGGCGCCTCGCTGGGGGATTACTTGTCCCAGCCCGTGGCGAATCAGGGGCTGGGTCTGGGCACCGTGGGGACCAGTGCGATTTTTCTGGTCGTGATTATGGGGCTGGTTACTTATCTGACGCTCACGCGCCGCGATGTGGCACCGGTCGCGGATTGAGGGCCCTCCCGCCCATTAGGGCTGCCGGAATAGATGCATGGTGCCGCTTGGAAGGGGCTATGCTCTAGCTTCCAACTCAACACGATCAAGAGGAAATCATCATGTCGGACAAGGCACCGTCGGCCACGATACGAAACCCCGTGTGGGCCACGGCGCAAAAGGAGTGTGTGGGTACGGCGCTCGGGAGTTCGCGACTGTGGTTCACCATCGGCCGGGGCATGGTGACCGAGGTGTTCTACCCGCGCATCGACATTCCGCAAATCCGCGATCTGGGTTTCATCATTGCCGACGATCAGGGTTTTTGGCAGGAACTGAAAGTCCTGCCCGATTACACCATCGAACTGGTTGATCCCGGTATTCCCTTTCCCACCATTCATCATCGCCATGATCGATTCACGTTTACGCTGCAGGTGTGCGCCGATCCCGGCCGGGACGTGTTGTTGCTGGATTTCACGCTGGAAGGCGATGCTTCGCTGAGGCCTTATCTACTCTGCGCCGCGCGTTTGGGCGAGGATGCCGAGCAGAACCAGGCCTGGGTCGGCGAATGGGACGGGCGCCCCATGCTGTGGGCCGAACAGGGACCCTTCGGGATCGCCCTTGCCTGCCGTAATCCTGAGGGATTTTCTGCGCTGACGCGTTGCTCGGTTGGCGAGGTGGGCGCCAGCGATCTCTGGCAGGACTTTAATCAGCATGGCCGGATGAGCTGGAACTATCAGGAAGCCGGCCCCGGCGAGGTCGCGCTGGGCGCGCAGCTGCCCCGTACCGGCACACTGGCCTTGGGGCTCGGTACGACCAAGGAAACGGCGGCGACGCTGGCCTGGTCGTCACTGGCGGAGGGTTTTGCAGCGGTCAGTGCATCCTATCGTCACGGCTGGCAGTCCTGGCATCAGATCGATGAGGTACCGGCCGCTTTGCAGGCGAAATTGCCGATCGAGGCACAAATCCTGTATAGCCGGTCGACCAATGTGCTTCGGGTGCATGAAGATCGCACCTTCCCCGGCGCGCTGGTGGCGAGCCTGTCCGTGCCCTGGGGCGAATCCAGCGACAGCCGGGGCGGTTATCACCTGGTTTGGTCGCGGGATCTTGTCGAAAGTGCCGGCGCATTACTGGCGATGGGCGCCCATCGCGAAGCCCGCCAGATATTGGCCTATCTCATCAGTACTCAGCAGGGCGATGGCCACTGGTTGCAGAATCAGTGGCTGGGCGGTAAGCCCTTCTGGCAGGGCATCCAGCTCGACGAAGCCGCTTTTCCCGTGCTGCTGGCGGCCGGTCTGCATGCCCAGGATGCGCTGGCAGGCATCGCCGTCGAGGATATGGTGTCGCGGGCGCTTCGGTTCATCATTCGGGAAGGGCCGTGTACCGGCCAGGATCGTTGGGAGGAAGACAGCGGTATCAATACCTTTACCCTCGCGGTCGCCATTGCGGCCCTGGTGGACGGTGCCGAATTTCTGACCGGTCGCGCTCGGGATTGCGCCCTGATGGTGGCGGACGACTGGAATGCCCGCCTTGAAGACTGGACCTTTGTCACCGATACGGACCTATCCCGCCGGTTCGAGGTGCCGGGTTATTATCTGCGGATCACGCCGAGCGATATTCTCCAGCATGACGGTGCCAAGCAGGAATGGGTGCTGATCAAGAACCGCGTGCAGGACCCGCATCTGGCTGCCCGCGAACAGGTCGCCACCGACTTTCTGCAGTTGGTGCGTTATGGTTTGCGCTCGGCAGATGATGCGCCCATCGCCGCCACGGTCGTGGTGATGGATGGCCTGCTCAAGACGGAAACACCGAGTGGTCCGGTCTGGCATCGGTATAACGGCGATGGCTACGGCGAACATCTAGATGGCCGTCCGTTCGACGGCGCGGGGCGGGGGCGCGGTTGGCCGCTGCTGGTGGGCGAACGCGGCCATTACGCCATTTCGGCCGGGGAGGATGCGTTGCCCTATATCGAAACCATGACCCGGATGACGGGGCGGGGCGGGTTGCTGCCCGAGCAGGTCTGGGACAGCGATCCGATTCCCGAGAAGGGGCTTTTCCCCGGCAAACCCAGCGGCTCGGCCATGCCGCTCGTCTGGGCGCACGGCGAATTCATCAAACTCTGTCACAGCTATGTGCTGGGCCATCCGGTGGATCGCCCCGCCGCGACCTGGCGGCGGTATCAGGGCAAGCCCGCCCAACCGGATTTTCGGGTTTGGCGCTTTCGCCAACAGGTTGCCCGCCTGCGGGCGGGGCAGTTACTACGGGTGCTGCTGGTGGCGCCGTTCGTTCTGCGTTGGGGCATCAATGGCTGGCAGACCATTCAGGAAACGGCCTCCGAGGATTGGGTCTTCGGCCATGTTGCCATCCTGCCCATTCAGACGCTGCAACCCGGGGAAACGGTCCAGTTCACGATTCGCTGGCAGGCTGGCGATCAGTGGCAGGGTGAAGACTTTCAGCTCGCCATTGACTGAGTGGCATCATGATTACGATCGATCTTCAGGGCCGCCGGGCGCTGGTCACGAGCGACACGGGGGCTGAGACCCCCGCTCGCTACCCGGTTAGGCCGGAGGGGCGATGAGCAACCGGGCCAGATAGCGCCCTGTATGAGAGCGCGGGTTGCGCGCCACGGTTTCCGGCGTGCCGTTGGCGATGATCTCGCCGCCGCCGCTGCCGCCCTCGGGGCCCAGATCCACGACCCAGTCGGCCGTCTTGATCACATCGAGGTTGTGCTCGATCACCACGACGGTATTGCCCTGGTCGCGCAGGCGGTACAGAACCACCAGCAGCTGTTCGACATCGGCAAAGTGCAGGCCGGTGGTCGGTTCGTCGAGAATGTACAGGGTGTTGCCGGTATCCCGCTTGGAGAGTTCCCGCGCGAGTTTGACCCGCTGGGCCTCGCCGCCGGAGAGCGTCGTCGCATTCTGGCCGAGCTTGAGATAGCCCAGGCCCACGTCGAGCAGGGTGGTCAATTTGCGGTGCAGAGTGGGTACGGCCTCGAAGAACGGGGCGGCATCCTCGACCGTCATGCCCAGCACATCGGCGACCGTCTTGCCCTTGTAGCGGATATCCAGGGTTTCGCGGTTGTAGCGCGCGCCGTGGCATATATCGCAGGGCACGTAGACGTCCGGCAGGAAGTGCATCTCCACCTTGATGACGCCGTCGCCCTGACAGGCCTCGCAGCGTCCGCCCTTCACGTTGAACGAGAATCGCCCCGGTGAATAGCCGCGCGACCGCGCTTCCTGCGTGCCCGCGAACAGTTCGCGGATGGGCGTGAACAGCCCGGTGTAGGTCGCCGGGTTGCTGCGCGGGGTACGGCCGATGGGCGATTGATCGATGTCGATGACCTTATCGAGCTGGTTCAGGTGCTCGATACGCTCGTAGGGTGCGGGATGCGTGCTCGCGCCATTGAGATCCCGCGCTGCGATGCGGAACAGGGTGTCGTTGATCAGGGTGGATTTTCCGGAACCGGACACGCCCGTCACACAGGTCAGCAGTCCCAGCGGGATTTCCAGAGTTTCGGCCCGCAGGTTGTTGCCTGTCGCACCGTGCAGCCGCAGAACCCGCTCCGGATTCACAGCGGTGCGCGAGGGGACGGCAATGCTGCGGCGCCCAGCCAGATAGTCGCCGGTCAGCGAGTCGGGATTGGCGGCGATTTCATCCGGCGTGCCGCGGGCGACCACATGGCCGCCATGCACCCCGGCGCCGGGGCCGATATCCAGCACGTAATCGGCCGCTCGGATGGCGTCTTCGTCGTGTTCGACCACGATCACCGTGTTGCCCAGCTCGCGCAGGTGGGTAAGCGTGCCGAGCAGCCGATCGTTGTCGCGCTGATGCAGGCCGATCGATGGTTCGTCGAGAATATAGGTGACGCCGACGAGGCCGGAGCCAATCTGGCTCGCCAGCCGGATGCGTTGTGCTTCGCCGCCGGAGAGCGTTTCCGAGGTGCGGTCGAGCGAGAGATAAGTGAGCCCCACATCGTTGAGGAAACCCAGCCGCGAACTGATTTCACGCACGACCCGACTGGCGATCTCGCCGCGTGCGCCTTCCAAACTCAGGGTGTGGAAAAATTCGGCGGCCTTGGCGATGGATAAATGGCTGATGGCGGGCAGGTTGTGCTCGGCAATGAATACATGTCGTGCAGCCTGATTCAGGCGGGCACCGTGGCAGACCGGGCAGGCCTGTTCGGAAATATATTTCGCCAGTTCCTCGCGCACGGCCTGGGAATCGGTTTCCCGATAGCGCCGATCCATGTTGGGCAGAACGCCTTCCCAGGGGTGTTCCTTGGTGCTTGGTTTGCCCTTGGGGCTCAGGTAGGTGAAAGCAATTTTGTCGCGGCCGCTGCCGTGCAGGATTTTCTCCTGAATCTCGGCGGGTATGTCTTGCCAAGCGGTTTCCAGATCAAACCCATAATGCTGGGCCAGGGCCAGTAATAGCTGGTAGTAATACACATTGCGCCGATCCCAGCCACGGATGGCCCCGCCGCCCAGCGATAGCTCCGCATTGACGATC
This sequence comes from Halothiobacillus sp., assembly GCA_024636015.1. GTDB lineage: Bacteria > Pseudomonadota > Gammaproteobacteria > Halothiobacillales > Halothiobacillaceae > Halothiobacillus. Next base: position 46,868 of record JAGXHU010000047.1, read on the forward strand.
ACCTTGGCCGGGTCGAAAAACTGCTTCACGCCCAAGCCGTCGCAAGTCGGGCAGGCGCCCACCGGATTGTTGAACGAGAACAGCCGCGGTTCGAGCTCCGCCAGGGAATAGCCACAGGTCGGGCAGGCATGGCGGGCCGAGAACGTGTGGCCGGTGTCATCGTCCATATTAGCGAGCACGGCGCGACCATCGGCAATCCGCAGGGCGGTTTCGAAGGACTCGGCCAGCCGCAGGCCAATATCCGGCCGCACCTTGAGGCGGTCAACGACCACCTCGATCGTGTTCTTACCCTTGGGATCGAGCGGGGGGATATCGTCGATTTCATACACGGTGCCGTTGATTCGCACCCGCAAAAACCCCTGCGACCGCCATTCGTCGAACAGTTTGTTATGCTCGCCCTTGCGATTCTCGATCACCGGCGCCAGCAGCAGCCAGCGGGATTCCTCCGGCAGCGCCAGCACCCAGTCGACCATCTGCGACACAGTTTGCGCGGTGAGGTCGATATCGTGCTCCGGGCAACGCGGAATACCGGCCCGCGCAAACAACAGCCGCAGATAATCGTAAATCTCCGTCACCGTGCCGACGGTCGACCGCGGATTGTGCGAGGTGGTTTTCTGCTCAATCGCAATCGCCGGTGACAGCCCCTCGATGTAATCGACATCCGGCTTGTTCATCATCGACAAAAACTGTCGCGCATAGGCCGAAAGCGACTCGACATACCGCCGTTGCCCCTCGGCAAACAGCGTATCGAAGGCGAGCGACGACTTGCCGGAACCGGAGAGGCCGGTAATCACGATCAGCTTATCGCGCGGCAAATCCACATCGATGTTTTTCAGGTTATGCGTGCGTGCGCCACGAATGCGAATAAACGGGTCAGCCATGAGAATCCAGTTCGAACGTGAGGGAAAGACAAATGCCGTGCGCGACCTCCCCTTTGAGGGAGAAAGATGCGGCCAAGTGATTTATAGTACGGACTTTAGGGCCGTGCTGGAACCGCCAGCCGTAGCCGACAGAATATATTGAGAAGAGGATCACACCGATGGCCAGTCGCGGAATCAATAAAGTCATCATCTTGGGCAATCTTGGCAAGGATCCCGAGGTGCGTTACATGCCCAGCGGCGGCCAGGTTACCAACATCACCGTCGCCACTTCCGAAACCTGGAAGGACAAGGATAACGGCGAAACCAAGGAAAACACCGAATGGCACCGGATCGTCTTCTTCAACCGGCTGGCAGAGATCGCCGGTGAATACCTGAAAAAAGGCAGCCAAGTCTACATTGAAGGCCGCCTGCAAACCCGCAAATGGCAGGGACAGGACGGACAGGATCGCTACTCCACCGAAATCGTCGCCAGCGAAATGCAGATGATCGGCGGTCGGAGTGGTGGCGGCTCAGGCGGCGGTGCCGGTTCCAGCGGCGGCCCCATGGGCGGACAACAGGATGACGACGGCTATAGCAGCACGCCCCCGGCCCGTGGCAGCGCCCGTGCCGCAGCCCCGGCAGCCCGTAGTGGCGGCGGCAATCGCGACAGCTACGGCGCCCCGCCCCCGCCGCCGCGCGCACCGGCCAAGGCCGATCCGGGCTTTGGTGAAGACGATATACCGTTCTAGATTTTACCTGTCTTGTAAGAGATTGTTTGATCAACCCAAAGTAGCTGACTGAGCGACATATGGCTTACTCCAAACCTTGGCATAGCTACGAGGACCAATTGAACTTACTGGTGTCCCGTGGCTTGGCGGTGACGGATCGCACCAAAGCCATGGAGTCTCTGAAGCGCATTGGCTACTACCGGTTGAGTGGGTACTTGTTTCCTTTTCGGGAGCGCTCCGGACCCTTGGTGTTGCTTGATGAACGAGGCCGCAAACCGGCCAAACCCAGCAAGGTTGAAACCCTTTCCCTTGATGGCTTTCGGGCGGGGGCGACCTTTGAGAACGCGGTGAATCTCTATGTGTTCGACAAGAAGCTGCGCCTTCTGGCCATGGACGCACTGGAGCGCATCGAGATTGCGCTGAGGGTTGATATTTCCCACACCCTGGGCGCGCTTGACCGGTTTGCCTATCTTCGTCCCGAGCTATTTCACAAGGCGTTCAGCCATGAGCTGCATAATGGTAAGGGTGTGACGCAGCACCACGAGTGGTTGGGCAAGCACGCTCGACTGATCAACGAATCGAAAGAAGAGTTCGTGCGCCATAACAAGGCCAAGTACGGCCTGCCGCTGGCGATCTGGGTGGCCTGCGAGGTGTGGGATTTCGGTACTCTGTCCAAACTGTTTGCCGGTATGCGCGAGCAGGAACAGGATGCGATTTCGGCCAAATACGGCATACATAATGGCCGGGTTTTCGCCTCATGGCTGCGTGGTCTGAATTACCTGCGCAATGTCTGCGCACACCACAGCCGTCTGTGGAACCGCAACATCGTGGATCAACCGAAGCTGCCTTCGGCGGACGATGTGCCATGGGTCGCGGACTACGAGGGCGATAGCCACCTCCGTGCCCGTTGCTTTCTGCTGCTCAGAATCGCGCGCCACCTCCTGGGAGAAGTCAATCCGCAGTCAAGTTGGCCGGAGCGAATGAGGGCGCATTTACAGGCTTTTCCCGATCTGGATCACCTGGGGGTGAATCTGCTGGGGATGGGTGCCCCCCATGGTTGGGAAGCTGAATGGTGAACGAATGACGCGGGCAATAAAAAACCCCTTAGCAATTTCCCCGCCGAAGCGGTTCAACCGAAAGGGGCCGTGTTGCTGATGACTATAGGCCCGACTTGTCAATAAATCAAGTCGTTGGTGTTGCTTCCGCATCGGGGTAACCGAGCGTTGTTATACCGACCATCCCGCATTGAAATGGGTCACGAGCGCGGCCTTATTTTCTGATCGCCTTGATCCGATGGGGCGATGAAAAATATTTACTTTCAGTAAGATATCGCCTCTTCAATTCCGTCCCATTGCTTGTCCTTGATCATGACGAACCGGCAGCGGCCGTCTGACATGTTCGCCCAAAGCCCGCCGATCAGGCGGTCGTCCTCGGCATCGGTCCAGCGATCTGCGCCTTTGTATTCAACAGCCAGAACGGCCCCCGGCTGATCCTCGACGCCAGGTAACTGGCACAGAAAATCCGGATAAAAGCGCCCGTCGGCTTTTTGCAAAAAGAAGGAACACCCCTCGCGCCGAACGAGATTGCGCACCCAGAACCGAACGCGGCCTTTTTGCGCCTGGGTATCGAGCCAGCAAGCGCACTCGAACTCTTCCCTGCTGTCGAAATCGCCCACGCGACCATAGAAGTGCTTGCGGAAATCGAAGTGTCCGAAGCGGCCGTCGTAGTCCCGGCTTGGCGCATACGCCAGCGCTTTGAACTCGAAGGCGTACTGGTCGGTGGTGGTGATGCGCGATGCGGCATCGTCGCCAAACAGTACCTGCTGGAATGTCTTGTTCACTGCTTTTTTGCGCAGCACGCGAATGCGCGCTTCCAGCAGGTTGCGAATCAGGAATTTCTGCAGATTCAGCCGTGACAGCGAGAACCCCTCTCGACGCAGGAGTGCAGAAAGCCAGGCAGTGACGAAGGCCATTTTGCTGGCATGGGTCAGCGCGGGTTCCGGCAGGTTGCGGCATAACCAGGTGGCAATGCGTACCTGATCCCAGTGCTCCGGCTGGTATACGAGGCCGAGATCGCGCTGCAATTCGGGCAGAAAACGCGACACCATATGACCGCTGGCATCGACATCGATCACACCGCCTTCGGTCACCTTCAGCGCCACGCCCAGTGCCTTGAGATCGTCGGGTGTCGGGGCCGCGTCGTAAGGCGACAGGTCCCAGGGATATTCCAGCACCTCCGGGTCATCGAACAGGGCCAATTCGCCATGCATGCGCACGGCCAGTTGCGGCACACGGAAGCGTTCGCCTAATTCAGCAGGCGTTTGAAAGAACTCGATGGCCGTGGTCCGGCTGATTTCCCCTGCTTCGACGATGGCCGCCGCTGCCGTTTCGGTGCGGACCGATGCCTTGAGGTCCGCCGTTTCATCTTCGGTCAGCGGCGTGTGGATGGTCAGCGTGTTACTTTTGCCATCCCAGGTCACTTTGTCCCGCACGGGTTTGGGCACCTGTTTGAGGTCCGGTTTTTCCGTCAGGGTGATCGCAACGGGCCGGACGACCACACGCCCGGCATGTCCATCCAGATCCAGCCGCCCCTGTTCCTGTTTGGCGGCGATGACAAATTCCGACACTTCGCGTCGCTCGAAACCGGCACCCGCCACCAGGCGGTCGCGCAGCGCGTTCGCCGTTTCCGCGAAATTGCGGGAAACGACAAAGGCATAGGATTGATTCAGCGCCGGGGCCAGTCGATGGCGCGCCTCCGGTTGCCGCAAAACCCGGCCAAGCAACTGTTCCACCGCCGTGGCCGATGACAGAGAAGCCATGCTGACCAGAATGTAGGCAAACGGGCAGTCCCAGCCTTCCGCCAGTGCCCGCTGGGTGATTACGAACTTTACCGGGCAGGCCGGGTCGGCAATACCCAATTTGAAATCCGCGTCGATCTGCGCCAGTCCCTTTTCCTCCCCTGTTGCTACGATGATTTCCTCGGCGGGAATGCCGTGGTTGGTGAGCAGTTCATTGCGCACGCGCTCGAAATCCAGCGTATCCACCCCTGAACGCCGTGGCTCGGACTGAATCAGTACCAGTGGCCGCAGATAGGCGGCGCCCGCGCGTTGCTCTATGTCGGCGAGTGCGTGCAGGCCATCGCGTCGCCCGATGGCGTCGGCGAGGCATTGTTGCCAGTTTGGCTCGGTTTCGAGTACGACCGGCAGCTTGATCATTTCCTCGGCCTTCAGCTCGGCCGCCGATACGCTGTGCAGCACGTTGGACGGCGTGCGTACCATGTCGGGGGTGGCGGTAAGTTCCATCACCCCGCTGGGGCGAAAGCGCGCCAGCATGTCGAACGCCAGTTCGGTGCGGCTGTTGTGTGCCTCATCCACGATCACGAATGGCCGGCGCAGCCGCAGCACATTGGCCAGCGAATACGGTGTGGTGCGATCCGCCCCTTCGCCATCGGCCAAAAGTTCGGCGCGTTGAATCGGCGTGAGATTGTCGAAGTGGTGCATCAGCGCGCCGCTGCTCTGGTACACCTTGCGGGATTCCTCATCCTCTACCTGGAACGCCTGACGGGTCGCCACGATGACCGTGGTGGACGTATCCAGCGTGGCACGGGTTACGCTCTTGGCCTCCTCCAGATCCAGCACCGTGATCGGCCCGGCCTCGCGCAAGGCCGTATGGTACGGGTGCTGCCGGTTGCGCAGTGCCCGCAACGTCTGTTCGCGAATCGGCTTGCTCGGCACCAGCCACAGAATGACGCTGTGTTCGCTGCGCAGCAGGTCGGTATTGACTAGCGTCACGCTCTTGGCCGCCAACCAGGTTTTGCCGCCCCCCGTGGGTACGCGCAGGCAGAAATACGGCATGTCGGCAGGGAAACCCGGCAGCGGATGATAGGCAAGCCCTTGGCCCCACAAGCGTTCGGTCGTCGCGGTAAAGGCGATCGAGGGCGAAGGCAGTTCGTGGCAGGCCGTGAAATAGGCCTCGATGCTCTCAAGCACCTGTGACTGATAGATTTTCGGGGCGAATGTCGTCATGGCTTGTCACCATAGGGTGCTGTCGGCGCCTGAATGTGTTGCGCCACGGCTTTCGCCTTGGGGGTGATCTGTTCGATAACCCCATGCTGGCTGATCACAATGGCCGTACCGGTCTGCGCAGCCAGTTCACGTGCACGCTGCGCGGCCCGCTGCATCGCTTGTCGAGACAGCCGAAGATCGGTGTCACGGGCGGTCTCGATGGGTTGCTTGTTCATGGTTTTTCACTCCAGTCCCGTCGTACGGGCTGTGGGCCAGAATTGTTGTACAACGCTCAGGCATTCCCGCGCAAAGGTGGTTTTGCCCGCGCCGTTCGGCCCGGCAATGATGATGACGTTCAAACGGTCGGTCATCGTTACACCGCCAGCGCGTACGGAGTCTGCTTGAAGGTGATGCCCTCACGTGCGGCGCGGGCGCCCATGCGGTTGGCGGCGGCATAGATCACTTTCGGCCCAGCGAAGGGGGGCAGCAGGTCGAATACCGGCCCGGTGAGCACATTGCCACCGGCGATGGATTTGTCTTTCAGGATACCGTTATAGAGCAGGTAGATCGCGCGGCCCTCGTGCACACCGAGCAATGGCGAATCCGCCGTGCCGACATAGCCGGTGCCGGTTTCAGCAAACCAGACGAACTCGGCGAGCTGAGCAAAACGCACATCGCGGCGGACCTGCCCGTCGGCATCGAACAAGGGCTCGGCGGAGAGTCGGCAGAACTGGAAGCCGCCACCCAGACCGTCGACCGCTTGGCCCTTGGCGTTGGTGTAGCCTGTAGAAATGCGTTTGACACGTTCTGCGGTAAGGTTGCTGGCTATGTCTTCTTCCATTTCGACCAGAATTGATTTTCGGTGACCGCCGTCCTCGGCATTTTGTTTCAGTACGGCGTGTCCTGTTGTTCCAGAACCGGCGAAGCTATCCAGAATGAGGGAATCCTGGTCTGTTGCGATTTGCAAAATTCGCTGAATCAAAGCCGTCGGTTTTGGAGTAACGAAAAGATCGCTAGATGCTCCCAAGTTCAGAATCTGGCTGATTTCCTGTTTTGAATGTCGTGTGCTGCCGACCTCCTGCCAAGGCCAAAGTGTGCGAGGGACAACACCATCTTTTACATCAGTGAGAAAGCGCTTAATTCCGGGGCGATTACTACCGGTTTTTCCCCACCAAATTCGATTGTCTCTATTCAGTTCCCAGAATTTCCCCTCGCTCACCCGCCAGTAACTTCCCGAGGGCGGGCCATCAATCACCCTTCCGGATGGCGTGGCGATGGCGTATCGGCCTTGCGCGTAGAAGTTGCGCGCAGCCAAGTCGCTGAGCAACCATGGGCCACGTGGGTCGTTATCGGGGTTTTTGTACCGCGCGATCATCGCCTCGCTACGTGGAAGCGGGTTCGGTCGCCATTTATCCTTGTTTGCGGCATACAAAACAACGTACTCGTGATCTTCACTTAGATGCCGTGCGCTGTTTTTTGGACTGTCCATCATGTTCCAGATGGCTGAGGCGATAAAATTATTCGCCCCAAAAATCTCATCCATCAATAACCGCAGGGTCGCCACCTCGTTGTCATCAATGGAGATAAAAATCGCTCCATCCTCGCGCAGAAATTGTCGCAGCAATACCAGACGCGGATACATCATGCAGAGCCAGCGGTCGTGGCGGTCCAGCGTTTCGCCTTCCTTGCCGACCACATCGCCCAGCCAGCGGCGGATCTCCGGGCTGTTCACATTGTCGTTGTAGATCCAGCCTTCGTTGCCGGTGTTGTAGGGCGGGTCGATATAGATGCATTTCACCTGCCCGGCGTAGCGCGGCAGCAGGGCTTTCAGGGCATGCAGGTTGTCGCCCTGCACGATCAGGTTGCCGCTGTCGCGACCTTCGTTTGGTCCGCAGGAAAGCGCGGGCACCGGTTCCAGCAGTCGGAACGGCACGTCCTTGTGGTGTTTGACGACGGCTTCTTTGCCAATCCAGTTCAACGTGGGCATTCGGGGGTTCCAGGGTGTATATGCACAGGGGCCGGGTGGGGCGGTCGTCTGTTATCTCGCCACAACGTGGCGCTTTCCTTTGCCGGCCCCGCCTTCGGTGCGCAGGCTTTTAGCGGGACAGTATGCCGCAGGCCGTTTTACCACAGCGCGAATGGTTTCGTCACGCCGCGTTACCGTGCCCACATCGATTGTTGGGGTTCATGCTTCACCCCAACCTACGGGGAGATAGTCGGGGGTAGCGTAAAATCTGGTGAGGTAGGCGATTCCCATACCTGCCCGTTTGTCTTCTCACGAGGCCGCTTACGGGGCCGATTGCTGGGCGGCAATTCGGCCCGCAACACCCCTTCATCGGGCTTTGTTAACGAACATTGCAGCCGACGACCGGGCCAATTACACTGTATCGCATCTGTAATGCGCGGAGCGTTGTCATGAAAAACACTACCTTGCCTCCCTTGCGTGTGGATGAGGCCTTGCGGGCGGCGGTCGAATCCCTCTTGCGTGAGGGGGAGACGCTCTCCAGTTTCATGCTGGAGGCGGTTCGCCTGAATATTGAACGTCGCGAAACCCAACGCGAGTTCATTGCACGGGGGTTGCAGGCGCGCGATCACGGGTGCCTGACCAATGATTACGTCCCAGCCGAGGCCATGTTGAGCCGGTTGGATGGCGTGTTGGCACGGGCACGGAACAAAACAGCGACACCGTGAGCTATCGGGTTCGCTTGACGACGGCTGCGGCAGATGATTTGCAACGGCTGTTTGAATTTCTGGCTGAGCACGATTTGCACGCAGCCGAGCGTGCCCGCTTTGCCATTGAAAAGGCATTCTCTTTTCTTCGAGATTTTCCCTTTGCCTGCCGCAAGACGGCGCCCGAGTATCCGTTTCTGCGTGAAATGCTGATCGAGTTTGGTGCTGCGGGCTATGTTGCTTTGTATGAAATCGAGTCTGGCGAGTTTGTGACGATTCTGGCCGTTCGTCATCAGCGCGAGGATGATTATCACTGACGGATGCACCGCATCAGATGCGATTGAGGCAGGCGTGCGGGCTGCAGTCGGTTTGAATGAACCCAGCGAACCATGAATGGGGCTTGATCCGTTCCCGTCCTCAGCGTCCGGAACGTTTTGTGGTATGAACACACGGTTCGATGCCCGGATCCAGCATCGATAGCCTCGCTCATTCCGTGGCGGCGCCCGTGCCGCAGCCCCGGCAGCCCGCAGTGGCGGCAATCGCGACAGCTACGGCGCCCCGCCTCCGCCCCCTCGCGCACCGGCCAAGGCCGATCCGGGCTTTGGTGAGGATGATATTCCGTTCTAAAGCGAACCTCCGGCTCAGTGTTGCAGATCTAACTCAAGCCAGCAGAAATGCTGGCTTTTTGGTTTTTATTTTTCTTGGATAATTGTGTGGTCTTGAGCGGAAGGCCGCTCCTCTTTATTTAGATTTCAGAGCTATTCATTGTATCTATAATAATTCTCGGGGTAAGCGCTGTGAGTTCTTGGTTTTTAAAATATATTTTGTTCCAGACAAATATTATGTTGTCTGCAGTTAAAGGTATTCTTGGGGCAAGTTTGGAAAGTGCGCGAAATACATTCATGCGATTTATTCTAATCAGACTGCGCGCCGCCTCTGTATTCGAATCAAAGAAATCGCAAACCGGCAAGCTAAGTGGCGTTATTATTCGCATCCTAAGAACAGAATGTATAAGTCCATCCCATTTTCGGCTCTTATAATGCTTGTAGGCAAGTTCATCAAAAATTTTTCGCATACTCCATTCTGCGGTCTCAAGCGTAGCCAAGACTCCATTTAAGCCTCGGCTTAAGTCATCTGCTCCCAACCAATCATCTTTTCGTTTGTAGCGAAGATCGTGCTCAACCTCATGCCAGCCTTCTGATAATGTTGTGCGAATTTGAACTTCAAATGAGCGGTCGACAGGCAAAGTCGATGTTGGGTTGGCTATATCGCGAGAAAAAATAGGCGGGAGTCTGAATACCAAGTTGTATCTGGATACGGAAAAAACAGTATCAACTGGCTTATCTATGGTTGATGATTTATCGTCGCATTGGTACTTGAGGCGCAGCACTTGGTCTACAATTTCTATGTCTTCTTGAAAATAAAGAACAACGCGTATCCCAATGGCGTCTTGGATCAACTTTCCTTTTAGGTTATATTTCCCCGGAGTTGACTGCAACTTTGCTTGCAAAGATAATGCTGACTTGCCTCTACCGAAAACACGACAAAGAAGGCCAATTGAAATTAGCTCCTGTTCAATTTCTTTGCGCAGGGCATCCGCTACATGCATAAATGAAGAGATGGAAATCATGTGGTTTCCTCAAGTATTACATGAGCTTTGGTGAGTTCTTCAAGGTTTAACGCAATGAGATTTGAGCGGCTCATTTCATTCAACACCCCAGCCTTAACCAATCGTTCAATTCCGTGATAAAGCTCTGCAGAGCTAAAGTCATCAAAAGGTTGGCAAAGGTGTTTCAGCGGTTTATAGATTGGCCGACTAGGCTTCTGATCAAGGGGGTCTCCAGCTGGCCAGAATCTTTTCAAAATAGATCTTTCGATTAATTTTTCCAGATCATCTGCAGGCGCTTCTTTATATTTGGTTTGGGAATTATTTAGTTGCGATATTATTTCAGGTGAGCTGGTCCCTCCTAGCACATAGACCGGGCCGCCAAAATATTCCCCGACAACTACGCAATCAAAAAACTTGCAATTCAAGAATGTTACATTGTTAAGGCCCGATTTAATGAATTTGCAATTTTTGAAAATAGCATCGCTAAACTGAAACGAAGTAAGTTTTGGAGCGCCTATTTCTATAGATGAAAGTTCAACGCCCTCAACGGCACCATTTTCTAGATCTTCGGGTAGTGAGTCAATCAAATCGGCAGCAATTTCTATTCGTGCTAGAGTGTCAAGGAATGGAAGAGATCCTTTAAGGCCCTCAAATAATTTTTCTCTGGATGTCTGAGTCCGGGGAGAGTAGGACTTAACTGCGGGCTCTATAAATCGGGGATCATCACCTAGCCATTCTGCATCGCATATAATGTTTTCGGCAACATAGTTCCCCAATGAAAATTCATTGACAAATCCGATTTTTGTGGATTCCGCGGCGCTTCTGTCAAGCAGCGCATGGCTTGCGAGTTTATTTGCAATTTCCTCTCTGGACGGTTTGTCGCTGCTGGAGTATTGATTGCGTGCCGCATCAATTTCTCGTGTGCATTTCTCAAGTAAAACTTTGATTATGTAGTCACGTTCTTCTGCCGTGTAGCCATTGAGGATCATATCCTCTGCTATGCTGCACAGTACCCTAGCCTGCATCTCTATCGTCATTCGAAGATCTTGGCGTTCGCGCTCTCGGTCCAACATATATTCAAAATAGCTCTGTACTATACCTTCAGGATCTTGTGATACTTGATTAAACGATTGGTCGTCAATACATCGGAGGTAGGACAGCAAAACTGGATTGGCCATGGCTTCCATGTTCAATCCTGAATTTTTTAATAGCTCAATACGATCATAATTCAACCAGTCGTTTATTTTCGGCTCTTGAATTCTAATTCTAACAACAGAGAAATCATTGGTGTGTCGCTCTAACCATTGGTGGAATTCGTCGCCATCAAAAAGTATTGTTCGGCGTGTTGTTATTATTATTTTTGCTTTCCCTGTTAGAAGCTCACTAACAGTTTCTAGCATTGGTTCTTTTTTATCAAAATCCTCACCGTCTTCGCTTTTTCGAAGTAGTTCATCGAAGCCATCTAAGATTACAGATATTCTTCCATTTTTTATTTCTGTCTGTACAAGTCCCGAGCTTAATAATGGGAATGTTCTATCAATTTCATCAAGCAGTATATAGCGAAATATTCTAGCTTGCCTATTTCTTGATAGCTCTGCGTACAATGGAAGTAGGTTTGTGTGAGCGGTGAGCAGTCGTGCGATTTCTTGAGCTGTACATGTTTTTCCAAATCCCGCAGCGGCCTCAACTAAAAAAAGGATTGGTCTATCTTCACCAATCCTAGAGAGCACTTCTTCCGGAGGTGTTTTTTCGCCTTCTTTCCCATTGATATTGTATGGTGCTTTAATGTATTCATACTTTGCCTTTTCTCCATAAGGCCTCACCAGTGTTGATGTAAACCGTCTATACTCTTCAACTAAGCGAGCGCGTGTTAATTCGACAGAAAAGAAGCCATTGAAAAGCTGTTCTTCTGCCAGTTCTGGTGTTTTTGCGTCTCTTACTGTGCATGCATACCCAGCAGCAGAGAACTCTTTGAAAAGATCATCTGTGGAGGCATTTGGATTAAGTTTTATTATTTCGGCATTGTCGAAGTACCCTGTTTTCAGTGTAAAAACCAGCGCATCGTCATTTACTGTCGTACGAGCCAGAATAAATCCGTATCGCTTATAGGCATTTACCAGTTCTTGTTTTGTGCTCATTGTTTCCTCTACTGAATTTAAGTTACTTAAAACCAGAATTTACTTCATGTAAGTAAAAGCCTTTTTGCGTGCTTTCTCCATTATGCGTAATTTATTGGTTTTAAAGTAGGAGCTACCTTTGCATTAATCGGCTCGATTCTTTTCTCTACCGGAGAGTAATTCTTCGTTTGAGTAAATGTGAGTCAACAATGTCCGATGGTGTGACCTCCTGATGGCACATAGATCGTCAAACTTCTTCCATGTCGGACTCTTCATCAGCCGCTCTAAAAAACTTAGATAGGTGCGATTCGACTCATCTGAGAACGACTTCTGGTTCACGCCTCATGTTTTCCTGGCTCGGTTCAGTGCCTTGGGCAACAATGGTTAGACCGACGGTTTGACTTCCTGCGCTTCAGAATGACAAATTACTGCGCTCTGTAGGATACCTACCTATAGTATTCCATTGGTATTATGAAGTGTGGCTTATTTGTTTTTTACAGACATCCACTTCTGCGGATAATGGGAAGCTACTCCACTATCTGTGGCCTCATCATATCCGAGGTTTCCAGCCTCCTGTGTTTGGAGCTTCTCTTGCCCCCGCAACTCATGCCATCCGTGCGGCAGAGGTTTGGAACCGTCGTACTGGTCTCGGCTTTTTCTAGATCTTGAATATCTGAGATAACTGGGCGCAGCGTAAAGTTAGCTGAGGTGTGTCATTTACATACCTGCTTTCTTTGCGGCAATTTAGTTCTCAGTAACCAGTGGCCAATCCCGCCGGGCGGCGTCGGTCGTTGGCGCCTTCAAGCAGGCCGGTCTTCGGATTGACCAGGATGGCTTCGTCGGCGCCCCAGGATGTCATTTCCTTGAAGGTGTAACCCATCTCCGCCAGTGCCGTCCGGGTTTCCGGCGTCAGCAGGCCCGGCTCGACGAAGACTACGTCCGGGTACCACTGGTTGTGCACGCGCGGTGCGTCGACGGCTTGCTGCATATTCATGCCGAAGTCGACCACGTTGAGGATGCTTTCCAGGGTGGTGGAGATGATGGTCGAGCCGCCGGGGCTGCCGGTGACCATGAACACCTTGCCATCCTTGAGCACGATGGTCGGTGACATCGAACTCAGCGGCCGCTTGCCACCCTCGATCTGGTTGATCTTGCCCTGTACCAGACCGAAGGTGTTGGGCACGCCGGGCTTGGCGGTGAAGTCGTCCATTTCGTTGTTGAGGAAGAAGCCGGTGTCGCCGGCGATCTGGCCGAGGCCGAACAGGTAGTTGTCGGTGTAGGTGATGCTGACCGCATTGCCCTTGGCATCGACTATGGAGAAATGCGTGGTGTGCTGGCCTTCGAACGCGCCCAGACTGCCTTTGACCGCGCTGGAGGGGGTGGCCTTGTCCGGCTGGATGGTGGCGCGCATCTTGGCCACGTGCTCGGGGGAGAGCAGCTCGGCGATCGGGTTCTTCACGAATGCCGGGTCGCCCAGGTAGGTGTTGCGGTCGGCAAAGGCGCGGCGCTCGGCCTCGACCAGATAATGGATCGCCTTCACCGAGCCATAGCCCCACTTGGCCATGGGGTAAGGTTTGATGATCTGCAGGATCTGGCAGATGGTCGTGCCGCCGGAGCTGGGCGGTGGCGCGGACAGCACGGTGTAGCCGCGATAGCCGCAGGTGATCGGTTTGTCCCAGTTCACGGTGTAGTCGGCGAAGTCCTTCATGCTTAGCAGGCCGCCGTTTTCCTCGCTGGCCTTGACCACCGCCTTGGCGATGGCGCCGTGGTAGAAGGCGCGGGTACCGTCCTTCGAAATCAGCGCCAGCGTGTGCGCCAGTTGCGGCTGAACCAACCGATCGCCGACCTGAAAGAGCTTGCCGTGGTTGAGGAAGATCTTCGCCACGTTCGGGTGCAGGGTGAAATCCTCGCTGCGCGTATGCAGAATATTAACGTCGCCTTCTTGCAGCACGAAGCCATCGCGGGCCAGTTTGATCGCCGGCGCCATCACCTGCTTCCGGCTCATCGTGCCGTAAGTCTTCAGCGCGGTGTTCAGGCCCATCACGGTGCCCGGCACGCCGACGCCGAGATAGGTATTGGTACTGCGACCCTTGACCACGTTGCCTTCGGCATCCTGGAAG
>JAGXHU010000048.1 GCA_024636015.1 Halothiobacillus sp.
CAGCAATGAACGAATATATCCCTATGCCAATGCTTTCGGGCACGGATCCTGAGGCAAAGCGGGCCGAAATTCGCCGGTATTATCACCAGACATCGGATACCTTTGAGCGTCTGTTCGACCTGTTGATGAATGACGATGCGTTCTACCTGCGCCCTGAGCCACTGCGCCACCCACACATTTTCTACTTCGGCCACACGGCCGTATTCTTTGCGAACAAGCTGGTATTGGCTCAACTGCTGCCCGAACGCATTGATCCTCTGCTTGAGTCGATTTTTGCCATCGGCGTGGACGAGATGAGCTGGGACGATCTCAATGATGCCCACCTTGACTGGCCTACCGTGTCGGCCACTCGAGCCTATCGTCGGCAGGTCCGGGAAACGGTGGACGCACTGATCCAGACCCAGCCGCTGCAACTGCCCATCACCTGGGAGTCACCCTTCTGGCCGATCCTGATGGGTATTGAGCATGAGCGTATTCATCTCGAAACCTCGTCCGTGCTGGTACGCCAGACTGCCCTCGAACATCTGAATCCTGACGAACGGCACCATTGGCCGATCTATCCCGAATCCGGTTCTGCCCCCATTAATGAACTGCTGCCCGTTCCTGCAGGCAGGGTCCGACTCGGCAAAAAGGATGAGTTCTACGGCTGGGATAATGAATACGGCCACCATGAGGCCGCCATTCCCAAGTTCTCGGCCAGTCGCTATCTCGTGAGCAACGGTGAATATTTGGCGTTTGTGCTTGATCGCGGCTACGAGACTGATCATTGGTGGGACGAGGAGGGACTGGCATGGCGTCAGTACCGCCAAGCGGCCCATCCCGTGTTCTGGATCGCTGACAAGGCGCAGCCACATGGTTTCCGCTATCGAGCACTGGCTGAAGAGATTCCGCTTCCTCTGGACTGGCCGGTGGATGTCAATCAACTGGAGTCGGCCGCCTTCTGTCGCTGGCTCTCCGCCAAGAATGAGCAGAATCTTCGGTTGCCGTATGAAGATGAGTGGTACCGCCTGGCAGAATACGCAGCTGTGCCGGACCAGAACGAATGGACGGATAACCTGCCGGCCGCCAATATCGCCCTGAGCCATTTCGCCTCGGCCTGTCCCGTTGACCGATTCGACCAAGGGGCGTTTTATGATGTGGTTGGCAATGTCTGGCAATGGACTGGCACACCGATTTATCCCTTCGAGGGGTTCAAGGTGCACCCGCTCTACGATGACTTCACCACGCCAACCTTCGATGGCCGCCACAACCTGATCAAGGGGGGCTCGTTCATCAGTACCGGCAACGAAGCCCTGCGTGCGGCGCGTTATGCCTTTCGGCGACACTTTTTCCAGCATGCCGGCTTCCGGTATGTGCAGAGTGATTATCAGGAACGAATTCCGACGGGTATGTATGAAACGGACGCCATTGTCAGCCAGTACGCAGAATTCGGCTGGGGGGATACGTACTTTGGCATCGAAAACTACCCGGCGCGCTGCGCCCGGATCTGCATTGCGGCGATGGGAGACCGCCCAATGCGTCGCGCCCTGGACGTCGGCTGTGCCACGGGTCGCAGCACCTTCGAATTGGCCACCGCATTTGAATCAGTTACCGGCCTGGATTTCTCCGCTCGGTTTATCCGGGTGGCCGAACAAATGCGCCAGGACGGACTCATCCGCTATACCATCCCGGTTGAGGGCGATCTGGTTGATTTTCTCGAAGTAACGCTACCGCTGGCATTGGGCGCCGCACAAGATCGAATTGATTTGTGGCAGGCGGATGCCTGCAATCTCAAACCCCAGTTCAGTGGCTATGACCTGATCTTTGCGGGCAATCTCATCGATCGTCTGTACGATCCTGCAAAATTTCTTCATGACGCGGTTGCACGACTAAATCCCGGCGGGCTGCTGGTTCTCAGTTCACCCTATACCTGGCTTGAGGAGCACACGCCGAAGGGTCAATGGATCGGCGGCACCAAGCGGGATGGCGAACCGGTAACGACGCTGGCCGGGCTGACAGATCTCCTGTCACCGGCATTGCGCCTGGTTTCGCACGAGGACGTACCGTTCGTGATCCGTGAAACAGCACGCAAATATCAACACTCCGTGGCTGAACTCACCATCTGGGAAAAGACATCATGACCGACCGGATAGAAACAACGATCGAGACGCCCGATTTCGATACTACGTCCATTGACCGTTCCGGCACGGCCAGCGTCAAATACGACGTCCGCACCGCGGTTTTCGGGAGTCCGGATGTGATGCCCCTCTGGGTGGCCGACATGGATTTTGCCGCCCCGGAATGTGTGCAATCCGCACTTCGGAAACGGGCAGCCCACCCCATCTACGGCTATACCATGTACCCCCCCGAGTTTTTTACGGCCATCACCGGCTGGTTGGCGCGGCGCCATGATTGGCACGTAGGCCAAGAATCGATCGTTGCGCTTCCGGGCGTCGTGCCCGCCATGAACCTCATTGCGGCAGCGTTCACCGAACCCGGTGACGGAATACTGGTGCAAACCCCGGTCTATCCCCCAATTCACCAACTGGCCGGCAATCAGCACCGCCTGGCTCTGGAAAGCCCGCTGATCTGGACCGAGCAGGGCTACGCAGTTGACTGGGCAGATTTCGAATCCAAACTCGGGCAGGCCCGGATCTTCGTGCTTTGTGCGCCGCATAACCCGGTGGGACGCGTCTGGCGCAGGGACGAACTGCAGCGGATGGCCGACCTGTGCGTGCAGCACGATGTGCTGATGATCGTGGACGAAATTCATGCCGACCTCGTCTATTCACCCCATCGGCATATACCGATGGCGCGCCTGTCACCCGAAATCGGCGCACGGTGCATCACCCTGCATGCCCCCTCCAAGACCTTCAATGTTGCGGGTCTGAATACCTCGTTCGCCGTGGTCGAGAATGCCGATTTACGCCAGCGGCTCAAGGATGCCCTGAACCGTAGCGGGCTGACTTCCGGCAATGTCTTCGGCATCACCGCCCTGACCGCAGCGTATGAAGCAGGGGAACCGTGGCTGGAGCAACTGTTGAAGCAGTTGCAAGCAAATATCGTTTATGTCGTTGACTATATTGAACAACATATCCCATCGATTTGTGTGCAGCGGCCGGAATCGACTTTTCTACTCTGGTTGGATTGTCGCGCCCTGGGGCTGGACGATGCGATGCTGAACCGGTTTTTTATCGATGAGGCGGAATTGGGCTTGAATACCGGTATTAGTTTCGGCGCGCCGGGTAGCGGCTTCATGCGCTTGAATATCGCTTGCCCGCTTTCTCAACTCGAAACGGCTATGACCAAGTTGCAGGTCGCCATTGAACGTTTAGATGCCCGTTAAGGGTGAAAGTGCCCAAAATTTGTGCACAATTATTTCGCGTATCGCGTGTCCTGACGGTGAAAGCACCCAAGCCAGCCCACCGCAATTCACGATAACAGTGATCCAGAAAACAAATTGAAACGAGGTCTTGCTGGATTTGTGTCGGAACCACTTTTGCGCGATTAGCGCACCTGGCCAGCCGCCAACCAGAGCCAGGGTATGCAGGGTGTTTTCAGGGGTTCGCCATTGGTTTTTTTGCGCCGCAGATTTGTCGAGCGCGTAGACGATCAGGGTGAGCGCACTGGTGAAAAGATAGCTGGCTGCGAAGATGACCGGAACCCAGCCCAACCAGCTTGCGCCGCTTATCATGATTAGAAAACCCAGGGCAAAAATCAGCGAAACTCCACCACGTCTCTGCGAAGCGCGCCCTCTAGCAGACTGCCCCATGATGGTGACTGATTCCGCCTGCATTCGACCCGTCGCATCTTTCTTCAATATGAAAGACACTTGATCGCCGATAACCGGTCTGTGTTGCCGATTCGGGAGCGCAGAGATATGAACAAATATTTTGTCGTGCCGATCCGGAATCGTGATGAATCCGAAACCCTGCTGATCTTTCCAATCGATTATTTTTCCCTGATAGCGCATGTTATTTACTCATTCGTTCTCATGGGCTTGCGGGGGCATTGGACGTGCCGGCGCATCGCAAACTGACGACCAGATTCGGGATAAAGATCACATGCAGATAGGACCACGGTCATCAAAAAAATGTCCATAAGCCCGCAAGGCAGGAAAATCCTCTATCGCTATCCCTCATGCCCTGAGAGAGCGGGCGTATTACGTGTGTGTAGATACAAACCAAGATCTGAATCATTTGTCTGAAGAGTGCAAGGATAGCGATGCCTCGACGTCTGCCAGTGCATCATGCATGGAAAGATATAGATTCTGTTCGCCAATAACGGCAGTGATGCCATGTCGATCCATATCATCCTTCAAGCCAGGCGTGATTCGCGCAAAGAGCATATTCACACTTTGTTGCTGGAGCTCGGCAAATAACTCGAGCACCGAGCGCGCCGCAGAGTAGTCGATATCCGTGATGGCGCTGGCATCGAAAATCAACCAGTGCACGGGGTGCGGGGCCTTTTCGATCAATGTGCGCACTTCATCGGTAAAGCGATAGTCATTGGCGTAGAACAGATCAGCACCAAATCGATAAACCAGCAGCCCCGGTTTGGTGTCGGTGCCGGGTGTTGCCGGTTTGGGTAACCAATGGCCGGCGGCATCCGGCAGTAATATGGCGGTGTGCGGGCGATAACTGTGATGAACATGCCGCAAGAGCGACAACACTGCCGCAAGCAGGATGCCTTCCATGACGCCGGCAACCACGACGGTCACGGCCGTGATCAAGGCCAGGATGAATTCCCCGGTACTTTCCTTGCGCATGGCCCGCAAGCTGCGCAGATCGATCATGCCCACCGCTACCAGCAGCACGATGGCACCCAGGACGGCATTCGGTAAATAGGCAATCGGCGCGGTCAGGAACAATAGAACGACGGCCACAACGCCTGCAAAAACAATCTGGGTCCACTGACTACGCGATCCCAGCGAATCGGCGAGAGCCGTCTGTGTCGGGCTCCCATTAACCACAAAGGTACCGCTCAACGCGGCGGCGGCATTGGCGACAGAAAGGCCGAGGATATTGGCATTTTCATCTACCCGTTCCTGATGCTTCAGCGCAAATCCACGTGCGGAGGCGGCGCTCTGGGCGATGATGATCACCACGCAGGAAAGTGCGATCGGCAGCACTTCCATCAACTCGTGGATCGTGATGGAAGGCAGCGACAGGGAGGGTAGTCCGCCGGGTATTGGCCCGACGGTGGCAATACCGTATTGGGTGAAATGCCCAAAGTAACTGGCTCCGATACTACCCAGTACGACAACCAGAGGGATCGGTAGGGTAGGTCGCCACGCCCGGCCCCAGCCGATCCCCCCAAGTACGACGAGCGACACGAGTACGGTGGGTAAACTGATATGGCCAATTTGCTGAAGTACCTGGACTATCTGCTGAATGCTGTCCTGTGCCGTCACCTTAACGCCCAACAGATCGCCCAGCATGGCAATGGCGACCTGAATGCCGACACCCGCCAGAAAGCCGATGAGTACCGTACGAGAAAGGAAATCGGCCAGAAAGCCCAATTTGAATAATCGGGCCAGCAGCAGCAATCCGGCGGCCAGTAGGGCGACCATACCGACGAGGGCGACATACTTCGCACTTTCCGGTGTTGCCAGGGGGCTGATACCGCTGGCCAGGATCGCCGCCGTGGCTGAGTCGGCCGCCACGACCAGTTGGCGAGATGAGCCGAAAATAGCGAATGCGATCAGGGGCAGAAAAATCGTGTACAGGCCGGTCACAATCGGCATGGCGGCTATGTGGGTATAACCAAGTACCTTCGGAATATCCATGGCGGCCAGTGATAGGCCAGCAGCGGTATCTCTACGAACAGACGTGCGGGTCAGTGGTCGAAGGCCGCCGAAAAGCCGGATGCTCATTGATCAGACTGCCGGGCTGCGGGACACTTTGTCCACACAAGGAAACTATCCTTTCCCGCCATTTTTTCCGTTTTTTCCATTCCCGTCCTTGTCTTTTTCCCTTTTGTCACCGTTTTCCCCGTTATTTCCGTTCGCTGCCTGCACGGCGGCGTGGTATTTCAACTTGATATCGTCGATATCCACGCGGGTAGGTGGTAACTCCAGCCCCATGTCCTTCAGGGTATTCGCGATGATCTGCGAAATAGCCAGGTTGCGAAACCACTTGCGGTTCGCCGGAATGACATACCAGGGCGCATAGGGTGTGCTGGTCTTCATGAGGGCATCCTGATACGCCTCGGTATATTGCGACCAGTACGTTCGTTCGCTGTAGTCCGATTCACTGATTTTCCAGTGGCGCTGAGGGTCATCCAGACGATCCTTGAACCGCTCCAGCTGCTCTTCGGGGCTGATGTGCAGAAAAAACTTGAGGATCTTGGTGCCATTCTGGGTCAGCAAGCGTTCAAAATCGTTGATCATGTCGTAGCGCTGGGACCAGACTTCCTTCGGCACCAATTCGTGGACCCGAACCACCAGCACGTCTTCATAGTGGGAACGATTGAAAATCACGACCTCGCCATCCGCAGGCACGTAGTGATGGGCGCGCCAGAGAAAATCGTGGGCAGCCTCTTGCGGGGTAGGCTGCTTGAAGCCATGCACGCGGGTACCCTGAGGGTTCATCGCCTTGAACACATGCCGGATAACGCCATCCTTGCCGGCCGCATCAAGGGCTTGCAGCACCACCAGCAGGGATTGCCGGCCATCGGCATAGAGCAGAAACTGATTGGCCTCCATCTGTAACCGATATTCCTCGGTTTCCTTTTCAGCCTTGCTCCGTTTGTCATGTTCCCCGGTGTCATTGGGATCAATCTCTGACAGCCGCAAGGGTTTGGCCGGATCGACGAGAAAATGGCTGCGGTAATCCATGTCTACACTCCTGCAACTGAATATCAATCAGTGAATATAAGGATTCTGTCGGGTTCTGTCGCGTCGAATCTGCGGCTCAATCAGGCCGCGACGGAACGTAGACGGCGCTGCAGGTTCTGCAGAACGACGAAGCCAAGATAGAAGGCGCAGGCCGTTGCGATGATGCTGGCACCGGAACTCAGATCGAAGAGGTAGGCGATCACGAGGCCACCTAGACAGAATATGAAGCTCCAGATCGCTGAGGCAATCATCAGCCCCGCCAGACTGCGTGTATGGCGTTCGGCCAGATACGGCGGCAGTGTCAGCAGGGCAATAACCAGAACCAGGCCAACGACCTGGATCATCATGACCACGGCCTCTGCCACCATGATCAACAGCATGAAATAAAGCCACCGGACCGGTATGCCCCGCGATTGGGCGAAGTCGGGATCGAATGAAAAAGACAGGATATCCCGATAGTAGAACAGGGTAAGCCCGACGATCAGCATGTCCAGACCCAGCATGATCCAGAGATCAACGTCCGGGACCGTCAGGATACTGCCGAAGAGATAACTCATCAGGCCAACGTTATAGCCCGGCGTCAGGTTGATCATGATGATCCCGAACGCCATGCCCGCCGCCCAAATCACGCCGATCAGGGTATCGGTGCGCTCGCGCTGCTTTTGAGTCAGCACACCGAGCAGTACCGCAGCACCGGCCGTAAATGCGCCTGCCGTCGGCAATACCGGGGCACCCAGGAAGATGGCAAGCCCGACACCACCATACGCGGAATGCGCGATCCCCCCCGCCATGAAAATGAGGCGATTCACTACCACAAGCGCGCCAATCACCCCGCAGGCTACGCTCACGAGCAGCGCGGCGAGCAACGCATGCTGCATGAACGTTTGATGAAGCAGATCAGTGATGTTCATGGGGGCTTTCCTGCATCAACTTGGGGGATTCAACCAATTGCTGGAGCAGGGCATGAACCGGGCACCCGGCCTCGTGGATGCCATACATGAGGGCCAGCATTTCCGGCGTCAGTTGGGGGGAGGCGGCAGATAACGCGTATCGGTTCACCGCGATGATCCCCGTGACTGAATTGGCGGTGATGCCGAGATCGTGGCTGACCATCACAACGGTAGTGTCACTCTTCAAACCGGTCAGTGTTTCGAGGATGCATTGGCGACCGTAGGGATCGATGTTGGACAGGGGTTCATCCAGGATCAGCAATTCGGGATTCGTAATGAGTGCGCGAGCAATCAGCGTACGTTGACGCTGGCCGCCGGAAAGTTCGTTCAGGCGTCGTTGACGCAAATCCTGCACCCCTGATCGATGCATGGCTGTTTGAGCCAGCTGCCGTTCTTCGTCGGAATAGCGGAAACCCCGTCGTTTGCCCTGGGCAAGCCCCATCAGCACAACCTGCTCGACCGTCGCCGGGAAACCCGTGGCAAGATTCGTGTGCTGCGGGACATAGCCGATGCGCGCCGGTTGATTGCCAGGCTTCTGATCAAACACCGTGATGGTGCCTTGCTGGGGTGTCAGTAACCCCAGGATCAGCCGCATCAGGGTGGTTTTCCCGCCGCCGTTGGGACCAATCACCGCGATGAAGTCGCCTCGATGGATGTCGAACCGGATATCCGACAGCACAGGTTCCTCGTCATAGGAGAACGCTAGATCCTCAATATGAATGATCGCATCCTTCATGGCGACGAGGACGCCGGCGCATGCTGAACCGTCCCTAAAACCTTGCTTAGGGCTGTCGCAATAGCTTCCATTCCTGCGGGCCAGTTTTCCTGCAGGGGATCGATGACCGCGACTTGTCCGCCAATCTCCGAGGCGATGGTTCGGGCGGCCTTTTGTGCGAATTGCGGTTCGATAAACACCACTTTGATGTGGTGGGCCTTGGCATAGTTGATCACGGTGCTCATCTGCTTGGGTCCCGCTTCCTTGCCTTCCGCCTCGATCGGTACCTGAGTCAGTCCATAGGCATCGGCAAAATAGCCAAAGGCGGGATGAAACACGATGAATCGCGTCTGGGTAAGATGCGCGCCGGTCAGTGCATGCAAAATATCACTATCCACCTGGTTGATTTTCAAGGCCAGTTTTTCGTAACCCAGTCGATAGTCGGCGGCATGGGCTGGATCTGCCTGAATCAGCGCATCACGGATATTGATGGCCTGAATGCGCACCAGGACGGGAGACAACCAGATATGTGGGTCCATGCCAGTTTCGGATGTGGGCACGCCGACATGCCGGGACATATCCACCCGCTGAATTCCCCGAGCGGTATCCACGACGAGAAAATTCGGATTCACACTCGTGAAACGTGTCAGCCAGGCATTTTCGATGGGTATACCGATCTTGAGGTACAACGCAGCCTGAGAAAGCGCGACCAACTGACGCGGTGAAGGTTCGTAGGTTTCCGGTTCAGCCGTGGGTGGAACCAGCACGTCCACCTGAACATGTTTGCCGCCGATCATATCGACAAAATACTTTTGTGGTGGAATGCTGACGGCGACTTTGAGTGGCGCGTCAGCCCAAACGACAAGTGGAGACGCCAGACTGAATAGCAGGGCGAATAAGGCGAAAAAGCGCATGGACGAACACCTCAGGTAACGGGAACAGCAGGTGTTACAGTATAACGTTTTCAAAACACGGTGCAGTGTTAAATCCATTGGGCTCGATTGACTGAGCGCGCAATCAACTACTCTTTGATGATGTGATGCAGGTATGCATATTCTGTGGGTTGTCCATGAAGGGAATCATCAGCCAGGCTGTGATGCCGCCCGAAACTCGCGGTAGTAGCCCCACTTGCCATCCTTGGGTAAGCGCAAGATCCCTCACGATCGCAAGACCTAGCCCAGCCCCTGATTTGTTGGGACTGCGCGCCTCATCCAGACGAATGAATGGCTCGAAGGCTTTGCTGCATTCCGCTTCGCTCAACATCGCCCCCCCACTGATGATTTCAATGAACAAGCACGTACCTTCGACCCGCTGACGAATCTCAAACGGCGGCGTTCCATGTTTATGGGCATTATCCAGAAAATTGCCGAGGATGCGTGTCAATGCCAGTCGATTCATTGTGAGCGGCGGATCGGCAGTAATGTCGAGGGTTATGTCATCGACAGATGATTCCCGCTGGCGCACGAGTTCGTGAATGACCGCAGAAGGGAGACATTCCTCGAATGTTTCTTGAGCATTGATTTGCGTAAACGAAATGAAACTGTCGATGAGTTGTCGCATGTCATTCAGATAGGTTTCCATCCGTTCGAACCGTGCGCCTTGCGGATTTTCCCGCGCAAGTTCAAGCGCCAACCCCAGTCGCGTCAGCGGGGTACGAAGATCGTGCGACACGCCAGCCAACAGCATGCTGCGCTGCTCAAGCAACTGATGAATTTGTAGCTGCATTGTATTGATCGTATTTGCCAGATCATCCAACTCCTGCACACCGGAGTCTACGGCAACGGTTGCCTTCGGATTGCGCCCAAGATCGTGGGCGCCCCGACGAAGTACTTCAATGGGCCGCGCCAGACGCCTGGCCTGAAGATACGCACCCAGCATGGCTAGAATCAGCGTGATCATCACCATCGCAGCCAGCGTTAGCACCGGCGCCGTCCCGATACGATCATGGCTGAAGCCCAGACCCACCGGCCCTTGAGGCGTTTGAATCGTAAAACCATAACCATCAATGGGTACATGAATCGAACTGATGGTTGAAACTGAAGGAAATCGGCTGTCGAGCGCCTGCTGAAGATAATGCAGGTAGGGCAGGAAGAGGGGATGCTTTGATGAGTCGGGTAAAACGGGCAGCAGGTACAGCCCATGCTCTTCAGCCATCAGGGCTGCAAAAATGGCCCGTTCATCTGGTTGAAGCTGCCCGAGGGTCTGGACGTCATCGTGGATCAGCGTGGCCAAATCTACCGTTGCCGAATGCAGAATCGGCACCCAGACGAGCCAGCCACCCAGTAAGAGCAGGGCGGGTAGCAGAGCGAGAACCATACCCAAATGTGATCGAAGCAAGCGGCTTTGCAAGCTGCGTGCACGAATTTGTGTCATGACGTTTCCGAGCCTGTGGGGTCGAACAGGTAGCCCTGCCCACGGATCGTCCGGACATACTGGGGCACAGCGGGATCTTGTTCGATCTTGCGCCGAAGGCGGGCGATGCGCGCATCAATTGATCGATCGAAGGGAAGGGTTTCGTCCAGCGTCCGGGCCAGATCCAGCAATCGATCGCGACTCAAGACACAGTAGGGATGGCTGACCAGGATCCGCAGCAGGGAAAACTCTGCGGCGGTTATCTCGACCCGCTTCCCTTCGTGGGTCAGCACACGTCGTTGGGGATCGAGCACGAAGGGGCCAAAACGGAAAGCCGGTATCTCCTGAACTGAGGGCTTGCTCCGTCTCAACACCACCCGAATCCGGGCGAGCAGCTCCCGCAGGTTAAAGGGCTTGATGACAAAGTCTTCGGCCCCCAATTCAAGCCCAGCGATCCGGTCCGCGTCCTCGGCACGTGCAGACATCATCACTATGGGAAATTGCGCACCTAGCCGCCGGGCAATAGACAACCCATCCTCGCCCGGCAACATCATGTCGAGCAGTAGCAAATCGGGTGTGTGACTGGCCAGCAGATGATCCAATGCCTTGCCATGGGCTGCGTGCAACACCTTGAACCCATGATTGCTCAGGTACTCCGTGAGCATCTCGGCTTGTTCGGCATCGTCTTCCACAAGACCCAGGATCGGGGCAGGCTGCAAGTCTGTCATGAACGGTCACACATCGTCATCACCGATCATCGGGGAGACATCAGCGGCAAGGTACTTGCCGGGATGATGACTCAGAACGGCAAGCAAGCCGCCGCAAGCAAATCCATCCCGAGGAGAAAATTCATGAAATCCATTCATTTTGTTGATGCCACCCTTCGACTGCTGTGTGCCGGCACAGGCCAGCGATACGACGGAGACTACGCGGACTTTCGATCATGCGCAATCCGAGGCCTGAGCCGCTTGTGACGGAATGCAAAGCGTCTGTGAAATACAAAAAAGACCCGATAAATAAGGAGAGCCTGAATATGAATCTAAAGAACATCAAAATGATCGTGAGGCCATACCAACCGCGTCTGGTCGGTGTGGCCTTGACCCTGGCGGGCATGTTGTCGCTGGGCGGTTGCGGCGGCGGTGCAGGTATTGCCACCATCTCAACAATCCCCACGGTGGCACCCATCCGCATCACATCAACGCCGAACCCTTCCGTTCTGCCCCTGTTGCTGGCCATGGCACGAGAACCCGATCTGCCTGTCATCTTGATTCCGGTGACTAATGGCACTGAAATCGACCAGGCATTTGCCAATCAGAATGCAGAGGGTCTGCTGTCCATGACTTGGGTGGCTGCGGGCAAGGCCATGAGTGGCGCCGTGCCGGATTTGACGCTCGTATCCGTGAACTTCTGGCGGGGATTCTTCGAACTAACGCCTCAGACTCTTGCCGTGACTGGTTTCAACGAACTGACCGGTCGTAACCTGTTGCTGAGCGGTCCGGTGGGCGGGGGACGCAATAGTGGTCCGGATACCCTCTTCAAGGCGGCTATGAAACGAGCAGGATTCGATCCCAGCGTTTATCAGGAAAACACGGTGACGATCACCGTGGATGGTAGTCCGGTTTCCGTGGTGCGGCGACATTATGCCAGTGGTGATTTTCGGGTGTATTACCTGCCGGTGATGTCGGCAGTCTCTGTTCTGAACTCCGGTCAGCTGTTGGATGATGGCGATGGTAATCCGCAGAACGATCTACCAGCCAGTGCCTCGTTCATGGTGGAGCCAGCAGCCACCGGAATCGTCATGCAGGGCATGATGGCCAACACTGCCTATGACAAGGCGATCGATATCCAAACCTTGTTCACCGGCTACATGAGCTGGCCGAGCGCAGAATTGCCTTTGGGTGGACTGAGTCTGCGGGCATCCGTACTCAACGATCCGAATCGTGCGGGTGCAGTGGCACGGGTACGTACTGCCTACGAGAAGGCGGCCAACGATCTGATGGCGGCTCGTGGTAACCCGATCGAGATGTATGGTCTGGTCAGCAAGATTTCCCAGGGTGTTACGCAGTACTACGGGCAATATGGCTTGAGTCTGCCTTCACCGGTGATCGCGGCCGCGCTGAGCAGCGGTTCACTCGTGTATCGAACCGATCTGAGTAATACGGCCATCTTGCCGGACTTGATCGGTTTCCATACGGAGCTGCTTGGTAGCGCGCCGTCTGCGGGATTTTATGGTCCTTGAGCCAATCGATGATTTAATCCATAAAACCGGTCCTGAAGGCCGGTTTTTTTACAACTGAGAATACCGATTCATCGCCGCGTCGACATCCCGAATAGAGCGCGGATACGGCGCATTCGGCGGGTCCAGTTTGCCTGACGGATAAAGTTGGCAGCCGTTTCCTCGGCTAGTTTCTGGCTGCGGCGGCTGAAATGTGCGGCAAAAAACCAGGCACTGAACAGTTTGTGGAGTTGTTCGATGGTTGCGGCTTGCCCAGGCAACATCCGACTCGCGCGCTGGCAAAACACACTCAGGGTTTCGTCCGGGATACGATGCACATCAAGGCTCGCCAGGGCTTGTTCGACGGGATACCAGGCCTGATCGACAGGGGAAAGATGCGCACGTGATGGACGGGAGAATTGCCGCCAGAGCAGAAATACAAAACTCCAGACCACCAACAGAACAAGCGCGGCATAACCGAAGCGTGCCCCGAACCCTTGAGCGGCGAGTCCCAATCGCCCGAGCAAATCGCTTTGCGTACTTCCGCTATAGCCGAGCACATACTGGTTCCAGCCATTTTGGAGCTGGTCGTTGAACAGGGCAAATTGTTGCCCCAAACCCGCTTCGCGCCGAAGGCTGGCCGGGAGCGCGTTATCCTGACGTGTGGCATTGGCGATCCCCGCGGAGATCCGTTCCGGGGCGACCACCGCAGTGGGGTCAACGCGTATCCAGCCCTGCCCCTTGATCCAGATTTCGCTCCAGGCATGCGCATCGGCCTGGCGCACCAGCAAATAATCGCCGACGCGCTCGCCGCCCTGATATCCGGTAACGATCCGGGCGGGCACGCCAGCAGACCGCATCAGCAAGGTGAATGCGCTGGCATAGTGCTCACAATAGCCACGTTTGGTGGTGAACAGGAAGGCATCCATCGCGTCATGACCTGGTAATTGCCCCGGTGCCAGCGTGTAACTGAACCCCTGAGTCCGGAAGTAATCGAGCGCCTTGTCCCGGATTTCGATTGGTGACTCGCCACGCCAGGTGGCCGCCAGGGCCTTGAGTTTCGGGTCGCCGTCCGGTTGCGCC
>JAGXHU010000049.1 GCA_024636015.1 Halothiobacillus sp.
CATCAATTCACCTCGGCTGAAGACTTTTTCCGGCCGGGCCGCCAAGGTCTTCAGCATCAGGTATTCGGTGCGGCTGAGTTCCAGCGGTTGGGCCTTGAAGGTGATGACGGCGCGGATCTCGTCGACTTCGATGCCGGCTGCTATCGGCATGGGGGCGGGGGGCGTTTCGACGTGTAGGGGTTGGATACGGCGCAGAATGGTCTTCACCCGGGCGGCCAGTTCACGCGGACTGAAGGGCTTGAGCACGTAATCGTCGGCACCGATTTCCAGCCCCACAACGCGATCGATTTCATCTGACCGGGCGGTAAGAAAAATGATCGGAATATCCGAGAATCCGCGTACGGTCCGGCACAGATCAAACCCGTTGCCGTCGGGTAGCCCGACGTCCAGAATCGCCAGATCAAAGCCCCCAGTGCGCAACAGCACCAGGCCGTCAGCGGCCAGTGTGACATGACGACAGTCAATGCCTTCGCGTGCTAAGGCCAGGATGACGTTATCGGCGATGGGGCGATCATCTTCAACCAGCAGGATGGAAGCGCTCATGCGGTCTTCGCACCGGTCATTGTATTCCTCGTCCAGCAACTGCCCGAAGTTGATCCGGCCCGCATGTGGCAGCTCCTCGAAAATGATACCGGCAGGGTGCAGAAATTTAGGTGTGTTATCCGTTTCATTTAATCAGTCATCCAGCCAGATAATCAGCCGCCGCATTGGATGGCAAATTGGACTTTGTCCAAGCCTCAGGCGATAGGTGATTCTCCCCTGTGCCGTGAGATTGCGCAACGCCAGCCTTAAGTGTTTCTGCTGCGTTTGTTGGGCTGATGACATCACGGGTTTTTGTTCATGTGCAATCCAAGGGTTTCGTCTAGGCTACGTGCATCTGTTTTTATGTGTCCAGCCCATCAACTGCATTGGAGAACCCGTCATGTCTGTTCAGCACAACAAGGTCGCCCTCGTCACCGGGGGATCGCGTGGAATCGGCGCCGCCATCGTTGAGCGGCTTGCCAGTGACGGTTTCACCGTAGCAATCAATTACGCCGGCAATGTGGCCGCCGCGGAAGCGTTGTTGCAGAAAATTCAGGCAGCGGGCGGGCAGGGGATGATTCTGCAGGCCGATGTGGCGGACTCTTCGGCATTCATCCACATGTTCGATGCGGTCGAGGCGGCATTCGGCGGGGTGGATGTGCTGGTGAACAATGCCGGCATTATCCACTACGCGAACCTTGTCGATTTCGACGATGCGATGTTCGACCGCCTGATTGCCGTGAATCTGAAAGGCTCATTCAACGGCATGCGCGAGGCGGCCAAGCGACTGCGCGACGGCGGGCGAATCATCAACCTCTCCACAAGCGTGCTGGGGATGATGCTGCCGACCTATTCGGTCTATGCCGCGAGCAAGGCCGCCGTGGAAGCGATGACCAGCGTGCTGGCCAAGGAATTGCGCGGACGCAATATCACCGTGAACGCGGTCTCGCCCGGTCCAACGGCTACTGATTTGTTTTTGGACGGTAAACCGCAGGAAATTGTCGATCGAATGGCCAAGATGGCACCCTTGGAACGACTTGGTGAACCGGTGGATATCGCGCGGGTGGTGTCGTTTGTGGCGAGTGCGGAAGGAGGCTGGGTGAATGGCCAGGTGTTGCGTGCCAATGGCGGCATTGTTTAGTCGCGGGCTTCAGGCGTTGATATCAAGGGGGGCAGGCGGGCAGGAAGTGTGAACCCCAACAGGATGGCACGGAAGGCCGTTGGGGTTTCTGCGTCACCCTCGGGGGGCGGCGGTTTGGGTTGGCGGACTCAGATCGCGCCGAGTGGAGCGACTTCGCGCTTGTAGACTTCGTTCCATACCTGAGCCATGGCGGCATACATGGCCGACAATCCACAGATAATCCCGACATAGCCGGCATAGGTCGCAATGGTACCGTTGCCGGTCAATTCTGCTGCTGCCAGCATGAAAAACAGCACGGTCAGGGTCGCGAACACCACTTGCAGGGCACGGCTGATACGCAGTGTCGGCACAAACAGGATGGCTGTAAACACGCCCCATAAGGCCAGATACGCACCCAGAGCATGGGCATCGGTCGCGGCGACACCCACATTCATTTTGGGCATGACGATCAGGGCGACCAGGGTCAGCCAGAAGAAGCCATAAGAGATGAAGGCGATGGTGCCGAAGGTATTGTCCTTCTTCCATTCCATGATGCCCGCGATGATCTGGGCGATACCGCCGTAGAAAATGCCCATGGCCAGAATCATGGTGTCCATGGCAATGAATCCGGCGTTATGCAGGTTCAGCAGCACGGTGGTCATCCCGAAGGCCATGAGGCCGAGTGGCGCGGGGTTTGCTGTGGTGTCAGCAATTTTAATGGCATCAGTTTGCATTGAGTTGATTCCTCTATCTGTTATCGATTTTTCGTTGTTAGAACTGCCCACCCTGCGATAGGCGGTGCAAATACTAGTCATGCTAGTCGCTAGCACGTGCAGCTATTTACCGGAGTTTTTCTATGATGTCTAGCTTTGTGCGTACCACGATGCTTTATCCATCAAGGGATTGATGAGGCGGAAAATGAAACAAACGAAGGGAAGATAAGGGGATTTTACGGATGAAGCGCGCCGCCTCTCTATTCTAGCCCGCCCAGCCAAACATCGATTCCATGTCATGAAAGCTGGGCATCAATGTCGTCCGCCTCTGTTCATCAGGCGGCCACATTACTGTGGAGAATTTAAAAATTATTGCTTAGGGTTTCTGTGCAAGAAACAATGATCCAAAGTTCTATTTAAATCCCGAAACAAATAAACAGGGCCCCCCATGATCTCAATTCGAAGCTTGTTTTTGCTGACGTTCATGGCTGGCATCGCGTACGCCATATATTTTTTAGGCCATCTCTATATTGCTAACTCGACACTTCCCTGCGTGAATAACTATATCGACACGGCTGGGAGCTCTCGTCTCTATGAGGCGGCACTCGTGCGCACCGATTGCCGCTCCGAAAGACCCGGCATGGTTTCGGTGGTGGTGTATCCGGTGGGAAGCATGATGAATCTAAAGACACACGTAGTGGTGGCTCAGGTCGTCGATCATCCCGGTGACACCATCATTCCGGAAAATATGATTTCCTTTGTTTGGAAGCCGGGGGGCATTCTCGAAATCCGGCATAAGAAGTCTGTGCATTTTGATATTCAGAAATCTAGTGCAGGCCCAATATCAGTCGTATTCAGGTCAGTGGAAACGCTAGGCGGTTTTGATTGATGTAACCCGTTCAATAGGGTTGGGAAATTCGGCGCATCCTCGGCGTATCAAGGCAATCGTTGCAGGGGTGGCGCAGTCAGTCACTCATTACGGGTAGTCCTGTCGGGTCGGACGCACCATGATCTCGCTGACGTGCACATGCGGTGGCTGAGTGACGACGTAGTGTATGGCGTCGGCAATGGCATCACCGTGGGGCATAGGCCCCCAATTTTCTTCCAGCTTATTCACCATGTCTTCCGAATAGCCCGCCACATCCTGAAAGCCGGTCAGAATGAAGCCGGGTTCGACCAGCGTGACCCGTACGCCTTTGGGTCCGATTTCGCGCCGCAACCCCTCAGCCAGGGAATGGATGGCGAATTTGGTTGAACCATACACGGCACTGAAGGGCGAAATATTTTTGCCGACCACCGAACCGATGATCACAATATCCGCTGCTTTTTTGGGAAAGTCGGTTTTTTGTGTTACCACCATCTTTTGTGCCGCTCTTTGTAGCAGCCTCAAGGCGCCCATCACATTGATCTTGAGGACGTCCTCGAACTGCGCCAGGTCGGCGTCTTTGACCGAACCGCCCAAGCCCCGACCTGCATTCGCGACCACGATATCCGCCGATTGACCGAAGTGGTCAACGGCCGTGGCGAACAGTTGATTCAGAACCTCTTCATCCGAGGCATCCCCGACCACGCCCCGGAATGCCGGGCCGAGCTCCTGTTCCAGTCTGGCCAGTTTGGCTGCCGTACGGCCGTTGCCTACCACCGCAAATCCCTGCGCAATAAACTTTCGCGCGGTTGCCTCACCGATCCCTGACGTGGCCCCGGTCACAATGGCGATGCGGGTATAGGGATGGGCGGCGGACGGGGTTGCCTGAGACATGTGATGGATTCTCCTGATGGGGTGGTGAGCGTGCGCGCCGTTCGATCCGAGTCACGCCACCGGCAATCAAGCCAGAATAACGTCGGCGGGGCTGGGCAGCCTGAAGGCGTGCTTGGGTCGAGAACGAGTACCAGATAAACATAGTTACGATGTGTGCGCTAATCAAGTTATTGGCTAAGTTCATGCTGAATTCTCAACAGCGACATCAAGCAAGCTATTCGTCGGGGGTTTGTCACATTTGTGGGTTTGATGACACGGTTCGGCCTCGAATCGGGTGAGCTGTCTTTCAAAAAGCGGGGTGTCAGGGCCTAAAACGGCGAAGGGGGATGAAAACTGCTTGCACCCGGCAACCAATGATCTAGGGTTGTCAGCATGAATGATCTCGAATCCGCCTTGTTGTCTTTATCCGCTGAAAGCGGCCGCGAAATCGTGCAATCCTACGTGGATTTGCCGCTCGTGCCGCACTATGCCCAGTTGGGTGCGCCGTACCATGTGCCGGTTGATCCGACGCCGCTGCCGGAGCCACAGTTCGTGCATTTCAATGCCGGTCTGGCTGCGGAATTGGGGCTCGATGCCTCGGCGACGGCTGAACTGACGGATATTCTTGCCGGGAACGAACCCTGGCCAAACTACGCGCCGCTGGCGTCGGTGTATGCCGGTCATCAGTTCGGCCGCTGGAACCCGCAGTTGGGCGATGGCCGAGCCCTGATGATTGCGGAAATCCAGCGGCCGGATGGCGAACGGGCAGAGCTTCAGCTCAAGGGAGCGGGCCCGACACCGTTCTCGCGCGGGGCGGATGGGCGTGCCGTGTTGCGCTCATCGATTCGTGAATACCTGTGTTCGGAGGCGATGCATGCCCTCGGCGTGCCGACCACGCGCTGTCTGAGCCTTGTGACTTCGGCCCAGCCGGTGTTCCGCGAAACGGTGGAGCCTGC
The DNA here is from genome assembly GCA_024636015.1 of Halothiobacillus sp. Taxonomy (GTDB): domain Bacteria; phylum Pseudomonadota; class Gammaproteobacteria; order Halothiobacillales; family Halothiobacillaceae; genus Halothiobacillus. Next base: position 5,050 of record JAGXHU010000049.1, read on the forward strand.
TGCCGTCGTGTGCCGGGTGGCGCCCAGCTTTGTACGGTTCGGCCATTTCGAGTGGTTCTATTCTCGCGGTCTGTACGCCCAGCTGGCGCCGTTGGCTGATCATGTCATTGACGCGCATTTCCCGCATCTTTCCGGGCAGCCGGATCGTTATGCCGCCTGGCTGGGTGAAGTGATCGAGCGCACCGCGCGGCTAATCGCCCAATGGCAGACGCTGGGATTTTGCCATGGTGTGATGAACACGGATAACTTCTCGGCACTCGGACTGACGTTGGACTACGGCCCCTTCGGCTTCATGGATGCCTTCCGTCAGCACCATGTCTGCAACCAGTCCGATTCCGCGGGACGCTACGCCTATGGCGCTCAACCCGAGGTCGGCCAGTGGAACTGTTCGCGGTTGTTGCTGGCCACGCGGCCGCTGTTGTCCGAGGATCAAGAAGAGGCTGGCGTCCTGGCGACCGAGCTCTATGGCCGTTACAGCGATGCCTATTCTGTGGCCGTGATGCAACGTTGGGCTGACAAGTTCGGTTTGCGGGAAGTCCTGCCTGGGGACGCCGATTTGGTGATCCGATTCCTGACCCTGCTGCAGAGCGGCAAGAGCGACTTCACCCGCAGCTTCCGCCATCTGGCGCGCATCCGCACGGACAACGACGGGCCCGCAACTGGCGTACGTGAAGAAATGGCCGACCTCGAAGCCTTCGATGCCTGGGTGGTTGATTATCGCGCGCGCCTGCGGATCGAACAGAACACCGACGATGCCGAACGGGCTGAACGGATGAACCGGGTCAACCCGAAGTACATTTTGCGCAACCATCTGGCGCAGATCGCAATCACTCAGGCGGAAGAGGGCGATTACAGCGAGGTCGCCCGCCTGATGACCGTGCTGGCGCGCCCCTACGACGAACAGCCTGAATTCGAGGCCTATGCCAACGAGCCACCGCCTGACCTGCGCCGTATTGAGGTCAGCTGTTCATCGTAAGTAGCCGAGTTGGCCCGGGATCATTAGACCAGCACGTACAACACGAGAGATTTCACTATGGACTACGCCTTTGCGCCCGCCCCGATTGTCACCCTGGATGCCATGTCGAGCAGGCCGTTTCCGGTTCGCAGGATTTTTTGTATTGGCATGAACTACGCCGCGCATGTGCGCGAAATGGGTGGCGATCCAAGTAAGCAGGAACCGGTGTTTTTCATGAAGCCGGCCAGCGCCATCCTGCCCAATAATTCCATCATGCCGTATCCGCCGCAGTCCAGCGACTTGCAACCGGAGGTCGAAATGGTGGTGGCCTTGCATAAGGGCGGCCGGAATATCCCCGCCGACAAAGTGGATCAGAATTATGTGTTCGGCTATGCCGTGGGTCTGGACATGACCTGCCGCGATCTGCAACGGGCCGCGCGTGAAACGGGCGGACCCTGGGAAATGGCCAAGGCGTTCGACCATTCCGCACCCTGCACGGCGATCACGCCCGAGTTCTACGCTGGCAACATCGCCCGCGGCAAGATCGAGCTGAAGGTGAATGGTGAAGTTCGCCAGAGCAGCGACGTCAGCGACATGATCATGAAGGTTCCGGAGATCGTCAGCCATCTTTCCACGCTGGTCGAGTTGTTTCCGGGTGATCTGATTTTTACCGGCACACCCGCGGGCGTGGGGCCGGTGGAGATCGGTGACGTGCTCGAAGCCACGGTGGCCGGGTTGGAACCGTTGCTTATCACCATCGGCTCGAATACATAAGCCAATGCATTAGCCAGGAACACAGCGCTTCGGGCAGTAATAGCCTCGGTAATTCCCTGGAGCGCTCAGCCAGGACACCTCATCGCCGTGAATGCCGTCCCACCATCCTGGATCACAAACGTGTGATGCCGAGCCTCCACCATCGCCCTGATCCTTGCCCGCTATGGCAACAGCATCCTGGCGCACAACCCATTGCCGGAAAGTACCAATTCCATCGTGCGCCCACCGATGTGGGTGCACAACACGATCCGGCGGCTTGATCAGAGCCACTCTGATGTCTCTCATGGTTTATTGGTCATAGTTCTGTGCATAATCAAAGCCCTGATCATCCACAGGGATTCAAGAATGAATCAACGTACCTTAGTCACGCTCGTCTTGTTCGGTTCCATTTTTGCTTGTAGTTCTGCCCGCGCGGATTTCGCATCCGACATGCTGAATCAGCTGGGTGGGATGGTTGATAAGCCCAACTCGGCCCCTGCTCCGGCACCGAGGAGCACCTATGGTTCAAGTCCGGCGTTGTCCGATCTGTCTCGGGGCGAGATGGATCAGGGGCTCAAGGAGGCTCTGTCCAAGGGCGTTCAAACCGCCATCCGCCAACTGGGCCGCAACGGTGGTTTTCTGAACGATCCCAGCGTGCGTATTCCCATGCCCGGCGCCCTGGGGCAGGTGGAGGGGCTGCTGCGTAGCCTGCATCAGGAGCAACTGGCAAACGAGTTTGTGAATACCATGAATCATGCCGCCGAGCAGGCTGTGCCACAGGCCGCTGCTGTATTCTCGGATGCGATCAAACACATGTCCGTGAACGATGTTGAAGGTATCCTGCGTGGACCGGACGATGCGGCCACCCAGTATTTCGAGCGGAAAAGTGGGGCACAGCTACTTCAGCGGTTTCGGCCGATCGTGACCGCTGCGACCAACAAAGCGGGGGTTACCTCTGCCTACAAGAACATGATGGATCAGGCTGGTCCCATGGCACGGATGATGGGCGGCAATACCGATCTCGACAGCTACGTCACCCAGGAAGCGCTGAAAGGCCTGTTCATCAAGATCGCCGCAGAAGAAAAAGCAATCCGGACCAATCCCGTTGCCCGTAGCACCGATTTGCTGAAAAAAGTGTTTGGCAGCGTCAGCGGCGCACGATAAGCAGCGTGCTCGTGCCCCTGATAATCGACGGTTGTGTTAATCCATTCGTTTCAGGGGCGGTGGCGGTGATTGCAGCGGGACATCGCCAATATCATTGATTTCCCAAGCCACGAGCGTCTTGACCCCGCCGGGAATCGCAAAGCGTATTATCGAGCTTAATAGCGGGCCCCCACCATCTCCGATGCAATACGCACTCTGCACGAAATTCCCGCCATTCAGGCGATCTGGATCAGAGATAAAGTATTGGGTGCCTGCTATCCCTGCAACCCGACAGGAATCACCAACCATGAGGCGACCACCCACAAGGTTCGATTGACTGTGGATGTTTCCAAAAAAAATATTTGCTTGATTGTCCACCCCGGCCGTTGTCGCACTCTTGAAGCCTTTCATGCCCGCTGAGCCAATGTCGTCGCCTTCGCGATAGCTCCATATATAGTCGCGCGTGGGGCCAATGTTATTGACATAGTAGGTCGCTGTTGGGTGCTTGGATGGTAAGGGTGTATAGCTGAAGCTATCACCCGCAGCGACATTCTTACTGAGCGGTTTTGCCGGGTCGTGAGAATAAACCCTTAATAATTCGGTGGCCTGGCCCTCCGGACCAAATACCGTTGCGGTGTAGTTCGCCAACCCGGCGGTCAACTTGATTTGCGTAAACCCGTTGCAGGAAATATAAAATTTTCCTGAAGCGTCTTTTACGCAAGCGGATTGATTTTTAATTGGTTTTCCACCGTTTGCCGATGGCACAGTTGATGGCGGTGCATTCCCGGCCATTGCTGATTCATACCCAGCCAGCTGGGTGCCGATTATGAGAACGATTAACGATGCGAATTTCAGCATGTCCTTGCCTTATGTCTGGGGGGTATTTGCCGAGTGTACTTGTCGTATCCACGTTTTTAGAAATCCGTTTAATTCTGCTGCGCATCAGGCAGTGCACAACCAATGGGCATTGAACTGGATATCGCTCGGCATTATTTTTGAAAAATCCGAGCCTTTCAGTTTTTCTCAAATTGCCCGTCGGTGGAGAGGGCATAGGGCACATGCTGGGGGATAATCAGTTCCCCATTCGCATTGGGGATGGCCTCGATTTGTATGACTGGGGCGGCCCCACGCACACCGCCGAACAGGGTGGCAAACGCTGAATCGGCAGCGTCACGGCCAGTGCCCAGGCGTACAAAACCCATCGGAATGGCCACGCCGGAAGGGTCGAAGATGTACCAGCGGTCTTCCAGATACACCTCGACATAGGCATGGAAATCGGGCGGCCCTAGAGCCGGGGCGGCGCCATAGTCGATGCCGGTGACAAAACGGGATGGTATGTTCACTGCTCGGCACAGGGCAATCATCAGATGGGCAAAATCGCGACATACGCCCACTTCTTCCACCAAGGTATCGGCAGCGCTCGTATTGCCGGTGGAGGAATTAGGCAGAAATGTGACTCGATTCAATACCCAGTCGCGGATCGCTTGCACCCGGCTATATCCCTGCACTAACTGGCCAAACTCCTTGACCGCCAGCCGGTGCAACCGATCAGACTGGCAATATCGGCTGGGATAAATGTACGACAGGATAGATCCAGGCAGGTTGGCCACGGCCACCTCGCGAAGCTGCGCCGGCTGCGCGGTGTAGTGATCTACATCTACGATGGCGTCGTACCGCACGGTGAGCAGACCGTCGAAAGCCTTGAGGCGCAAAAAACGCGTGTGCGTCATCGGATCGGTATACGTGTTGAACGTCAGATTCTGGCTGATATCCAGCGACTCGCTCACCACAGTCTGCTGCTGTGTCTGAGCGGCGTGGATACTGAAAATGAAATCGCAGCCGGGCGGGTCGATTTCGTAATTCAGCGCAATCGAGAATTTGAGCCTGGGCATAATGGGAGTCCCGTTGCGTTTAGTAGAGGGCCTGGGGCAAATGCGCCCTGAGGCCCAGCCGTTACCGACCGATGATAATCAACACACCTGCTGCAATCGCCACGCCGGACATGACAAGTCCCAGCCCGGAAAAACTTAAATGAAGCAGGGGGATCAGACCCGTGGCAATGAGCCAGCCACCCAACAACAGAAACCCAATGCTTTTTGTCACTTTCACGTGTTGCTTCCTGTAAGAACGAAAAATCGATGTGATCAGCCGCATGCCTGTTTAATCACCCGCGTTGACTATCCGTTCAGTGGTCTCAGAACGTGCTTCGTCTCAAGCATCATAGCAACAACCGCTCAGCGTAATTGTCTGTTTTAAATCTATTTTGAACCGTGCCCAGAATGGGGGCGGCTGGCTGACATGAGATGGCCTTGGGGCGGCCTATGGGGCGATCTACCGACGGGGGATTCAGGCAGTTGGGGGCAACCCAACCCCAACATCATCCAGCTAAAACAAAACCTGTTTAGGCTCATCCCTCACGCCAATCTACGGGCAGGCAGCCCGTATTTTTTCGACCACGAGCGCCATATCTGCCAACGGATTAGCCGCTACCGAACGCGCCCAAGTTTGGCCCTCCAGTACGCAGGTGGATAGCATGCCTGAAGGCAGCGCCTCCACGAGTGCAGCGGCCGATGAAGACATGGGGCGGAACACATTAATCGCCGTCTGCGGCCGACCCCACAACTCTAGACGATCAGATTTTTCAATGGCATCTGCAAGCGAGTCAGCCATCTGCATGAGATGGTCGAGTCGTTGGGCCACGCCCTCCCGCCCCCAAGCGAGAAACGTTGCGAGTAAAGGAATGGCAGCAGCCGATCGTGAACCCTGAACACCAACATTGGGGCTTGCGAGATAGCTGCCTCCGAAACTGATCGCGGCATTCGCTAACTCTAAGTTGCGGAACATGATCAGAGCCGAGTCCTTGGGCTGGAACAACCACTTGTGGGCGGATACCGCTACCGAGTCGGCAGCTTCAATGCCGTTAAGTCGCTCGGAGTGCGTCCGACTCAGCCGGAGTGGGCCTGCCCATGCCGCATCAACGTGTGTCCACCTCGCAGCCCCGACCAAGCTCAAAGGGTCGATAGAACCTGTGGCCGTGGTTCCCGCGGTGAGAACCAGGCAGGCATCATCAAGATTCGGAAGTTGCGCACAATCCAGGCGCCCCTGCGGGTCAACGGGGACCTTCACAAGTTCAAGGCGCAACAGGCGGCACGCCTTCTCGATACTCAAGTGCGCGGCCTCTGAGGTGACCACCCTTTTTACGCCGGCGGCATCCCGTGCGGCCCAAATTCCTGTCAGATTTGCAATTGTTGACCCGGCGCAGAAGTGCCCGCCCTGCATGCCAAAATAGGGTGAAAGCCAACTCAAGACCAACGCCTCCGCCTGGGTGGCAAAGGGCGAAGTCATTTCATGAAGCATGTTCTGGTTGAGGCTCGCATTCCAGAGCGCCATAGCCCACGTAATCCACGGGGTTGGCGGGTCCATGTGCGCCACCGAAGTGGGCGAGTCGAGTTGGGCTGCGCCGTCGAGAACGTGACTTGAGAGCGCTTCCAGTGCACGCATATCGCCTAAACCGGATTCGGGAAGCGTGAGCGGCAGATCGACCGAATCATGATTTCGCGATGTGAGAAGTTCAAGCGCCCTGCTCAATCCGTCGTGCGTGTTGAAACTGGGGTCAGGAGGGTAGGGCGTCATTCGGTCAGTGCCGCTTCTGCCGCCGCGCGCGCGTGAATGGCTGTCGTGTCATACAGCGGAACCTGAGCGTCTTGCGGGCGGACAAGAAGGGATATTTCTGTGCAACCGAGAATAATCGCCTCTGCACCTTGTGATACGAGGTTTTCCATGATTCGTCGGTACGCGTTACGGGACTCAGTCAAGACAGCCCCCAGGCACAACTCTTCGTAAATGATGCGGTGAATCACATCGCGGCCTTCTGCGTTCGGGGTAATCACTTTCAGCCCGTGGCGTTCGCTCAAGCGGTCGCGGTAGAAGGCTTCTTCCATGGTGAACCGTGTCCCGAGCAGGCCAACGGTGGCGTGGCCGGCTTGTTTGATTTCTGCTGCAGTGGAATCGGCAATGTGAAGCAGTGGAATGGTGACGGCCGCCTCAATGCGGGGCGCTACTTTGTGCATGGTGTTCGTGCATAAAACCAGAAAATCAGAGCCTGCCGATTCGAGCGTGCGGGCAGCTTCGGCCAACAGAGCGCCCGCTGCCGCCCAATCGCCCGCATGCTGTAGTCGCTCGATGTCATGGAAATCGGCGCTATACAGCACGATCTTCGCCGAATGCAGCCCACCCAGTCGATCCTTGATCGTTTCATTGATCAGTCGGTAGTACGGAACGGTCGACTCCCAACTCATGCCACCGATTAAGCCAATGGTTTTCAAAAATACGCTCCGGTTATGAATGGCGACGCCCAATACCTAAGCAGACTACTTATGCTGACGCAATTACTTCACCGAAAAAGTTACGATGGTCATTCTCTATTAGCTGGTTAATCTGCTGAGACTTTCCAAAGCGCGAGTCATGATTCCTTGAATTTGTGTACTGTAGGATTCCGGAGTCTTGAACGTAGTTCTAGTCGATACATTTATGAAATATCATCTTTTGACAGGAGAGATTAGGCGTCACTATCACTGGGAACAATATTTTTTTTAGCCAAATACCACCACAGAAAAATAATTGGAAATGAGTAGGCAGCCACAATCACGGAAAAAACTCCGGCCGTGGCAAGGGACTGGGGAAATGAGCCAGGTGTATAACTGAGCACAAAGCCAAGAAAAAGTGCCATTAGCCAGCTTGTGGCCATCATAGATGCTCGTGACAACACGCGCAGAAGCGCCAGCAGGCGGGTAAGTGCATATATGCACGTCACCAGAATCAAGTATGCGCCTACGAGCAAGATTGATACTGCGACCCAAGACGGAGAAGCCAACTGTGCTGGGTCTATAAAACCGAATGAGAACGCGACGAAAACCGGCGCGAGAAGGGCCGGCAAACCAGCGACTAGTGAGGCTCGGAAGAAATACATGATACGTACTGGTCCCTAAGTTTTAGTTCAGCTGATGGCAAAAATGCGAATTTTTCTGGCCCCTTGAAATGTTGAGATGGATGGCGGGTCATGTTTACGCCCTTGACTCAAGATACGCGCGGACAACCCGCAGGTGGAAAAGACAGAAGTAGAACACAACAGTCGTGAAGACGGCGCTCGCGATTCCACCGGGGGTAAATGCTTTTGAAGACGTGGCTGGAAGGATGACGAGAGCAAGGTATGGAACGACGGGAGTAAGAACCAATAACCACCGGCTCGCAGAGTTACGAGCGGCAAGGCCCCATGCGCCAGCCGCAGCGAAAGCCAATGAGCTGGCAATTGCCACTCCCTGGCCAGAGTGCCAAAGCTCCGTGTAGGTCACGCGATGACCGTTGATATCCCACTCCATGATGGGCAGCAAAAGAAAAAGTAGAAGTATTGGCGCTGCCACCATCGTCCCTTGACTAAGCAGGCGCAGGAGAAGCGGCATACTTTGGGTATTTTGCCAGTATCCAGCGAGTCGCTTAAAAAACGTCATGGTGTAGCAGCCCAATGTTTGAGTTCTGGGGGAGGGGCAGGTATCGAAGTTGGCCGCCCCCACTGGCCCAATTTGCTAGCGCTCTTTCTTGGCTTCGGCGATGGCCTCACGTGTAGCCTCCAACAGATTCTCAAATGGCTCAGGAGACATCGCCCGTCTTCAACTATACCCGCATGATCCTGAACCAGTAGTACGGGAAGGTTATGATGGAGAAGATCAGAGTAATTAAAACCAACATACCCAACAGCAACTCAAATACGTTGCTCGTGGTTAGTGATGCGAGTCTTCCCATGTACGCCGCGAGCGCGAAAATTGCGACAAGCACAACGGTTACGCACGAACCCGCGACGATTGTCGCAAACCGCCAAATATTCATTGTCGTGCCCAACTTTTGAGCTAACCCGCCGCCGGAGCGCATGGCTCGGAGGGAGCCCAACGGCATAGCCGATGGGCGGTCGGGTTGACCGATGGGTTGGACGAAGCCGCTACGCGGAGGAGTCGCCGGATTCCGCAGCACGAATTATTCTGCACTTTCACCCCCCGATTTCCATGGGGCTGATTCTGCAACAATTCGTGAGGATGAACCAGCATGACGACCCAGACTACC
>JAGXHU010000050.1 GCA_024636015.1 Halothiobacillus sp.
CAGTACGCTGTTCACGACTTCGGTGCGGATATTGGTTTGCAGGTCGGTGCCGGTGATCGCACTGGTCAGGGTCGCGCGGGCCAGGCCATCGACGAGGTTTTTGCCGATATTGGCGGTGAGGCCATTTTTGACGGTGACCTTATTCAGGCTAAAGGTATGGCCGCCTTCGCCGAACTGGATGCCCCCGATCTCGTTGAGTACCCCGGCAGTCACGACCGCCGTGGCCAGCTGGCGCAGGTTCGCGCTGCTGCCCAGATCATGCAGGGTTTTTCCGACATTCCCCTGGTTGTTGATCAGACTCACGCTGGCCTGGCTGGCTAGCGTGGTGACAGCGGTATTCAGGATGACGCCGGCAGTTGCATAGGTCGTCATCCCTGTTGCGGTGGTGGTCGCCAGGGTCGTGCCTGCCAGCGAGGTGGTGGTCACGCCGCCGGCCGTGGCCGAGGTTCCAAGTGCCGCCGTACCCGCCCCTGCGGTGAAGTAGGCGACGACGACGGCGACCACGGCCGCAGCAGCCGGGGTGAGGCCCTGTTGTTTGTAATCCCATTTCTGGTGGGCTTCTTCGATGCTTTTCCAATCTACTTTTCGGTTGATGGCTGGGTCTTGCTGCAATTGCTTAAGCCAGCCCATGCCTGGCTCTTTGGCCAGCACAGCGGCGCTGTCCCGCACACCCATGTCGGCGGTGATGCGGTTGGCGGCGCTGAGCTTAAGTTGTTCGGCGTTGAAGTGGTTGTACCGCGTGGTTTGATCGACAGTGCCGTGCCCTTCGACCCCTTGCCAGGCAAGATCTTTATGCTTTTGATCGGTGCTTTGGCTGGTGGTGGTGGTCACGCTGGCCAGGTTGAGGTTGTGGGCGGCATCCAGGCTCAGAGTGCCGGGTTGGTGTTTGCCCGCTTCGGTGGTCGTGCCCTTGGCCGTCGCATCGATGGCATTGAGGGTGATATCACCCACCGTGCTTTGGATGTTGATGTTCTGCCCGTTCAGAGTGGCCGTTGCGAGGGTGGTTTTTGCCTTATCCTTATTCAAGGAGGTTTTGTAGCCGATACCTTTGCCCGGCGTGAAGCTGCCGGTGAGATCGCGGAGGTTGGCGCCGGTTTTTTTGTAGGTCTCCTGGCTGCTGGCACTGCTGCTGTTCAGGTCGCTGTGAATGTTGACCTGGGCACCCGTGATGCTGATGTCGCCCTGATCGGCATTCAGATGCCCCGAGGCGATATCGACCACGCCGTTGGCCTGGAGATCCACTCCCTTGCTGCCATTCACGGTGCTGCCATTCAGCGTGGCTTGCTGCTTATCGGTGATCACGCCGAGCTTGTGGCCATCGGGCAACCCGGTGGTGAATGCCCAGGTGCTTTTGCTTTCCCGCAGGGTGCTTGCCAATGCGCTTGTGTCGGCACTGGTGGACAGGATAATGTGCTTGCCGCTGATGTCGACACGGCCGGCATCGGCTTGCACCTGACTGCCCTGTATCTGTACGACACCTTTGGTCGGGTCCGACTGGTTACTGGCATTGGCGATCAACGCAATGTTGCCTTGCTGGCTGTGCAGATTGCTCCCGGTGTTGTTGACGGTGCTGAGATCGTGGGTTTCGATCTTGCTGGACGAACCATAACCTTTACTCGTAAAACCGGATTTACTCGTCTGGGAAAAATGGCTTTCCGTATGGGTATTTTGGCCCGCCAACAGGGAAACATCACTGCCCGCCATCAGTGCAATGTCATTACGTGCGGATACTCGGCTGCCTTGAAGCGTCAAGTCATTGCCCGCCATCAAATTAACGCTGGCTCCACTCAATGCGGTGGCAATGGACTGGGTATCGGCGGAGGTATCTCGCGTGGTCGTGGTAGAACTGGAGAACCAGCCGTGACTGCTGGTTTTGTAGGCATTGTCCCAATTCTGACTGGCCTGGCCACTCGTCAGGCTGATGTTGCGACCCGCCCGCAGATCCACGGCGCCGGCGCCGCTGGTGATCTTCGCGGCTTTCGCCTGAATGTCCTGCCCGGCGGCAAGCTGTATATTGCCCTGGGTGTTGATAGTAGAGCCGACATCCTGACTGTTGCCTTGGAACATGTGATTGTCGGCATTCCAGACGATGTTGTTCTGCTGGCCGGTGGTGATGGTGGATAGCGTGAGGTCGCGCTTGGCTTGCAGGATCGTTTGGCCGGTACCTGCATTGGTGATTTTTGCCGCCGTGAGGTTGAGATCACGCCCGGCCGTAACCTGGAGGACACCATCCGGATTCTCGACACCCAGCCGAGCTACCTGATCGATGCCCGTGCGGCTGAAGCTGCTGGCGCCAATACGGTTCTCGCCGCTCTGGGCGGTGGTCACGATATTAATGTCGCGCCCGGCTTGAAGGGAGAGCAGATCGCCCGCCGTGATTGTGCCGCCGATGTTATCGATGTTTTGCTTGGCGGTCAGGGCCACCGTGTTACCGCCGGTAATACGGCCACCGAGATTTTTCACGTTTTCGGCAGCGAGCGACACAATGCTCTGACCAGCAATAGTACCGCTGTTCTGCACGGTGCCGCTGGCTTGCATATCAATGGCATGCGCGGAAAGCAAACTGCCGGAACCGTTAATGTCGCCCTTGCGGACGTAGGCATACACCTGAGGCACCAAGACTTTTTGTGTGCTGCCATCCGGCAAGGTGATGGTTTTATCGACCAACCACACCATATCGGAGGTGAGCTGTGCCATCTGGGCGGCCGACAGAGCGACCCCAGGCACCAAATGCCACTGCTTGGCATAAGTAAGCCCGGCATTCATCAGGGCTTTGTATTCGGTTTCATCGCTAGCATAGCCAGCAAGGAAACGACGCCCGGTGAGTTGCGCGACTTGTTCCTCCACCAAACGCTGCTCGTAGAAGCCATCCCCTAAACGTTTCTGGGTGGTGGCCGGGTCCACATTCAGCATCTGCAGCATGTAATCGGAGCTGACCCACTGACGGTAATCGGTGAATCGGGAATCCGTTGCCACCAGATAACGCGCCGTTGGGCTGGACGATACATGAAACAGGCTGTTATTCGGTACTGCTGTGTTCACACCCCCATTACGCGCGGCGCTCGTCGGGCCATTGACCGTATTGCCCTTCACGGCCGCCACCTGAGTGATGGGATTACCAACCGTCGCATGCTGAATAGCTACATGGGCCGTATTCGCACCATCCGCGGCCTGATTGACACTGCGGCTCGATCGAGCAGCAATCGATGCGCCCGAACCAGACACTACTGTATTTTGCTGATAAACAGTAGAAGAAAGCTTAAGCGTTTGCACAACATCGGCAGGATAATATCCTGTTTGAATATAGTTCGTTTTGTAATCGTGATTCGTGCACGCACCGAAAAGTTTGTGTGCACAGTACCTACCTCGTGTTGCCTCAGTGACCGTACCACTATCACTGATGATGCGCTGACCGGACACTTCTGTATTATTGAGTGTGCCGATCTGCCCAAATAATGTGCCACCGGCAATAATGTGACTATTATCGTTGAGTACATGATCCGCAGTGACGTGCATTGCACCGCCGGAGAGAATCTGACTGGGATCGGAACTTAATACCTTCGTTTCAGTGATTTTTTGGGTGTAATTGTAAGCATTCCAGTTAATAAAAACACCTTCGGGCGTCACAAGATATGTAGCTTTATCTTGAACGTGCCAGCCCCAACCCGGGGTTCCAGAAAGATAGCTACGACTAACTGAATTTGAGCCAACACCTATATATTCGAGGATATGTTGGGCGGACACCACTTTGGTACCCGTATGAAAGCCCGTATTAAGGTTGTTCACTTGTTTGGCAGCCAAATCAAGCCGCCCCAGAGCCTCAATAGTCGCGCTTGCATTATTTACAATATCGGCTTGTTTTGAAGCCTGATTATTGGCATCCAAACTACCGCCGATCGCCATGTCGCCCACACTGAAGATCAATGCATGATCCTGGTTTTGGACGGTGCCCGCGCCGATGTCCAGGCGATTTCTGGCCGCGATGACCCCCGCCACGCCATTTTCTGCATAATTAGACACGCGCGTGGCGGCGATGGATAGGTGGTCACCATAAATACGACCCGTCCCCGCATTGTCCACGGTCGTTGTTTTAATGAGGGTATTCTGCCCATCGATCAAACCCCGATTGGTCACCATATCGGTACCCGTGATCGTGGTATTTTTTGCGGTAATTTCACCGGTGGCCGTGTTATAGACTCGGCCGGCATGAATAGTGAGATTCTGACCTGCCTTGAGTGCCGATTGATTGGTCAGCGTCCCACCCGTATCAACCGATGCATTGCCATTGGCTGCAAACTGGCCCGTCAGCGTGAAATCCTGATTCAGCTGGACGTTCAAATCCCCCTGGGACAGCAATTTACCATCCCCTGTCAGCCCGGCACTATCGACGGAAAGCAGTTGCCCCGCGATCATCGTGCCATCGGTATTCGTCACCTGTAAGGTTCTTTGCGCCGGATTGAGGTCATTCCCGCGCACGGTTTGTTGCCCGGAAATCAGGCCCTGGTTGTTGTTGATGACGCCACCACTCGTTAAGGTGATGCCCTTGTCCGCACGTATCGAGCCTGATGTGTTGTCGATTTGCGGCGCGGTCAAGTTGACCGATTGGCCCTCCAGTCCCTGATTGCTTCCTTGTGTGCCGACATTCGTGATCCGTGCGGCGGCGGCATTCAGGGTCTGCCCCGAACGCACGAGACTGCCAGTGTTATCCAGCACATCACTCAATGTCAGATCCACATTGCCCAGCGCCTGGATTTGCCCGCCGCGATTGTCCAGCGCCTGCCCTGTCAGATTCATCTGACCCGAGCTAGTCAGTACGCCGCCCTGCACGTTTCCGATCGCCGAGCTGACGACCGTGAAATCCCCAACACTGCCGACAAATCCCCCCGCGTTATCCAATGCCCCCGTGCTCAGATGAACATCGCTTTGGCCGATAATGCCCTGCCCCGCCGCAGAGTGGGTATTCGTAAGCGTTTGACCCTGCGTATCAATGCGCAAAGTGCCTTTGGCCTGAATCAGGCCCTGGTCGTTGGTGACGGCGCCACTCTGAATCGTCAGGGCACCATTATCTGTCGCCCCGGTCGTCACCAGTTTGCCTTGGCCGTTGTCCAGCGTCTGGCTGTTTAATCCCAGGCTGCTGCCGTTGATGAGACCACCGGCGTTGGTCACGCCGTGGCCGCTGAGCTGGAGGTGCTGGGCCGCTGCAATTTGGCCGCCGCTGTTGGTGATGTCGCCCGCTGTGGCGGTGATGTCGGTTTGGTTGTGTACCGAGCCGATGTTGCCTTGGCTGTTGTCGATCTGGCCAGCGGTGAGGCTGACGAGGCCGTTGGCGGCCAATAGGCCGTGGCTGTTGGTCAGGTTGCCGATGCTGTTGACGGTCAGGCCTTGGTCGGCGGTCACTTGCCCTTGGGTGTTGTTCAGGGTCTGGGCCGTGAGGTGAACGGCGCCGCTGGCGCCGATGTGACCACCTTGCTGGCTGGCGCTCGATTGGCTGTTGTCGAGGCCGCCGGCGGTGGTGATGGTCAGGTCGGCGCCTGGGCTGCCGGCCGCTTGGATGGTGCCGCCCTGGTTGTCGAGACTACCGACGGTCAGGGTGGTGGCGCCGTTGCTCGATACGCTGCCGTCGGTGTTGTCCAATCCGGCTTGGGTGGTGATGCTGCCCGCACCGCTGCCGGTCTGCACCAGGGTGCCGCCCCGGTTGGAGAGGCTGCTGCTGTCGAGCTTGAGTTGCTGGGCGACGGTGGTACCGCCGTCCAGGGTGACGGTGCCGGCTTTGAGATTGAGCTGGCCGTTGCTGCTGATGCGGCCGCCTTGGCCTTTGAGGGTGTCGGTCGCCAGGGTGAAGGTGCCTGTGCCGGCATGCTGAAGCTGGCCACTGCTGTTGGTGATTTTGGCCGCCGTGAGGTTTAGGTTCTGGCTGTTGCTGGCGATCCGGCCACCGCTGTTGTCCACTTCGCCCGGCAGGTTGAGGGTCAGATCGCCGCTGCCGATCTGGACGAGGTCGCCTTGGACGTTGGATAGGTCGTGGGCATGCAGGTCGAGTTGGTCGCCGGAGATTTTGGCGTGATCGGTCCGTAGGGTTTTGCCGGTATGGGCGCTCAGGTTGTGGTCAACCACGAGGGTGGCGCCGCTGAGGTTGATGTCGCCTTGGCTGGCGTCCAGCTGGAGGTTGGCCGCTTTGCTCTGGCCGTTGGTTAAGTCGATCTGGCCGGCATTAAAGCGCTGGTCGCTGCCGGTAAGGTTCTTGCCATGATCGGCAATCGCCTGGGTGGCGGATACGGTCAATGAACCGCCGGTGCCTAGGCTGCCGTCGGCCTGGATGCCAGCCCCTAATACGGAGCCTTGTTGCCCGATCACTTGGCTCTGGCTGCCGTTGGCAGCCAGGTGGGTGTCGCCTTGGGCGGCGATCACCCCTTGGTTGGTGATGTCGCCTTGGGTGCTGAGGTCGGTGGTCCCGGCACTGTAAATCGTGCCGGTGTTCTGAATATTGCCGTTGGCATCCAAATGCACCGCAGCCGTACTGGACATCTGACCAGAATTTTCCAACTGACCATTGGCCGTGAGCACTAATTCGCCGGCCGTGGCCCCAATGTTGCCAGCATTACGCACGCCGACGCCGGCCTCTGTCCCAACAAGGGTGATTTTTCCGGCATACATACCGCCAAGTTGAGCGACATCAATCGATACCGTGGGCACAGCCCCCGTCCCTGTGATGGGTGCCACCGTGTTATTCGTGGTATCGACGTGATTAGCACCCGTCGTGACTTCAAGTTGATGCGCCCAGATCCCCGCATTGACCTGCACGGCACGAGCGATCAGGTCGGTGTAGTCGGTGCGACTGGCATCCAACCCAGCCCCGGTGACCGAGATGGTACCGCCCTGCACGCGATAGCCATCGAGGTTACCGCCGTTCAGTATCGGCGTACCCGTGGTCAGCGTCGCGCGACTGGCATTGAGAAAGCCGCCCCCATCGATGCTGATACCAGCCGGATTGGCAATCACGACTTCGGCGCGCTGCCCGGCTACCTCAACATAACCATTCAGATGGCTGGGGTTCGCGCTGTTCACTTCGTTCAAAATGACGCGCGCACTCCCATTGGCCAGCCACGGATTACCTTGTACCCACCCACCGAGTTGAGTGGATGTATTCGTGCGCGCATTATTCAGAATTGCGCCCTGATGCTGAACATCGAACTGGCTATAGGTATTGCGGGATACACCCGCTGCGCTTGGCGTCTGGATATTGACCAGAGGCAGGCCATTCGCGGTGTTGAGGATCGTCGGCTGCTGGTTTTGCGGTGCCTGATGATCCGCCACAATCGCGGCCTGAACCATGGGCAGGTTGAGCATGACAGCACCCAGAGCAACCAACGTGGCGAATGAAAGGGGCGTGAGCCGCGCAAATACCCGTCCGGCTGGCTGCTGACGATGCGGGCTGCGGTTTGATCCAGAGCGGCCCTTGCCTTGCGCCGAACCCAACTCCGAGGCAACAACCATCACACCCAAAGCCTTACTAAATACTACGCGATATAAATCCCTGTTCACGACGCACTCCTTATGTCACGAAAATTCCTTAAAAAGACCACCCGAGCCGAAATCCAGCAACCATACCCTTCGCCGGAAATCCGGCTGGTTTGGCAATGGCATGCCCGGCAAAAACGTCGTAGCTCAACCCCTTGAATCCACCACGCAGACCCAACACACCGCCCGCAAGGCGTTTACCGGGCAGCCAACGCGCCGATGGCCCGCTGACCTGACCGTAATCCAAGCCGATATAAAGCTCGCCTGCTGGCCCCAACACCAGACCCAAATCATTTCGTATCAGCAATCCATGCTCGGCTGAGAGCAGACTCTCCCCACTAAAGCCCCGCACGGTATAACGACCGCCGATCGCAAAACGATCCTGCGGGATAAGTGCTGTTTGGCTCCATTGCCCACTTATCTGATTGCTGTAACGAAGTTGTTGAGTGCCGAGCTCAAAGGGGATATTTAATGCCAAGGTCGCCGTTTCAATCCGGGGTTTGGCTGTGCCCTCGCCAAAGGCCGCCTCAGGGGCCGCTATTGCGCCACGGGCGCCCGTACCCCAACGATAGGCAAGACCAAGATCCAACGTGGAACGGCCAATAAACTGCCTGTATTTCACGGCGGCCTGAAACCCCGCCATCCGGCGCCGTTGAACCTCGATCTCGGTATCATCGATGTAATTGTGCGACGTGGTCAGATAGGTGCTGGCCGATAACGTCAGCTTGCGCACGGCATCGCGATACACAAGACGGGATAACGAGAGCTCTTGATTGTGACTTTTCCCACGATAAACGTAAGACTGGTTTGCGCCAGCAATGGATTGTCGGTATTGACTCTCGCTACTGGTGATGCCAAGACCCCAATAACCAAACGGCACGGAGTAGTGCACCGTGTAGCTGCTGGTACCGTGATCTGACCGGATATGATCCAGGCCCAGACTCCGGTTGATGCTGATGTAGAACAGATCGTTCAAGGTCAGCCAGTTGTCATAGGAAAGGATAACGCCACCCTGATAGCGCCCTGTTTCTTTGCTCCCCGAGTCATCGGCAAACAGGCTCAATCTAAAGGGAAACGACTGTTTCCAGTGAATGACGATGTCACTTTCCCCCGGCTTTGCGCCGGGCACAATTTGTATGCTGGCATCGGCCGTAGGAACGCGTTTGAAATTTTCCAAACCCTGCTCGATCGCACGCAAATTGAGAATATCGCCCTGCGCCAGCGGGAGCGCATTCCAGGCATTCGCTCGAAGACTGGTGCCGTCGACAAAGCGCACTTTACCCACACGGCCCGGCACCAGTGTCAGGCGAAGAACACCGCTGTGAAGATTTTGAGCCTTTGCCAATACTCGGGTGGTAATAAAACCGCGCGCGATCAGGGCGTTCTGTATGCGCTGCATCACAACGCCAATACCCTGTGCCCCCAGGCATCGTCCGGTAGCGGGGTCTTTTTCAGGATCAGCCGCCGTCAGTGCCCAGGAAAATTCCTGTGCCGAATCTCCAACCAGCACGATATGCCGAATCACGAAACAAGGGGACTCGTGCTCGGGCAACCGGCCGGCGCTCGCCGCAGGTTTTGCCGTTAGCTGAACGTCGGTTGGCGGTTCTTGTTGGGCACGCAGTGCATGTTCCTGTTGCTGCTGGCGAATTGTCTGCTCATCGAACCCGCTTGCTGGGGCCGAAAATGCGGTTTGGGGGAAATAGAGCACGAGACAAACCAGGAAGACATGGCTTGCAGGGGGATATTTTAGGCGCGAAAAAAATGAATACCTTAAAGGCATTATTATCCATCCATGGAATATTTGATTAGGGCATTATCCCTGCCGAAAAATACATTGTCTATCTACATGTTTTTTAAAACCGATATCCAGCGCCCTACTTCCCCATGCCGCCACAGGAAATAAATCCACCTCAAACAGAAGAATCACGCAGCAAAGAGTCCAGCCGCGACAGCATTTCTTCGCTGAGTTGATGCAACGCGGTCAAACCGGCAGACGCCTCGGCGCTGCCATGACGCGATAAAAGTTCGACCAATTCCTGAGCCCGATCGTGAATGCGATGATGCAGGGGCTCAAGCGCCTCAAAGGGCGCGCGTCCCAGATAGTGCTGCCGCCCATCTCCATGCAGCCACTGACCAAAACGGCATTCCCGATCATCCAACGGCAAGGGTTTTTCATTCTCTCCGCGAATGTATCGGCCGATGGCAAGCATCCACGCATTGTGATCGACGACGGCGAAGAGCGCCGGCAGTTCATTTCTCGCGATGGGCTCCAGTCCCAGCCAGGAGGCATCGACCCGCCAGCCGGCAATCCATCCATTGACCTCGGCGGCAGGCATCGGACGCGCAATCCCGTAGCCCTGCCCCAATTCACAGCCGAGTCGCAGCAACATCGTCCCGTGCTCAATCGTCTCAACCCCCTCGGCAATCGCTTGGCGGCGGAAGGCCGTCGCCAAGCCCAAAACGCCCTCTACGATGGCCAAGTCATCCGGGTCATGGAGCATATCTCGGATAAAGCTCTGATCGATCTTGAGCGTTGCTGCGGACAGATATTTGAGATAAGCCAGTGAGGAATAGCCGGTACCGAAGTCATCCAGGGCAAACTCAACCCCGAATTCCTGGCAGCGATCCATGACCTGCGAGACTTGAACCGCATCCTCCAGCGCACTGCTTTCCAGTATTTCAAGCTCCAGCAATTCGGGCCTGACCGCTGGATATTGTTCAAGCGCGGCCCGCAGCGATGCCACAAAGTCCGGTTGGAGGAGTTGGCGACCGCCCACATTGATACTGACCGAAAAACCGTAGCCTTCAGCCTGCCACAGAGACATTTGCCTCAATGCGGCATCAAGCACCCACGTCCCCAGCTCAATCTCAAGGGGCGTCGCATCAATGATCGGCAGAAACGACGAAGGGGCCAACAAACCGTGATCCGGATGCCGCCAGCGAATGAGCGCCTCCATGCCCACGACCTGTCCGGTTCGCATATTCACCTTTGGCTGATAAAACAACTCGAACTCGTTTTCCTTGATGGCATGACGAATGCGCTCCAGGGTCTCGAAATGCCCGCGGATACTGCGATCCTCATCGGGATCGAAAAGCGAGTAACGATTCTTGCCCGATAGTTTGGCCTGATACATAGCCTGATCCGACTGCCGCAACAGCTGTTCTGCATCCACCCGATCCTGCTGGGGGTAGAAGGTCACGCCGAGACTGGCGGAAATCTGGAATTGCTGATCCTCCACGGTGATCGGCGCAGAAACTTCGGCCAGCAAATCCCGCAGAAGCGCAACACGCGCCTCCGATCCCGGCAGATGAGTCAGCACCGCAACGAACTCATCCCCGCCCAGTCGCGCCAGCATATCGCCCTCACGCAGCAACGATTTCAACCGCTCGGCGATGGTGACCAGAATATGATCGCCCTGCGTATGCCCCACCGACTCGTTGAGGGATTTGAAGTCATCCAGATCGACCATGATGACCGCCAGCGAACTGCCCTGTTGCTGCATTTGAAGCATCGCCTCTTGAAGATGATCGGTCAGCAGGGAACGATTGATCAAGCCGGTCAGTGCATCATAGTGGGCAATGTGTTCCAGTTGTTTTTGATGCCGTTCCTTCTGCGCGGTCACATCGGAAAACAGCGCCACATACTGGTGGGGCTGCCCATCGACGTCGCAGACCGCACTGATGGTCAGCATCTCGACATAGATCTCACCGTTTTTCCGTCGGTTACAGACTTCGCCGTGCCAGTAGCCCGTTTCTACCAATTCCCGCTGCATGGCCGCAAAAAACTCGGGCTCCTGTCGCCCCGAACTCAGGAAGCGATGATTCTTGCCGAGCACTTCCAGACGAGAATAACCGGTGATCTGGGAAAAGGTCTCATTGACCTCGATGAGGTTGCCGTGAAGATCGGTAATCATGATGCCTTCACGGGCATGCGTAAACACACTCGCGGCCTGCCGGAGCTTCTCTTCGGATTGCTTCTGAAGTGTGATGTCGCGGTACAGCCAGATATGCCCCATCAATTCGTCATTTTGACGGATGGGCACATAGTCGCGCGCCAGCACTCGACCATCGCGCAGGGGGATTTCCTGCCCCAACCGGGGCAGGGCGGCTCGGATCAAGGTTTCGGCATCGGCGACAAACTGGTTTTTCGGTACGGTCAATGCCCCGATCTCATGCAAACAGAGCCGACAGCTACTGCCAACCAGTTCCGCCGGAGGTACTTTCAATGCGAACAGATCACAAAAGGTCTGGTTCACCAGGACAACCCGACGTTCAGCGTTTTCTACCAATACGGCACCGGGGAATCGCTCGATGAAAATCCGTAATCGGCTTTCCGTTTCCAGGAGCGCCCTTTCAGCCCGGACGCGCTCCGTCACATCGTGCACGATCGAAAACAGCAGCGACCGGTCCCCGCTCACAAATGGCGTCGACCGGATCTCGACGTCCCGAATCTCCCCCGTTGCAAGATGATGCCGGGACAACAGGGGTGCCTGACTCTCCAATAACGACTGCGTACGCAATTCGTGGGAAGCCACAGTCAGATTGCTGACACTCAGGCCAGTCAGATAAACCAGGGGGTAACCGTAATATTTGGCCGCTTGTTCATTCGCGGCCACGATGGTGCCGAACTCGGGCTCGACCAGCAGCATCACTGAGGAATTGCCCTCGAAGAACTGACGGAATTGCGCTTCACTGCGCAGCAAGGCCTCTTCGATATGCTTGCGGGCCGATATATCTTCCTTCACGGCCAGGTAATGAGCCACCCGCCCATCGGCATCCCGAACCGGCGAAATCGATGCCAGCTCCCAATATAACTCCCCATTTTTTTTGCGGTTGACCAGCTCGCCAGTCCATTCCCGACCGGAGTGCAAATGGCACCACATATCCTGATACAGGGCCAAAGGCGTTTGACCCGACTGGAACAACCGGGGATTCCGCCCGATCACTTCTTCATAGGAATAACCGGAAACGTCCAAGAGCTTGGCATTGACGAACTCGATATTGCCGTCGATATCCGTCAGTACGACCGATGCCGGACTCTGCTCCACGGCGCGGGACAGGGTTCGCACCGTGTCCTCCACCGCACGACGTTCGGTGATGTCGCGCAAATACACCGTAAACAGGGCCGCACCCGCGACATCCGTCAAGGCAATGGCGACCTCGGCCGGGAACGCCTGACCATCTGCACGGCAGGCCGTGAGTTCAAACCGGCGGCGGGCAAAACGGAAGCGGCCGGTTCGGTCATGGTGACGAACGATACGGTGGAAAAAACGGCCCAGGCGCGGCGGGAATAGCGCATCCAGCGGGAGAAGGTCAACTACCTGTTCGCGGGCATATCCGAACACAGACTCGGCCGCCGGATTGAACTCCGTGATCAACCCCTGACCGTCTGCCGTCAAAATGCAATCCAGCGCCGTGTGCAAAACCGCCTCCCGGCGGCTGGCAGCATCGGCCAGATTCAGTGACATTTGATTAAAAGAGCGGGCTGTTTCCGCCAACTCGTCCCGCCCTTGGACCGGAATCTGGTAGCCGAGCTTGCCGCGGGCAATTTGCCGCGCCCCGTGCTTCAACGCCAAAAGTTGCCGAGTCAGATACAGACCGAGGAAAAAGGAGAACAACGCCACCAGGAGCATGCCGACCCCGGAAATGAACAGGCTATCCTCCAGCGCCGCATCTTCAGACGTTATCAGTGCGCGTATGTCGACACCCAACTCTACCCGCCCATAAGGAACATCGTCCACCTCGATGGGTGCGGACGTTTCAAAGACATCATCACGAACATCGGCAACACGGGTATCCCTGTGAAAAGGCTGAGACAGCGCATAGAGCCCCCCAAGTTGCGCAAGGCTCTCACCGTCCGCATTCAAAATACGAACATAAACAATATCGTGGTTATGCATCACCTCTTTGGTCAAGGCATCCAAGGCCGCCAGATCGCTACTCAGCACCGGGTTCTTGGCCATGGTGGCCACCAGCGCGGCATCCGACTCGGCACGACGCACCAACTGGCTTTCACTCGAGCGGTGCAGGTAGCCCTACATGGTATAAATGAGCGCCGCGAGCAGCAGGATCTCAAGCAGCGCAATTCCCAAAATGGTTTTCAGACGAAATGACAAATCAACAGCCCTTTATTGGCACACAGTTAGTGCGCAAATGGTTTAACGGACAACACCTTGAACAACCCACGCACATCGTCCCAATCCGTATCCTTGGCCGCCATCCAGCCCTTGATTTCCATAGGCGCCAGCAACTGCCTGCCCTGCTCACTCTTGTCAAGACCGATAAAGGCCGCCTGAATCCGCGCTGCGGTTTCGGCGGGGATATCAGGCAGAATCGCAATCGCATGGGGGGTGCATCCCTGGCTGACATAAATCACGTGTAATTGATCCCGAATAGTCGGACTCAGCGCGTTGAACGTACGCATGATCCCGCCGCCCGCCGGAAACAAACCCTTGGCCACTCCGAGATAGACCGAATCGTGCGAGGAGACGTAGGCGGGTGTAATGGGCACATGCAGGCGGGCAAACTCCGCCCGGATGACAATACTGGCCGCAAAAGCGGCGGGCCCCGGGAAAGCCAATGTTTGGCCGGACAGATCGGCTATCGAGTGATAGGGCGCGTCTCGGCGCGTCACCAGAATACCGCGCAATTGCTGATCACGCGCGTGCAGCAACGGCAGATAACCCGGCTTCTTGTGGAACTCGATGTAATGGTAGGGATTCATGTAGGCGATATCGTATTCGCCCTTCGCCAGCCGCTCCTCGAAGGTAGGTATATCCGGTGCCGTCTTGAAGACCAGCTTCACACCAGCCTCCTCTCCAACTTCGCTCAGGATCGGCCCCCATATCTGGACGAGTGTGATCGGCGACTGTTGTGGCACAATCCCAAAGGTCAATACCTTCGGAGAGTCCGCAAAAGCCGGAGAAAGCGAGAACAGGGTAAATAGCCAAACCGCTATTGCCTGAACCGAAAAAAAGCGCTGCCTCGTCATGCCTATCCCCTGCCGCGAACGCTGCTTGCATCGTGCGCAGCCATTTTATTTATCTGAACTCTGCCGCTGGCCACCAGAAAAATCGACATCCCTCCTTCCGAATGGGCCAACACCGCATCATCCATACTGTTATCGGCTTAGGTTGCACCAAATTTAGCCGCATGAACAGTAAATACGAATCAGAATGAAATGGCCGGTTGAATCCGGTGCTGTTCAGCTTTCTGCGCAGCAGATAACCACCTCGTTAGGAAACGAGCGGCACAAATTACCGCCGATACCCGGCAATCGATTGAGCGCACAGAATCACTTACCGGAATCGGTCTGAGTTCGGCGCGATTTCAAACGGCGGAAAGGTCGAGCAAAGGCGGTGAATTGTCGGCGGCTCCGCCACCTCGATCAAACCGGATCTTGCGACATTACACGCCCCCCGAAGGGCGACGGGGCCTACTCAATCACTGGCCGTCAACCGACCTTCCGCCGTCGCTTTCTGACCGGATGCCGACACGAGCGCGCCCACCTTACCCAGTCCGAACGGCGGCATATTCACGTAAATGTTTTCAAAACTGCCGGGGGAGATCACATAGGTTTCGTGCCAGATACCCACGTCACCATTCGTACCAATCGCATTGTTGAACGCCCGCCAGGCCGGCAGATGGGCCAAATTCCGGTCTTTCGCGTAGGCCATCAGGTGCTCGGACGAGCACCAGTACTGCACCATGATGGTGGTTCGTCCAAACCACATTTCATGGCCCAAAAGCCCCGAATCGGGCCGTGCATACAGTTCCCGAAGCATCTTCGGCATGGCCTGCGCAACCGGCAGCCATCGATGTATCTTCCAGAGATGGTTGATCCGCATGCCGATCAGAAACACGACAAAGTCGCCCGTCATCTGTGCGGTTACCCGCTCGCGGAGCATCATGGGTGTTTCCTCAGGGTTGAGTTGCCAAACACGAAAATCGCATCCCTTTTAGCAATCAATTCAAGCGAAATGGGGGCATACCCGCTACCCCTTTTGAAGGCAGGTCTTACTTGGCCGGTGCATCCTTTGCGGACTTTGGAGAAGACTTGGACGATCCATCCACCTTCCCCGCAACCGAATGGGCCGCATCCGCCGTCGCTTTCGCGCCCCGCTCAACGCCATGGGCGGCTGCCTTCACGCCATGTTCAACGCCACTGGCCGCCGCCTTGGCCCCACGGTCGATACCGTGCGCCGCAGCCTTTGCACCCTTTTCAATGGCACCACCGACTCTCTTGGCCACGCCGGCAGCCTTGTCAGAGAGCGACTCGTTCGCGCCACTGGATTCGGCCAGGGCACTGTTGAGCCCCATAAGCATGACAATCAGGGCCAGGGGGATTTGACGTATGAGTTTCATGATCAGCATCGTATTCAACTCCAGTTTTCCATTCTCTTCAGAGACCCAGCCAGCGGTTCCTCAACACTCACTCACTGACTTTGTCCCCAGGTGCTCAGGTCGCCCATCCGATACCGTCCGGTAAAGGGTAATCTGAAAACTCGAAGTGCAGCACTCTTCGTCGGGCATGCGTTACCGATTTTTCTGAGGCATGCAGCACATGGGGCCGCATCACAACCACGCTACCAGCCCCGGCTTCACAATAAACCACACGCGCCGGATCGACATGATCGCGCACCCGGTCCGTTTCAATCAAACCCAGGTGATGGGAACCCCGCACAATTTTCAAACAACCATTGGCCCGGGTTGCCGCATCCAGATGAACCCGGATCGTCACCATCTGTTCAAGCACGTCGATGGGCGGCTGAACATGCCAAGCACCCGCTTTAAGCGACCAAGGCCCCCACCCCACCTGGTCAAACCGATCCGATACGGCCACGGTTCGATCCTGATGCCACGTCACCAACCAATTATTCCCCGGCGATTTATCGAAGTAAATGGCCCGAACCAACTGCGGTGGTGCCACCAGGTGACTTTGCGCGACCCGCATCAACGGTAATCCATGCGCCAAGGCATTGACCTCGGGCACACGCTGCTCGATTCGTCGAATCCCGCCGCGTTTCGGCGCCAACGCATGGGTATCCAGCGAAGCGCAGAGCAGTTCTGTGTCATGAACAGACAGTAACCGCTCAATCACCGCAAAGCCGTCGACATCCAAATGCATCATAGTCTCCGATTCTGTGCCGCTCGCGCCGGACCACCCAATAGGGCGCCCCATGCCGCTCGCTTAAAATGGTTGTGACGGCAAATGTCTGGGCACTCTTGCCTGCAGCAGGAGAATCAGTTGGGGGTCCATGAATTCATAATCGTCGGGTATGTCGAGGCAAACAACCTTCTTGCCCTTGAGGTGACGTTGAAATCTGGCCGAAAGTTTTTGACGATGGGCGCGTTCCATCACAAAAACGATCTCGGCCCAAATCAGTAACTCAGGTGTCACCGGGATGTCCGCATCCTGACTCAGGCCCGCGGAAGTGACATCCAGATCGGGGCGTGCAGAGAAAATCTGCTCCGCCGTCGGGCTACGAAGGCGGTTTTTACCACAGAGGAATAGAACACGTTTCACGCGATGAAAACCTCCCCGCTGAACCTGTCGCGATCACCTACGACCGACCACTCAATATCCCTTGTGAAACAGGACGCCATTACATTTCGGGCAGGGCGGAACATGCCCCGTGTGCTTGAGCTGGACTTGCTGGCCGCAAGACTGGCAGGTCAATGTGCCGGCCGAGGTCATCTCACCGGTTTTATAGGTGATTGTTTTCTTAGTTTGATCGCTCAAGGTGCGTAACGCATTGCTGCTCAATTCCAGCACGGAAGAAATCGAAGCAAGTGCGCCGGCACCCAATCGAGAAGGGTGAAATCGATCCTTGGCCTCTTCACCCAGATGCTGGGCCGTCGAAATGGTTTGATCCAAATCTTGGGCAAGATTCTTTTTCAGCTCTGCCCCACGTTCCGTGCTGAATGTCCCGAGAGCGGTCAACTGCGCTTGGGCTTTATCCAGCGCCACGGTCATCGCTGCATGCCCCCGCTCCTTTCCCGCCAGATAGAGTTCGTTGAATTTACTGGCCAGCTTGTCGTACTGCTCCGCCAGCTTGTTCTTGTCCTGATCGTTATTGTCCATCGTGAATCTCCAGCCAAAACGGTTAACACACAAGATCAACATACCGCGCATCTAAGCTAACCGCTACGGTAGCCTGCAGGCAATCTATCGACGGCGAATTTCTTGGATTCGTCTGGGCCGAGGGCTGCCCTATTTGGGAAAGACATCAAGAATCCGCTAAACCAACGTGATTTAATGGTCTTCTCAACGCAACCAGGATTGTGATTTGACACGCACCATGACCGCACTCGCCCTGCTTCTTATTGGCTTTTCCCTCTTCAGCGGATTCAGCCTTGCACTGACACATTTTCGACGCGAGAACTACCCAGGACAACTGATCTCAAGAATCATGGGGCTTATCTTGTTACTCGCGCTGATCAGCCTGCAAACAATGCACTTCCTGTGGCTGTTCCTTGATCAGGCGTGGGTGTCGACATCGTTGTACAACATGGTGCTGTTTATCGTCGCGCCCGCCTTTTTTCTTTTCAGCCAGCCTTTACTGCGCCCACAGACCCAACCACAAATCCGGCCGGGGTTGCTTTGGCATGCGGCACCGATCGCTGTTTCGCCCCTGCTCCCAAGTGGCGTGGCCTTACCCTTGGCATTCTTGATCGGTGCCGGCTATTTGCTGTGGCTGGCGCGCCGTCTTTACGATCTGCGGCGCGAGCGCGCCAACTTCCATCTCGAACTGATGCTGTTGGGGGGCGTCTTCATCATTGCGATCGGGGTGTCGGTACTCGGACTCGCTCGGGAAGCCTTGCCCGGGAAACTGTTTTTCAGCCTCTATGCCATCTCGATCGGTCTGGCCTTCTTTCTGGTGCAGACCACGCTTGGACTCCGGCCCCAACTGTCCACTGAAATCAGCGAAGTCACGCAGGCCGCCTACGCAAGTTCCACGCTCACCCATGTCGATTGCGACAGCGTACTGCTCAGGCTGGACGGATTGATGCAGGCCGAGCGTGTTTTCATGAATGCCGATCTGAGCTTGAGAGGTCTAGCAGAACAGCTCGGACTCAGCACCCACCAGTTATCGGAACTGATGAATACCCGGCTGGGCAAGGGATTTTCCCGCTATCTGCGTGAGCAGCGGGTCGCCTCTGCCAAAGCCATGTTGTGCGCCGAGCCCTCTGCCTCCGTCCTCTCCGTCGGGCTCAGTGTTGGATTCAGCACGCAGTCGAACTTTTACGATGCATTTCGTGAAATCGAAGGCATGACGCCCGGCCAATACCGCAAGCTGAACACCAAGGCAGAAGCACCCCAATAGCAAATTGGGGACATCCTGCTCCGAAAGGATCATATCGGAACCGAAAAGCATTCCACTTTGATCAGAACGGAAGCATCGAAAGTCACCATTCATCAAGCTGAAGGCTCCAATCACTGATCAGGAGCCCTTTATGGATCGCCTTTTCCTGCTGTTTGCTGAATCCCTCACCAGCATTGCCGTGAGTCTCGCTGTGCTGTACGTGCTTTCCGGCCCCTTGGTGAATGTCCTGGGCCGGATTTGTCCTGATGAACAGGCGGCCGTTTTCTGGTTGCGCTACACCAAGGTAATGCTCGTGATCGCCCCACTACTCCTTGTGCTGATGGTGGACATGGTCTCGCCATTTCGCGACCCCATAGACAGCCTGCGTCTCGCGCTGATCGCAATATTGGGTGGGCTGCTGATCGGCTTGCACTTGATCGGCAAGCGTTTGAAGCAATTCGAGACGACGCCGCAGAAATCGGGACATTCATCATGAATATCCTGCTCACCGGCGCCAGCGGTTTCATCGGACGCAACATTGCCGCCACACTGACCGCTGCCGGTCACCGGATAACGCCCGTGTCGCGCAGCCACGGCATCGATTTTGGCCGCATGCAAAACCCGGCTGATTGGTTACCGCATCTCGACGGGATCGATGCCGTCATTAACGCTGTGGGCATCATTGCGCAAAGCGGTACCCAACGGTTTGAACCCGTACACACCCATGCCCCGATTGCATTATTCCGCGCCTGCCAACACGCAGGGGTTCGCCGTGTGCTGCAAATCTCTGCGCTGGGTGCCGATGAAACGGCGTTTTCGCCCTACCACCTGAGCAAACGCGCCGCAGACGACGTCTTGCGCAGCCTTGATCTCGACTGGTTCGTGCTGCGCCCGTCACTGATTTATGGCCGGGGTGGGAAAAGTGCTGGCCTATTCATGCGACTGGCGGCAATGCCGCTTATTCCCGTCATCGGGAATGGACTGCAGGCATTACAACCGGTCCACATCACGGATGTGGTGGCAACTGTGATGCGCAGCCTGACGGCAACGCCCTCCAAGCAGACGCTGGACATCATCGGCCTGGACACAATCACGTTTACCGAATGGCTTCAACAGATGCGCGAGGCGCAAGGTTTATCGCGCGCACGGGTAATTCGCATCCCATTCCCGATGGCGATGACCCTCGCCCGCCTGGGGCGCCACATCAACCCCCTACTACACCCGGATAACGTGCGCATGCTGCAAACCGGCTATCGGGCAGATATCCAGCCGTTGGCGCAGTTTCTGGGGCGGATGCCACTAAGCGTTGAGCCCAACCTATTTTTCACTGACTCCCTACCGACAGGTGTGCCGAAATGACGACCTACACCATTCTCAAAACACTGCATATTCTCAGCATGGTGCTCCTGTTCGGCACGGGCCTGGGTAGCGCATTCTACAAATGGATGGCCGACCGCAGCGGCAACATCGCCCACATCGCCGTCACCAATCGGCATGTTGTCCTGGCCGACTGGATATTCACCACCCCAACCGTGATCTTCCAACCC
>JAGXHU010000008.1 GCA_024636015.1 Halothiobacillus sp.
CCCTCCGGACACCGCCTGTATAGCACCACCGACATCGATCTGATCCGGCGGATCCAGTCCCTGTCAGAGCGGGGCATGGGGTTCAGCCAAATTGGCATTGTCCTGAAACGCGAGGCGCGTCTCACGGGACGAATCGGACCCAAACCACCGCACACGGACAACCGTGCACTGGTCCCAGAGTCGCACCCCCTGCCCGCACCTTTATCACCGACACAGAATCATGCGACGGCCGAGTCGCTCGATACCGCTGCGGACACCCCGCCCGGCCTGAACACCCTGCGCGTACAAATCCGGCAGGCAGCCATCACCCTGGATACGAGCGCCCTCATACGCATCGAACAGCAGGCGTTGCTCTGGTATCCACCTGGAGAAATGATCCGGCTTTTTCTTATCGATGGACTTCACCGCCTGGAACGGCGGGAAATCTGGCCAGATCAAAACTTAGTCCTGCACTGGCTGAGCAGCCATATTCATCAACGAATCGACGGGTTACTGCGCCAGCACACTCATCTCGGCCAGGCTGCCTCGGTTGCGGTGGATATCATCGGCACCGATCGCCTCTACCGGGCGGCGGAGTTCGAACTAGTCTTGGCGCTGGCCGAACAGTTCAACCTACATTTGATCCCCCCAACGCTGCCGGTATTGTTGCGCAATCGACTGGTGGCGCGCTGGGGGCTCCCCCACTGGATCCGATTTCAACTAGCGGACTTCCCCGCGAACCACGACATCGGCGTATTAACGACCACCACCATCCATCCCTGCCAAGTCACTGAAACGCCCGACCCCGTCGAAATCACGCCCAGGGGCCTCTGTCGTGGCAGTGTCAGCGGTTGTCAGGCTTATTTGTCAGGGCGATTTCGGGGATAACCGAAACCCCCTGGCCCGTTAAAGTTCCTGATATGATCAACGGCAGACACATTGATTCAGGTGGAGCGAGTTTCGACGATGCTGGATCCGAAGTTATTGCTCAAGGCGGTGGATGCATCGCATGATGGGATCGTGATTGCGGAGCGAGAGGGCGACGACAACATCCTGATCTATGCGAACGAGGCGTTCGAGAGACTGACCGGATACCAGAGCGAGGAAGTCCTGTATCAGGACTGCCGCTTTCTGCAGATGGACGACCGAGAACAAGAGGCACGCGCCGAGATCAGGTCGGCCATCCGCGCACATCGGCACGCGCGGGTCACTATTCGGAATTACCGCAAGGATGGTACCCTGTTCTGGAATGAACTCTCGATCACGCCCGTGTTTAATGAAGCAGATCAACTGACATACTTTATTGGGGTACAGCGGGATGTTTCGGATATGGTCGCCATTAAGGCGGAGAACCACCGCCTCAGGCAAAGGCTGGCAGAACTCGAAGCAAACGGCAGTGCCTCAAAACTTGATCCGGACAAGAGATAAAATATATTGTGCAGACCTACCTGATTTTAAATATATTATGTCTGCATTGCCCATAAACGGAATTATCGGTTAACCAACGCTCATGACCCATCCGCCCATTACCGGCCTACTGGCAGCCCTGGTGAAAACCGGGATTATCGATGCCCCTCGCGCCAGCGAAATTCAGGAAAAGGCACGCGCCAACAAGGAGTCAACCATCCAGGCGCTGATAAGCAGCGGCGTTTCCGCAGCGCAAATTGCGCGCGCTGGCTCGCGCAATTTCGGACTGCCTCAGGTGGACCTGGATGCGTTTGACACCACCGACCTACCGATCAAACTGATCCCCGCCAAACTGCTGGAGGGTGGTAATGCCCTGCCACTACGCCAGCGTGGGCGCCGTCTGACCGTCGCCCTGGCTGACCCCTCCGATCTGGGCATCATCGAAAGTTTTCGTTTCAGCACCAACCTGACCATTGACACCGTTGTCGCCGAAGCGCCCAAAATTACACGCCTGCTGGAAGAAGCAGCCAACCACTCAATGGATTCGTTGACAGCCGATCTGGACGACGATCTGGCAAACATTCAGATCGAAGGCGACGATGGCCCCACTGAGCAGAGTGACGATCCACTCCAGGATGATGTGGTCGTCAAATTCGTCACCAAGGTGCTCACGGATGCCATTCGACGCAAGGCGTCAGATATCCATATCGAGCCCTACGAAAAGCAGTTTCGTATCCGGATAAGAATCGACGGCATCCTCACGGAAATGCCCGCACCGCCGCGCACCCTGTCAGATCGAATCATATCCCGTATCAAGGTCATGAGTCGGATGGACATTTCCGAACGACGCATGCCGCAGGATGGTCGGATCAAGTTGAAGCTGTCCGCAGGGCGCTCCATCGATTTCCGGGTCAACTCCTGTCCGACCCTGTTTGGCGAGAAAATCGTACTGCGTATTCTCGACCCCAGTAGCGCCCAACTGGGCATCGATTCGCTGGGTTACGAACCAGAGCAGAAAGAACTCTATCTCAAGGCACTCAATCGGCCCTATGGCATGATCCTCGTGACCGGCCCCACCGGTTCAGGCAAAACCGTGTCGCTGTATACCGGTCTGAACATCCTGAATAGCATGGACCGGAATATTTCTACTGCCGAGGATCCCGCCGAAATCGTGGTCCCGGGGATCAACCAGGTCAATGTGAATGCACGCGTCGGACTCACCTTCGCCGCCGCCTTGCGCGCCTTCCTACGTCAGGATCCCGATATCATCATGGTGGGGGAGATCCGTGACCTCGAAACCGCCGAAATTGCTATCAAGGCCGCACAAACCGGTCACCTGGTACTCTCGACCCTGCACACCAACGATGCACCACAAACCCTGACCCGCTTGATGAATATGGGTGTCCCGGCGTATAACATCGCCTCCTCGGTCAACCTGATCATTGCCCAACGTCTGGCACGCCGATTGTGCAACGTCTGCAAAAAAGTCGATCAAGTGCCCGAAGAGGAATTGCTTCGCGAAGGGTTCAATCCGGATGACGTACACACGGGATTGAAGATATTCAAGGCCATCGGCTGCGACCAATGCACCAATGGGTACAAAGGCCGAATGGGGATCTATCAGGTCATGCCCGTTTCCGAGGAAATGGGACGAATTATCATGCGTGGTGGGAATGCAATGGACATAGCCGACCAATCGCTCAAAGAAGGCATTCCCGACCTACGTCGTTCGGGACTGCGCAAAGTAAAATCAGGGCTAACCAGCCTCGAAGAAATCAACCGGGTGACCAAGGATTAAGGGAGAACACCATGGCCGTCGCGACCTCCGCCAAGAAGACCAAAAAAGACGAGAAAACCGTCTTTGTCTATGACTCCAAAAACAAGGATGGCAAACTTGTCAAAGGTGAGATGAGTGCTCATAACGAGATGGTCGTACGCGCCGAGGTTCGTCGCCTCGGCCTGACCGTCATTCGGGTCAAGAAAAAACCCAAGCCCCTGTTCTCAAATACCAAGGGTATTTCCCCCCGCGATATCGCCATCTTTGCCCGGCAGTTGTCCACCATGATGAACGCCGGATTGCCCATCGTGCAGGCACTGGACATCATTGCGCAAAGCGCCGAAAAGGTGGCCATGAAAGAGCTGGTGGCCAACGTCAAAAATGACGTCGAAAGTGGCCTGACGCTCGCCAACGCCCTGGACCAACACCGCAAATATTTCGATGAGCTGTTCGTAAATCTGGTGCGGGCCGGCGAAGATTCTGGCTCGCTGGAGATGGTTCTTGATCGCATCGCGATCTACAAGGAAAAAACGGAATCTCTCAAGGGGAAAATCAAAAAGGCTCTCTTTTACCCGATCGCCGTGGTCGTCGTTGCGTTCATCGTGACGGCAATCCTGCTGATTTTCGTCATCCCTCAGTTCAAGCAGCTATTCGATGGCTTTGGCGCCACCCTACCCGCCTTTACCCTGTTTGTGATCGGCCTCTCTGAATCATTCCAGAAATACTGGTACTTCATCTTCGGCGGGATTGCGGCCGCCATATTTCTGTTTACCTATGTCAAACAACGATCCGACCCATTCAATCATTTTCTCGACCGAATGATTCTCAAGATGCCGATTTTCGGTCCCCTAACAGAGAAAGCCGCGATTGCCCGTTTTGCCCGCACGCTTGCCACGATGTTCTCAGCTGGCGTACCTCTGGTTGAGGCCATGGAGCCCACGGCCGGTTCAACCGGCAATGCCGTCTTCAAGGATGCCGTGCTGAATATGCGCGACATCATCGCCGCAGGCTCTCCGCTCAAGGTCGGAATGCAGCAATCCAAACTATTCCCCGTCATGGTCGTGCAAATGGTCGCCATCGGCGAGGAAACGGGGGCCCTGGATACAATGCTTAGTAAGGTCGCAGATATGTACGAGGAGGAGGTCGACAATATGGTCGACGCCATGGCCAGTCTGCTCGAACCCATGATCATGGCCTTCCTGGGCGTAGTCGTCGGGGGTTTGGTCATCGCCATGTACCTGCCTATCTTCAAGCTGGGATCCGTCGTCTAACCTTTTTAGATTCATTAAGGCTTAAGGCGATACCGATACCATGACCATTTTCACCACTTGGGCTGCATTTTTCACCGAATACCCGGCCATATGGCTGGGATTCGCCCTGATTCTGGGTTTGCTGATTGGCAGTTTCCTGAATGTGGTCATTCACCGCCTGCCGCTCATGATGCAAGCCGAATGGCATCGGGACTGCCGAGAACTACTGTCGCTATCTCCCGAGTCTGTCGATGCGGAAAAACCCTTCAACCTCATCACACCGCGCTCCGCCTGTCCGCACTGTCAAACCCCAATCAAGGCCTGGCAGAACGTGCCCATCGTCAGTTGGATCGTGTTACGTGGGAAATGCGCACGCTGCGGCCATGGCATCAGTATTCAATACCCTCTGGTCGAACTTCTCAGCGGCACCCTAACCCTGGTGGCGGCCTGGCAACTGGGGGTCACGGCAACCACGCTGGCCGTATGGATGTTGGGCTGGATCTTGATCGCAGCAGCGATCATCGATCTGAAAACCACCCTGCTCCCGGACATCCTCACCCAGCCACTGCTCTGGCTTGGTTTGCTGCTCGCATTATTCGGTGTCGGCACATCCCTGTCCCTCAAGGACGCAGTTATCGGCGCCATGGCGGGCTACCTCGTGCTCTGGTCTGTCTACTGGCTGTTCAAGCTTGCTACGGGGCGTGACGGCATGGGCTATGGAGATTTCAAACTCCTCGCCGCCCTGGGGGCATGGTTGGGATGGCAGCAGTTACCCTTAGTGCTTCTGCTGTCCGCTGGAGTCGGCGCCGTGATCGGCATCGGCATGATCTTGTTCCTCAAACATGACAAACGGATTCCCATCCCCTTTGGACCGTATCTCGCCAGCGCCGGTCTGCTGGCCTACTATCTCGGCACCCCCATCGTGAATCTTTATCTCGGCACCCACCGGTTCTAATAGGGGAATTCGATTGAGGCACGCCCATCCACCTTATGGAACCCATCGCTAAGATGGGATTACTCATTGGTTTGACGGGCGGCATTGCCAGTGGCAAAAGTACCGTGGCAGCATTATTGGCCGAAAATCATATTCCAGTGATTGATACGGACCAGCTGAGCCGGGAGCTCGTCGAGCCTGGGCAGCCCGCCCTCACGGCCATCGTCGAAGCATTCGGTCCGGAAGTGCTCCAGGCCGATCATCGACTCGATCGCGCTGCTCTGCGCGTCATCGTGCTCAACAATCCACAGGCACGCGCACGCTTGGAGGGCATTCTGCATCCACCGATTCGTCGTCTCGCCCAGCAACGCGCTTTGGAATTGGCTACAACGCACCCCTATGTCGTCATCGTGATCCCCCTGCTGGCAGAAACTTCCGTATACCCCCATTACCAGTGGCTGGATTACATCGTCAATGTGGCCGCCCAGCCCGAACAGCAACGGGCGCGTCTTCTGAATCGCCCCGGTATCGATATCCGACAGGCAAACCAGCTCATACAGGCTCAAACCACCGATGATCAGCGCCGCATGGTCACCGACTTTTGCCTGGACAACACGGGCGATTTACCCCACCTCAAGGATCAAATTCAGCATCTGCATCACGAGCTGCTGAAACGCGCTGCTGCCATCCCGTAGTAGATCGTGACCGCGAATAATATTCATGCTTGTAAGACAAGCCAGCGCTGAAGCTGCCACCAGGCCACATCCCCCACCCGACGCCGGGTCAACCACAGTGACATCCGACCCGCAGGGGCAATCAGAGTCACACCGACCAGAGACGTCCCTCGCCACGCCAACACTATCCGGCCGTCAACCCAGCCTTCGTCATTCGCTTGCCAGCGCGCTACGTCATTAGCCAGGACCAGATGTCCCGACACAAACCACGCTGCGGGTCGATAGCGAGCAGAAACATACAGCCCAAGCCAGGCCAGTGCCCCCGCGGGCACGGTCAGCCACAGGGACAAGCCGGATATCACTATCCCCAGAACGACGGCGACGGTGGCCAAACCATGAACCCCGTACCAAAGCCCTGCCAGCACCCCGTCATCCTCCACCCGTGCAGACCACACCTGCTCCGTCATTTCGCTCACTCCTTGCACCAAGATTCCAGTGCATCTGCCCCATAGATGCTATTCTTTAAGACTATCAAAACACGCCAGACACCCGATTATGAATACCGACTGGATGACATTCCTGCAATCCAACACGGGCAAAGCCTACCCAACATGCGCGCAGGCACCTGCACTCATGACCCTACCGACACGTACCAGTATTCAAGTCATGGGCGCCGAAGCCGCTGCATTTCTGCAGGCGATATTGACCCAGGAAATCCTGACCAGCACCCCAAATGGTGCAGTGCATGCAGCGCTCTGCAACGCCAAGGGCCGAACCCTCGGTATTCTGCAGGTCCATCCGGTACGCATAGGGCCGGAACAGGAGTATCGTCTGAGCGTACCGACCGGGCTCGTCCCCGAACTGATCAAGACCCTGAAACTGTACCTTCTGCGCCGGAAAGTAACGGTGACACTGGATTCAGACTGGGGATTCATCGGGTTGATCAATCCGACGCCCCAACATCTGAATGCACTGGGCTTGAACACCACGCACCACCGGGCACTCGACCAGAACATCACCCAAGATGGCATCATCGCCACATGGGAGCAGCGCACCGAAGGATCACGCGTATCGGTGCAAGGCCCGATCAACGTTCTCACTCAGTACTGGTCGTGTTTTTCCCCGAACACCGAGATCGTCGCCGATTGGGCCTGGGATCACGCGGAAATTCTGGACGGCATCGCCCGAGTTACCCCGGAAACCTATCTGCACTTCGTACCGCAATGGCTAAACCTGGATCTAAAGGATGGCATCAGCTTCAAAAAAGGCTGCTACCCGGGCCAGGAAGTCGTCGCCCGACTCCATTATCTGGGCAAACCCTGTCTCTTATACACATCTGACGCTGCCGACG
>JAGXHU010000051.1 GCA_024636015.1 Halothiobacillus sp.
CAGGGCCCATTCGTTCATGACGAAGGTATCGTTGACCGACAGGCACAGGATGTCGTCAACGCCGTGCTTGAAAAATACCGGTGCAAGCTCGTTAAAGCGCGGCACATGGCTGGAGGAGCAGGTTGGGGTAAAAGCACCGGGCAGGGAAAATACGGCGACGGTCTTGCCTTTGAACAGATCGTCCGTGGTGACGTTGACCCATCCGTTTTTCTGGCGAGTATGGAAAGTAACCTGTGGCACACGTTGGCCTTCACGATTTTCGAGCATGTTGAACTCCTTGAAAGAGCAGAAATGAAAAGATGCATCAATGATCTAAAACTCTAATCATTGAACCTTGATGACAATAACTCACGCCCACACGTAAACCGAAATTGATTTTCTGCATGGGATTGATAGTTATGTTCTATGAGTCGACGTTTTTCGCGCCTATCTTGTTATAGCAGATGTGCGGGGATGATTTCATTTGCCCAGAGCGATTCCGCCGGTTCACGGGGGCGAACGACATGGCATTGGCCGTTATCGATCAGGACCTCCGCCGGGCGGCCACGGGTGTTGTAGTTCGAGGCCATGGAAAAGCCGTAGGCGCCTGCGCCGAGGATGGCGAGGAGATCATCTTGCTGCAGGGCCAGGTTGCGGGCGTGGCCGAGAAAGTCCCCGGTTTCGCAGACCGGTCCGACAATTTCCCAAGTGGCGGTTGGGCCATTCGGGTGCGGGGTGACCGGTTCGATGGCCATGACGCTGCTGTACAGGGCGGGGCGCATCAGGTCATTCATGGCCGCGTCCACGATGGCGAATGATTTGCCATCGGTCGGGTGGGGCTTGAGGTATTCGACCCGGGTGAGCAGTACGCCGGCGGGGCCCACGAGAAAGCGTCCAGGCTCAAGGTAGATCGGCAGATGGCGGGCAATCGGGTGTGCATCCACAATGTTCACGACGGCATGAACCCAGTCGGTAGCGGTCGGCGGCGTTTCATCGGTATAACGAATGCCGAGCCCACCCCCCAGATCGAGATGCTTGAGTTCGATGCCTTCCAGAACCAGCTGATCCAGCAGGGCCAGCACACGTTGCGCCGCATCGGAAAATGGCGTTACATCCGTGAGCTGGGAGCCGATATGGCAGTCAATGCCGACGACATCCAGGTGGGGATCTCGCGCAGCCTGGCGATAAAGCGCAGGAGCGTGCTCGATCGGGATGCCGAATTTGTTGTCCTTGAGCCCCGTGGAAATATAGGGGTGAGTTTTGGCATCGACATCGGGATTGACCCGCAGGGAAATAGGCGCAATTCGACCCATGGCGTGGGCGATACCGCTGATGCGCGCGAGTTCTGCCGCAGACTCCACATTCAGGCAACCGATCCCGGCGGCAAGAGCCGCTTCAATCTCATCGCGGCGTTTACCAACCCCAGAAAACACGATCTTGTGCGGGGCGCCACCCGCGGCCAGCACCCGGGCGAGTTCGCCGCCGGACACGATGTCGAAACCCGCACCTAGCCGCGCCAGCAAGGCCAAAATCGCCTGGTTGCTGTTGGCCTTGACGGCATAGCAAATCTGATGCGAGCGATCGCCAAACGCGTTCGACAATGCGCGGTATGCGGATTCAATGGCGTTGCGTGCGTAGACATAGGTGGGTGTGCCGAAGTCCTCGGCCACCCGACTCAGCGGGACGCCATCGAGAAGCAGTTCGTTGTCAGCCGTGCGACCCAGATGGGCATAAGGTAATGGATTCATGATGCGGCGGTTCAGGGTTGAGTGTTTGTTGGGGGCGGTGTCGCCGGCTGTATGGCTGCTTGGTGTTGGTCGGCGTTTTGGTCGGACAGGACCAGCGGGCCTTTTTGGCCGCAGCCGCTCACAAGCAGGCCGAACAGGATCAGGCCTGTGGGTGTGAGATATCCGGCAGGGGATCGGCGGCTGGTCATGATGGGGTTCCGCAAGCTGGGTGACAAAGGAAGATAGTGTGCCAGCTTGGTCGCCTGTTTTCGATACCGTTACGCGTCTGATGCCTGCAGTGCCGCAAAGAAGAAGCCATCGCTGCCCTGCAGATCCGGGCGCACACGGGCCATGCCCTCATGGATCTGTACATGATCGGCCAGGTGTTCGGGAAGCGGGGATATCCGCCAGCCTGGATGTCGGGCCAGGAATGCTTCGATTTGCGTTTCGTTTTCTTCCCGCCAGAGGCTACAGGTGGCATACACCAGCAATCCGCCCACGCGGGTCAGGGCGGCGCCTTCATCCAGGAGCTGGCCTTGCACGGCGCACAGGGCGGGCAGGTCGAGGGCAGCCTGTTTCAGTTCCGGGTGACGCCGGAAGGTGCCCGAACCGGAGCAGGGTGCGTCGATCAAAACCCGATCGAACGGCCCGCGGCGGGTGAGCGCCGGGTCTGTGCCCGAGATGATCGGTTGGCATTCGATATTGCTCAGGCCAGCGCGTTGACTGCGTTCGGGCAGCCGCTCCAGCCGTTCGGCTGCGATGTCGCAGGCCAATACATAACCGCTGTCACCCACTTCGGCAGCCAGCCCCAATGCCTTGCCGCCGGCACCGGCGCATAAATCCAAAATGGCGTTACCCGGTTGGGCCTGACAGGCGGCTAAAATCCACTGGCTACCCGCGTCCTGGATCTCGAACATGCCGGTCCCATAGGCAGCCAGCCCAGTCAGGGCAGGGCTACCCGCGACCCGAACGCCGAGGGGCAACCCTTCAATGGGTTCGGCCTCGATGCCTTCTGCCCGGAGGGTTTCCAGAAGGGTTTCCCGAGTGCTTTTGAGTGGATTCACGCGCAGGTCGAGTGGTGCTCGATCCAGCAGGGCGCGGCCAACTGCCTCGGCATCCGGCCCAAAGGCGGCTATCAACCGTTGTAGATCATCATCGGTCAGGCTGAGCCGTTCGGCCTGATTGTCGGGATGTCCCAGTGTTGTCAGGTGGTTGTCGAGCAGGATGGGTGCGTCAACCGATACCCCAGTCAGTTCGCCCAGCCGTTCATCCAGCTGGCCGGCAAGTTTGATCGTCATGCCGAGCTGCGCCAGGACGGTGGGTGGGTCTTGACGTGTCAGGCCGTTCAGGAGTCGCCAGTGTCGCAACACGAAGAATACGAGCGCTTGCAGCAGTTGTCGGTCACGCTTGCCGAGTTTCCGCTCCGCGCGAAACGCATGCTGTAACACACGGTCGCTGGGCAGACTCTGGCTGAGGATGAGCTCGATCAGTTCAGCGGCACGGAGTACCTGTTGCGGGTAAATTCTGCACGCCGGGAATTCGGGGCGGGGCAGGTCTTTGTCAGGCGTCGTTTGGGGGGATGTATGAGTCATGGGTCTGGTGTCGCGTCGGGACGCGTGCGTTTTCCTGAGTGGGAGGTCTGCTAGTATGCGCGGATTGATCAATTTCGGCGAAATGGAAAACTGGCCTATGCATCAGTCTGTCTCACTCAATTTTGAAGAATCCGGTGGCGGGTTGCCTGTCATCATTATGCACGGTTTGTTCGGCTCTCTGGCGAATTGGCGTGGTGTGGCCCGATCACTGTCGGACACATACCGAGTCATCAACCTCGATTTACGCAACCATGGCCGCTCTCCGTGGGCGCCCGGGCTGAGTTACTCAGATATGGCGGATGATGTCTTGCGGCTCATGGACCGATTGGGCCTGGAGCGCGCCAAGCTGATCGGGCACTCCCTGGGCGGCAAGTTGGCGATGGTGCTGGCAGATCGAGAGCCGGAGCGTTTCACCCGGATGGTGGTGGTCGATATTGCCCCCAAGGCATACCCCGCCTGGCATCAGGACGTGTTCGCGGCCCTGCGTGCGGTCGACCTGGGCGCGATCGATTCGCGCGAAACCGCCCGCGCTCAGATGGCGCGACATGTGTTCGACCCCGAGGTGCGGGCCTTTCTGACGGCGAACCTGATCCACGATGTCGCCGGGGCAAAAACCGGTTGGCACTGGCGCTTTAATCTGGATGAATTGGAGCGCGCCTATCCGGAAACCTCGCAGATGCCCGAGTTGCATGGTTTCTTCTGTGGCCCTGCCTTGTTCATCCGTGGGGCGGGGTCGGCCTATATCGAGCCGAGCGATGAGCCACTGATGGCGCGTCATTTTCCCGGTAGTTGTTTATGTACCTTGCCGCGCGCCAAGCACTGGCCGCATGTGGAAGACCCCCAGGGGTTTTTACAGGCCGTGCGTCGGTTTTTCGTCGAAGGTTGTCCCTCGTTTCAATCACTGGAGCGGGTCGGCTCGACACGTGGCAACCAGTTTGTAGGCCGATTCCTACACGATTAACCGCTTATTCTGACGGAACTAGCCCCCGATCACGCTACAACTTGTCACACGTGTCCGTCATTATGGCCACGTGTTCGGAAACACAGCGGCAGGACGCCGATTTTGCCTAGTCAAGGACTGACTAGGCAGCGCTCAACGGATAGATGCCCAAGGATGGGTTGGCCACGGCAGGGATGCCGTGGCCGAACTGCTTAAGGAACGGGCAGTGACATGGCAGGGAAGTGCCTCCAAGGACACAAACTCGGGATGCTCAAGGATATTGAGCCAAGGACGTTGGCTAGGATGCCTATCTCGGCAGGATGCCGACAGGGATGATTGTCTGTAGTTGGGGCGCAAGGATCGGCGCCAGAGGTTCGGGATGAACCTCATGCTCGATAAGACCGACATAGCGCTCGGTCGGGTCGCCCAGGGATGGGCAATACTAATTATGTAACCATTGACTGTGCTCATGAAGAGCATGTCGGGATCGAACCATGGAATGGGTTCTTGGCCAGGATGGCTTCTTCTCTCTTCCTTTCAGCCCGCAGCGAGTCGATTCAGACGTCGCCGCCATCGCTACTGACCCTCTTGTGAGCCGTGCTAAACTGCGCGCGCCATGCATACCCAACTTTTTGATTATCCGCTCCCGCAAGAATTGATCGCGCTGCGTCCCGCAGAACCGCGAGAATCGGCGCGACTATTGGTTTTTGACGAGCTGCCCGCGACCGGGTTTTCGGATGCGCACATTGCGGATTTCCCCGATCTTTTGCGTCCCGGCGACTTGCTGGTATTGAACGATACCCGTGTGATTCCGGCCCGTGTGTTCGGTCACAAGGCCAGTGGTGGCAAGATTGAAATTCTGGTGGAGCGCTTGGTGGACGAGCATTCTGCCTGGTGTCATGTCCGTGCCAGCAAGTCTCCGCAGGTGGGGGGTCTTCTGGACATGGATGGTGACGTACAGCTGGTTGTGTCAGCTCGTGAGGAAGGCTTGTTTCTGCTGAGGCTGGCGGCGGACTCCACTGCTGCCGATTTCTTGGGTTGGTTGAAGCGCGCGGGGCACATGCCCCTGCCCCCGTACATCGCGCGTGCCGACGACGCCTCGGATAGGCAGGATTACCAGACGGTATTCGCGCGACACGATGGTGCGGTTGCCGCACCGACGGCCAGCCTGCACCTCACCCCGGCGCTGCTTGCGCGGATTGCCGAGCGGGGCGTGGAAACCGCGTTTGTGACTTTGCACGTGGGCGCGGGGACATTTCAACCCGTACGGGTGGATAATATCCATGCTCATAAAATGCATCGCGAGTGGTTGGATGTGCCGGAGGCTACCGTGCGCGCCATTCAAGCTACCCGTAAACGAGGCGGGCGGGTGATTTGTGTGGGTACAACGGCCGTCCGGGCGTTGGAGACGGCAGCACGGGCTCATCCGGAAGCGGCACGGCGTCGGGAGATTGGCCTCTATCAGGGGGACACCGAGCTGTTTCTATATCCTGGCCAGCCAACTCATGTGGTGGATGTCTTGCTTACCAACTTCCACCTGCCACAATCGACCCTGTTGATGCTGGTCAGCGCGCTGGCTGGGCGCGCGCGCGTACTGGCGGCGTATACCCACGCGATCGAGCGAGGCTACCGTTTTTTCAGTTACGGCGATGCCGTTTATATTCCTGTTTCCCCTTCCGGCAACGAGCCCGACAACGGATGATGAGCACATGCAGTTTGATTTGAGAGGCACCGATGGCGTTGCGCGCCGCGGACAGATTCGTTTTGCGCGCGGCACGATCGAGACGCCAGCCTTCATGCCCGTGGGAACCTATGGCACGGTCAAGGCCGTTGCCCCCGATGAGATAGAAGCCCTGGGGGCTGAAATTATTCTCGGTAATACCTTCCACTTAATGCTTCGTCCAGGGACGGATGTGATCCGTGCCCATGGCGATCTGCATGATTTCATGGGCTGGCAGAAACCTATTTTGACCGACTCGGGCGGATTCCAGGTGTTTTCGCTCGCAGATATGCGAAAAATCACCGAAGAAGGGGCGCGCTTTCAGTCTCCCGTGGATGGGTCTCCCGTTTTGCTGACGCCGGAGCGGTCCATGCAGATCCAGCATGAACTGGGCTCCGATATCGTCATGATTTTTGACGAGTGCACGCCCTATCCGGCGACAGTCACCGAGGCGGGTGAATCGATGCGCTTGTCGTTACGCTGGGCGCAACGTTCACGCGCGGCCTTCGACCAGCTCAAGCCGGATAATAACGACACGGCCCTGTTTGGGATCGTCCAGGGCGGAATGTATCCCGCCTTGCGTCAGGAGTCAGCGGCCGGATTGCTGGATATCGGTTTCGATGGCTATGCGATTGGCGGGTTGTCCGTGGGCGAACCCATGGATGAGCGCAATCAGGTTCTGGAGGCAACGACCCCGCTGCTGCCGGTAGATCGGCCAAGATATCTGATGGGGGTCGGCAAGCCGGAGGATCTGGTCGAGTCGGTGGCTCGCGGCGTTGATATGTTCGATTGCGTGATGCCGACGCGTAATGCGCGCAACGGGCATCTGTTCACGCGGTTTGGCGATATCAAGTTGCGCAACGCCCGTTACGTCCGTGACACGCGTCCTTTGGACGAGACCTGCACCTGTACCACCTGTCAGCGCTATTCACGGGCCTACCTCAAGCACCTGGATCGGTGTGGGGAGCTTCTGGGGTCTCGGTTGAACACCATCCACAATCTGCATTATTACCAGACCCTGATGCGTGAGATTCGAGCCTCCATCGACGCGCAGCGATTCACGGCATTCCGCCAGCAGTTTTATGCGGACCGGTCTCGCGGGATTGAGGCGTAGGCCTGTTCGAGTAACGCGGCATAGCGGCTGCATCGGGTGATCGATACAGTTGCCGTCGTGCGTTCGGGAACCAAAACTCCGGGAACTTGGCGGGTCTGTGGCATACTAACCAACGCATTATCTAGGTGTCGGTCGATACGGCACTATTTTCATTTAACAAAACAACATTTTTTAAGGAGTGCTGAGCAATGTTCCTGATTTCAGATGCCCTGGCGGAGGCTGCGCCCGCCGCCGCCCAGCAGACCAATATGATCGCGACATTCTTGCCGCTGGTGCTGATTTTCGGTGTGATGTACTTCCTGTTGATTCGCCCCCAGGTCAAGCGTCAGAAAGAGCACAAAAAGCTCGTTGAAGCCGTTGAGAAAGGCGATGAAATCATTACCACGGGCGGCATGCTGGGCCGGGTACTCAAGATTTCCGATTCCTTTATCACCGTTGAAGTGGCGGATGGCGTGACCGTAGTCGTGCAGCGTCAGGCGATCGCTACCGTGATGCCCAAGGGCACGCTCAAGGATATGCGCGACGCATAACTCATCCAGTCCGGCACCGTCCGGGCTGTTTTTTTGATTGTTCGGCGTGCCCATGATGGCGCGCGCCGTTGTCTAGCTGGAATTACAGGCGTTTACGATGAATCGTTATCCCTGGTGGAAAAACCTGATCATTATCCTGGTATTAGTGCTGGCCGCCTTTTTGGCGCTGCCGAATATCTTTGGTGAAAACCCCGCG
The DNA here is from genome assembly GCA_024636015.1 of Halothiobacillus sp. Taxonomy (GTDB): domain Bacteria; phylum Pseudomonadota; class Gammaproteobacteria; order Halothiobacillales; family Halothiobacillaceae; genus Halothiobacillus. Next base: position 7,799 of record JAGXHU010000051.1, read on the forward strand.
TTGCAAATTTCCAAGCGGAATGCTCTGCTGGATCGCGGCTCTCTCGATCGGGCCGAGGCCGCTCTTAAGGCAGCCAATATCCCCATCAAGAGTGCGCGCCTGGGGGACAAGGATGGCCTGATTCAGTTCGACTCGACGGATGACCAGCTCAAGGCCGTGAATGTCGTTCGATCCGCGCTCGGTGAGGACTATCCGGTGGCCTTGAATCTGGCCCCCGCCGCGCCACGTTGGATGATCGATCTAGGTGTGAAGCCCATGCTTCTTGGTCTCGATCTGCGTGGCGGGGTGCATTTCTTGATGCAGGTCGACATGAAGGCCGCGATCAAGACGGCGCTAGAGCGACGGGTGGATGGCATGCGTGGGGATCTCCGCCACGCCAATATCCGTTACATCAGCGCGGACGTCGACAAGGATGATGAAATCGCCATGCGTTTTCCGGACGCGAGTGTACGGGACGCGGCCGTCAAGAGCCTGGAAGGCAACTATCCCGAACTGAGTTTTGACTCGGCGAGTCGGGGTGGGCAGCCATTCCTGACTGCGCAATTCACGCCCCAAGGCGCGGTGGCAGAACGTAAGGGCGCTCTGGATCAGAACATCACGACCCTACGTAATCGGGTCAATGAACTGGGTGTTTCCGAACCCCTGATTCAGCAGCAGGGCGACGATCGCATCGTGGTGGAGTTGCCGGGGATTCAGGATACGGTCCGCGCCAAGGAAATCATCGGTGCGACAGCGACTCTCGAGTTCCGTCTGGTGGCCGGTACGCCTTCCGACTGGACCGATGCCCAGCAAACCGGACATACGCCACCTGATGCGCGTCTGTATCACGAAAAGAATGGCAACCCAGTACTGCTGAAGCGCCAAGTCATTGTGACGGGTGATCGGATCACCGGCGCTTCCTCCGGGTTCGATCAGCGGTCCGGCTCGCCGGCGGTATTTGTCAACCTGGATGGCCAGGGCGCCCGGCGCATGGCGGACATCACGGGGCAGAACATCGGCAAGCAGATGGGCGTGGTCTTCATCGAGCACCGGACCGAAACCAAGATGGTTGATGGCAAGCCGGTCAAAGACAAAAAGCTGATCGAACAAGTCATCAACGTGGCCACCATTCAGGATCAGTTGGCCAACCGATTCCAGATTACCGGGCTTGATTCGCCCAATGAAGCTCGCGATCTGGCACTTCTGTTGCGGGCCGGTGCTTTGCGCGCGCCCATGGATATCGTGGAAGAGCGGACCGTCGGTCCGAGCCTCGGCGCGGCAAATATCCAGTCGGGGATTAATGCCTCGATCCTCGGCTTTGCGTTGGTCGCGGTGTTCATGATGATCTACTACCGTGTATTCGGCACCGTATCGGTGGTGGCGCTTGGCGTGAATTTTGTGCTGGTTGTTGCGGCGCTATCCCTGTTACAGGCCACGCTGACCCTGCCTGGTATCGCCGGTATGGTGCTCACGTTGGGGATCGCGGTGGATGCCAACGTATTGATCAATGAGCGCATACGCGAGGAATTGCGCAATGGTATGACGCCCCAGGCGGCAATCAAGGCCGGTTACGAGCGCGCGTTCGCCACCATTCTGGATTCGCACGTCACCACCTTGCTGGCGGCGCTGGCATTGTTCGCTCTGGGTTCCGGACCGATCAAGGGGTTTGCCGTCACACTGAGTATCGGGATTATGGCGTCCATGTTTACCGCGATCATGGTGACGCGCGCGCTGATCAACCAGATTTATGGTCGACGCGTCCGTTTGACTCATCTGTCCATTTGACTTGTTCACGATGCGATCAAGGTTTGCGGTTGCTCGGTGCGTGGGGATGCCTCACGACGAAAGCAACCGATCAGATCTGGATCGCACATCATTTTTAATTGAGAGCGCACGGTTATGAACCTGTTTCCGCTGGATTCAAAATTCGATTTTTTTGGCAAGCGCTTTATTGCCTATGGTGTTTCGGTGCTGTTGCTGGTGTTGTCCATCGTTGCGTTGACCACCAAGGGCATCAACATGGGCCTCGATTTCACTGGCGGCGTGGTGATCGAAGTGGGGTATCCCAAGGCGGCTAATCTCGATGCGGTACGCGCCCTGCTGAAGAAAAACCAGTACCCGGATGCCGTGGTGCAGTATTTCGGTTCGAGTGAGGCGGTCATGATCCGGATGCCACCCGCGAAGGGCCAGAACCAGAATCAGCAGGCCGATCAAGTACTGAGCGTGCTGAAAACCGAGGAGCCTGGCGTCACCATGCGGCGGGTCGAGTATGTCGGCCCTGCGGTCGGGAAGGAGTTGTTCAATTCCGGGGGCATGGCCATGTTGGTCGTGCTGGGCGGGATTCTGGTCTATGTCGGGTTCCGGTTTCAGTTGAAACTGGCGGCTGGTGCCGTGCTGGCTCTGGCGCATGACTTGTTCATGGTGCTGGGGTTTGTCAGTGCGACGGGGATCGAGTTCAACCTGACTGTGTTGGCGGCTTTCCTCGCGTTGGCGGGGTATTCGATCAATGACACGATCGTGGTTTTTGACCGAATTCGGGAAAACTTCCGCAAGATTCGCAAGGGCAGCGAGATCGAGGTGATGAATATCTCGACGAACCAGACCATGTCTCGAACCGTCATGACGTCCATGACAACGTTTCTGACCGTGTTGGCGCTGTACCTGTTCGGCGGGGAGACGCTGTCTGGATTCTCCCTCACGCTGCTGGTCGGGATTGTGCTGGGTACCTTTTCGTCCATCTATGTAGCGGCCAGTCTGGCTTTGGACCTGGCTCAAGCGCAGGGATCTGCTGAAGATGACCGACAAGGAAGCGGTTGTGGATACCCAGCCCTAGGAGAGATTGACCTAGGAGAGATTGATGCTCGTCGCGCTGTGACGAGCATCAATAGGGGTGGTAGGTTGGATTAGGACTTGAGTGCGGCGCCGATGGTCTTGAGCATGGCATGAGTCACTTTGGGATTGGCGGCGATCAGGTTGCCCGAGGTCAGGTAGTTTTCGGTGCCGTCTGAATCGATCACGATGCCGCCCGCTTCGCGAACCAGCAGCACGCCGGCCGCGATATCCCAGGGCCGCAGGCCGAATTCCCAGTATCCATCAAGCCGGCCACTGGCCACATAGGCGAGATCGAGTGCGGCGGAGCCCGCGCGTCGAATGCCCGCGAGTGGGCCATGCAGTGCCAGGAAGGTTTTCAGGTACTGCTGAACGTCCTGTTCGGGGCGGAATGGGAAACCGGTCCCCAGTAATGCCGACTCCAAATTGCGCAACCCGGCGACGCGAATGCGCCGATTGTTCAGATAGGCACCGCCCCCGCGCTCGGCGGTGAACAATTCCTGATTCGTGGGGTTGTAGACCACGCCCAGCTCGATGCGTCCCTGATATTCCAGCCCGATCGAAACCGCGTAGTGCGGCAGACCGTGCAGAAAGTTCGTGGTGCCGTCGAGGGGGTCGATGATCCAGCGATAATCGCTCTCCACGTTACCCGTGTCGCCGGATTCCTCGCCGAGGAAATGATGATCCGGGTAGGCACGTTTCAGAATGTCTATAATCGCGTGCTCGGCTTGGTGATCCACTTCACTCACGAAATCATTCCGACGCTTGACCTCAATGGTCAGGTCCTGAACGTGGTCCGTGGCGCGTGAAATGACGTTTCCGGCAGCGCGGGCGGCTCGAACCGCCATGGTCAGCATGGGATGGGGCATAATGGCGTATCAACACATTTACAAAATTGAGCAGAAAAGTCCGAACCTATCATTATACCCGCGACAAGGTTCATAATCCGGAAAATTATTGAAACATGAAGGTTAATGTGCCGGAATCAGTATTGGAACCCCTTCAAGAAGGCCTCGCCCGCGTGCAGGTTGTGCTGTGTGGCACGACCCATTCGGGTAATTTGGGTGCGGTTGCCCGGGCGATGAAAAACATGGGTCTGAGTCGCCTCGTTCTGGTGGCGCCTAAGGCTGACATTGATGATCAGGCTTTGGCTACAGCTAAGCATGCAGAGGATATTCTTCGCGCAGCGCAGATCGTGCCTGACTTGGACGCGGCGCTGGCCGACTCGGTCGCTGTATGGGCGACAAGTGCGCGCGTGCGGGATCTGCACCTGCCGGTCACTGATGTGCGTACGGCGGCCCGCTCCGTGCGGCAGGACTTGTCATCCGGAGCGGGCCAAGTCAGCATCCTGTTTGGCGCCGAACGCACGGGGCTGACCAATCAGGAGCTGGTGTCAGCCCAGCGGTTGATCGAAATCCCGGCGAATCCGGCATACCCCGTCTTAAATCTGGGGCAGGCGGTTCAGATTGTGGCCCATGAGCTGCGTATGGCGTACCGCGAGGCGGGCGCGGAGCCGATTCTGGCTGATGCGTGTGACTGGGCCACCATGGCCGAGTTGACAGCATTTGAGCATCGTCTCGCCACAGCACTGGACCACACTACTTTTTTCGTTCGCGGTGATGATGCGCCTGAGGCCGTTGCGCAAAACCGCAGGCGGCTGCTGTCCAGGATCCAGGTATTTTTTCATCGTGCGCGGCCAACCCGGAATGAACTGGCAATCCTGCAAGGCATGTTGAGCGCGCTGGCGACGACGGATCAGTCGTCAGGCAAGAATTCGAGGCATGCAATATGAATCTGTGGCAACGTGTCCGAGAGGACATCGATAGTGTGTTTGACCGCGATCCGGCCGCGCGTAGTCGTTTTGAGATTGCCCTGACTTATCCTGGTATCCATGCGATCTGGTGGCATCGGGCTGCACATCGGTTATGGGGGTGGCGGCTGCAACTTTTAGCGCGCATGCTGGCTGGACTTGGCCGCTGGTTGACCGGCATAGAAATTCATCCGGCTGCCAAAATCGGGCGCCGTTTTTTCATTGATCATGGCATGGGCGTGGTCATCGGGGAGACGGCGGAAATCGGCGATGACTGCACGCTCTATCATGGCGTCACACTGGGTGGGACGCGCTGGTCGGCTGGTAAGCGGCACCCGACACTCGGTAATGGCGTGGTTATCGGGGCGGGCGCGAAAGTGCTCGGACCGATCATTCTAGGAGATGGCGTTCGGGTCGGGAGCAACGCCGTGGTGCTCAAGGATGCGCCAGCGGGCGCCACCCTGATCGGTATTCCGGCGCGGATCGTCGGTCGTCGGCCGGAAATCAGCGCGCAACAGGCCCGGATCGCCGAGCGGCTGGGCTTCGATGCCTATGGCGTCGCTCAGGATATGCCGGACCCGGTGGCCGAGGTTGTCGATCGGTTACTCGATCATGTTCTGGCCGCAGATGAACGCTTGTCGGTGCTGAGTCAGCGCGTTCGCGTGTTGCAGCAGGCAGCGGGCATCGCGTCTGATCAGGGTGGCGGCCATGAAGATCCCCCGTTGCCGAGCCTGGCGGGCTGCCATCTGGCAACCAGTCAGGGGGTGGCCGGTTGCTCGGAGGAAGGGGCGGCATCTGAACGCGTGGAGTGATCCCATCCCGAGAGCGATTGGTTTCCTGCGCTAATTTATATTCGATCGATTTCATGCGCGCGATGCTCGATGGTGAACTTCGGGCGTCAGGGACTTGATCCAACCTCGGTAGCCGCTTCCGGTGCGCGTTGGTATAAGCAATACACGATATGGGAGTGTTGGTGATGAAGCTTACGACAAAAGGGCGTTACGCAGTGACGGCCATGCTGGATCTGGCCCTGCATGACCATGGGGAGCCGACAGCGTTGGCGGACATTGCCGAGCGGCAGGGATTGTCTCTGTCTTACCTGGAACAGCTGTTTGCGCAGTTGCGTCGTGCCGCACTGATCAAGAGCGTGCGGGGGCCGGGGGGCGGGTATCAGTTGGCGCGCCTGCCTTCCGAGATCAATGTGGCGGAAGTCGTCGTTGCGGTGGACGAGGAAGTGGATGTGACGCGCTGTGGTGGAAAGGGTGATTGTCAGGATGGGCGCAAATGCCTAGCCCACGACCTGTGGATGGGTTTGTCACAACAAATTCACGGCTTCCTTTCTGGCATCAATCTCTCGGACTTGATCTCGAATCCGGACCTCCTCGATGTGGCGATGAAACAGGATGTTGCGCTTAGTGCGAGTCGTGCGCGGGATCAATCGACCCACCTCCGGGGTGCCGGGCTCCGCCATAAATAATCCTTCGGGTCAGGGTGGTCCACCCTGACTCACGTGCTTGATCCTCTGACCGAATTCATGAAGTCGCGCTCGTTGAAATGGGCCGTGAGTATTTCCTTATTTTTTGCAAGATAAGTTATATCTATGCGGGGATAATTGATTGCAATGCGCGGATCTTGCTCTACAATCCATCTCAGTTCTTGGTGTATTCATCCCCTTGTTTTTCATCGAGAACGACCTGGGCGCTGGGCGCAAGCCTAGCTCGATCTTAACGGCGAAATTTCGCCATACGGAAAAGAGAGAGGCATCTGATGAAGCAATTTATTCAAAAGGCCGCACTTGTCACAGTGCTCGCGGGAACCTCGTTGTTTATGTCAGTCGCCCCGGCCCAAGCGGCCCAAGGGCTGTACTCCGCTAAGGCGTTAATGGGGGCGGAGGTGTATACGATGAAGGGTAAACACCAGGAGGTGGGTGAAGTCAGCAATATCTTGCTCGATGAGCGGATGAAGATGACCGGCGTGATTATCACGACAGGGGCAATATTAGGGTTGGGCGGTAAGGCGGTATACGTGCCCGTTGGCCGGTTTTCGGTGAAGACCGAGCACCCTGATAAGTTGGATGAGGTTTCATATAAGGTCTATGTTGACGCCTCCGAAAAGGAAATGAGCCAATTTCCTGTGGCGGATCAGGGTTGGTGGGTCGGTACCAAGAAAGCCGCGGTTCATGCTTGGGATAAGACCAAATCCGGGGTTCAAAGCGGATGGGATGCGGTTAAGCATGCGACATCCAAAGCATATGACGCGACCAAGCATGCAGCAGAAGGTGCGGTGGATTCTGTAAAGGGTGATTCGCATTAACTGACTGTTTATTCAATATTTTAGAAGGAGATTGCCATGTTAGGATGGGCTTTGACCTTTTTCATTATCGCGATCATTGCAGGTGCCTTGGGCTTTTTTGGGATTGCCGGTACGGCCGCCTGGATTGCTAAGGTTTTGTTCGTCGTGTTTTTAATTCTTTTCATCGTTTCTCTGGTCGCGGGGCGCAGACCCAGAGTGTGATTAGGGCTACGAGCCCATGAGCTCGTAGTCGAGTTATCGATCCAGGGGCCGATTTAATCCGGCCCTTTTGTTTTAGGTGGGTGCATGGCGGACTGGCAGGGGCTGAGATGCTTTGACGAATCTCGGCATGAGCGTTCTTGCTCCGTACGATGGCCGTGCGTGCGGATTGCAGCAGTTGATGGGGCAGACATGGATTGTTGCAACGCGAACCGGTAAACTCTCGCCTCTTTATATTTTCCGTAAAATCCCGTTTTAATGATCTTTTGTTAGTTTTGAGGAGAAGTACCGTGGCCGTTGAGCGTACCCTGTCGATTATCAAGCCGGATGCCGTCGCAAAAAATGTGATTGGCAAAATTATTACCCGTTTCGAAGATGCCGGTCTGTCGGTAATTGCCGGGCGGGTGATGCAATTGACCCGTGCGCAAGCCGAAGGATTCTATGCCGTGCACCGTGAGCGTCCCTTCTTTGGCGAGCTCGTGAGTTTCATGATCTCTGGCCCGGTATTCGTTCAGGCGCTTGAAGGCGAAAATGCCGTCATGAAGAACCGTGATCTGATGGGCGCCACCGATCCGAAGAAGGCCGAGCCGGGCACCATACGCGCCGACTTTGCCGACTCGATCGACGCCAATGCCGTGCATGGTTCCGACAGCGCGGAGAACGCGGCGATTGAAATCGCCTACTTCTTCAAGCCTGAAGAAATCACCAAGCGTTAATCATGACGTCAGTCATCGAGGTCGATACCTTGACCCCTCAGCCAGCAGCCGCTCACCCGAGTGAAAATACCCGGGTGAATCTGCTGGGGTTGTCGCCCCAGCAATTGCGGGATTGGTTTGCTGAGCTCGGTGAAAAGCCTTTCCGAGCAACCCAGGTCCTGAAATGGGTGCATCAGCGGCGGGTGGATGACTTCGATGCCATGACGGATCTGGCCAAGAGCCTGCGCGACAAGCTCAAGGTTCTGGCCTGTATCCGTGCACCGAGTGTTCGGCTGGATCAAACCTCTAGTGACGGCACTCGAAAATTCCTGCTTGAGTTGGATGGCGGTGGTTCCGTGGAGATGGTGTACATCCCCGAGGACGACCGTGCCACCTTGTGCATTTCTTCCCAGGTCGGCTGTTCGCTGGCCTGCACCTTCTGCTCGACCGGACGGCAGGGCTTCAACCGGAATCTCAGTACGGCGGAGATTGTCGGCCAGTTATGGTTAGCGGAACGTTTGATCGATCGCGCGGTCAACCATAATCGGGCCATCAGCAATGTCGTGTTCATGGGCATGGGCGAGCCCTTGCTGAATTTCGAGGCTGTGGTTGATTCGGCGACCCTGATGCTTGATGACAATGCCTATGGGTTGTCTCGTCGACGCGTCACGATTTCCACCTCGGGCATCGTGCCCGCCATCGACCGGCTGCGTGAGCGCCTGCCGGTGGCGCTGGCGATTTCGCTGCATGCCCCGGACGATCCGTTGCGCGATGTGCTCGTGCCCATCAATCAGAAATATCCGATGGCGGAATTGATGGCTGCTTGTGATCGATATGCGGAAGTGGTGCCGCATGGCGCCATCATTTACGAATATGTGATGCTGGACGGGGTGAACGACGAGCCCGCGCATGCCGAAGCCCTGGTGAAGCTGCTGGGTCCGCGCAAGGACGCGGTGAAGATCAACCTGATCCCTTTCAATCCGTTCCCGGATTCAGGGTACCAGCGCTCGTCGCGCAATCGTATCGAACGATTCCGTGTCCAGCTCAAGGCGGCCGGTATCAATACGGTTCCCCGGAAAACACGTGGGGACGATATTGATGCGGCCTGCGGGCAACTGGTGGGTCAGTTCGAGGACAAGGCGCGACGTTCGCAAAAACTGGCGCAGATGGGTTTGGCGCAAATCAAGGTGATAACAGAGGATCGTTCATGAACTCAGGTACTCGTCGAATGTTCTTTCCTGTTCAGAGGGTAATCGTAGCGTTCGCGTTGACGGCCTTGCTGGGCGGTTGCGCGAGCACAACTAGCCGGAGCGGTGATGGCGGCCCGCGTGATAACCAGACTCAAAATGAACGCGCAGCCCAGATCAATACGGAGTTGGGGGTCGGGTATATGCACGAGGGGCATATGGATGTGGCGGTCGAAAAAATTCGGCGCGCGATCTATTTCGACGATAATTTCGCGCCCGCCCATCACGCCTATGCCCTGATGTTGAATCAGCTGGGTGAGACCGAAAAAGCTGGCGTCGAATTTGCAAAGGCTTATTCCCTCGATTCGAACAACTCCGACCTGGACAATAACTACGCGACATATTTGTGTAGTCAGAAAGACTACACTCGGGCACAGGCGCTCTTTGCTCGTGCTTATGGGGATCCGCTGTACAAAACGCCCGAGTTCGCCCTGACAAATTCCGGTGTGTGCTATGAGTCTCAGGGGAAACCGAACAAGGCGATTGGTCAGTATCAGGCCGCATTGGTCAAGGCCGATGGTTATGGCCCCGCCATCCTCGGCTTGGCGCGTGTCTATTACGCAGAGGGTGCGTTTTCCAAGGCGGAGTCTGCCATGAAAAACTTCGACCTGACGAATAGGGGCTCTCCGGAATCATTGCAACTGGCCATCCGGATTGATCGTGCCACGCATGATCAACAAGCCCTGGCCAATCATGTGCTGATTCTGAAGGGACGGTTCCCGGATTCGGCGGTCACTAAATGGTTTGAGAGTGGAGCGAAGTAATGAGTCAGGGCAATTCCCAGGGGGACCATCAAGAGCCAACCCTGCCCCCTTTGGCATTTACACGGCCGGCCACGGAATCGGTCGAAGAAATGCGCGTGGAAGAGGCACGGTCGGTGCCGAACCTGGGCCAGTCCATCCAGGCTGCGCGGGCCGCCAAGGACATGACAGCGGCGGACCTGGCGCAAGCCTTGAATCTCGATTTGCGGATTGTTGAGGCGATCGAGGCCAATCGATTCGAGGATGCCCCTGATCCCGTTTATATCCGTGCCTATCTCAAGCATTGGGCGCGATTGCTGGGTGTGGATCCGGCGGAATGGATCAGTGCATACAACGCGCAGAGTAGCATTGAGTCCGGACAGGGTGCCCGCATCATCGGTACGCGCCCCCCGCTGGAAGTGATGACGCCGCACAAGGTAAACCGGAACGTTCATGGCAACAAATCCGGTGGCCGTATCTGGCGAGGCATGGGCACACTGATCGTCGTCGTCCTCGTGGTTGCGGTCCTGATCTTGGCGATGCCCGCTGCCTGGCAGCAATGGGTAAGTGCCCAATTGGGTGGACACAACGCGACCGAGATGGGGAGTGATCGACCGATTGCCCTGATGCCACCCCGTGATGGCGGCGCCAAAACATCGATCAATGTACCGCTGACGCCCTCCGAGCCATCGAGCGCACCCGCTTCGGCTGCGCCTTCGCCCAACGCCCCGACGGCAGCGTCATCCAGTGTTTTGCAGGCATTGCCCCCGCCGCCCATGGGGCAGGCAGAAACATCGCCCGCCGCCGATAATGCGCCATCAGTTGAGCAGCCAGCGGCTACTGAACCTGCTTCGACAGACACGCCGGAATCAGCCAGTTCGAGTTCATCCACCACCCCGGCGCCAACGAGTGATGCTCAGGTGGCCGGCGACTTAGTCATTAAGGCCACAGATGCAGACTGCTGGGTTGAGGTACGCAATGCCGATGGGAAACGTCTGGTCTATGACGTATTAAAACAGGGCGAGACCCGTCAAGTTGCTGGCAAGGGGCCTTTCACGGTGGTGCTGGGGAATCCG
>JAGXHU010000052.1 GCA_024636015.1 Halothiobacillus sp.
GAGGCAAGCCGCGACAATACCTACCAGACCACCGAGCTGGATGTCTGGCAGGCCTATTACGCCTATCAGGGGGCCGAGGTCGCATTGCCGAGCGCACGGGCACAGGAGGAAAATGCCGCCCAGGCACTCAAGGCCCTTGAGGCCCAGTACCGGGTCGGCTATGCCACGATTCAGGATTTGTTGACGGCCCAATCAACCCTGACGAGCGCCCAGCTAACCGTGGCGCAAAATGCCCTGAATGCTTACACCGCACTGGCGAAACTCGGTTCGGCGATCGGATTGCTCGGCACGCCGCCGTTCAGTACGACGGGCCGGCTCGATCCGGTTTCGGCCACGGCACGGGCAACGACTTCGTCCATGAACACATCCGATTCACTGGCCACCCCGCCTGTCCTGGAAAACCCACACCCATGAACACTCCGGCCTTGATGTCTGTTCCCCCTCGAATCCTGCTGGGCGTACTGTTGCTTGGACTGAGCGCGACCTTGCTCTCGGGCTGCTCGGACAAAGCGGCCGAAACCAAACCGGCGGCAACTGCCGCTCAGGAAAAATCAACGGCGAGTAAACCCGCCGGAGAAAAACCAACCGAACCGCCCGCCGGGAATCTTGGCGGACGACGCGGCATGATGGGCGGCCCGCAACCGGTTTCGGTCGTGCGCCCGATGATCAAGACCGTGCCCATCACCGCCACGGCGGCCGCGACCCTGTCCAGCCCAAATGCCGTGACCCTGACGCCGCAGGTCAGCGGCACCCTGCAGTCGGTGCATGTGGTCTCCGGACAGCAGGTCAAAATCGGCCAGTTGCTGTTCTCGCTGGATGCCGCACCGTTCCGCACCGCGCTGGGTTCTGCCGAAGCCAAACTCAAGGGCGACCTCGCTCAGGCCCGTTATACCGAGCAACAGGTCAAGCAACTCACGCCGCTGGTTGAAAAGGATTACGTCACCCGCCAGTCCTTCGACCAGGCCGTCGCCAGCGCGCAAGCCGCCAGCGCGCAGGTATCTCAGGATCAGGCCGCCATTCAAACGGCGAAAATAAACCTGTCCTACATGGAAATCCGCGCGCCGATCAGTGGCCGGCTGGGCGAGATCAGCCTCCAGCCCGGGAACCTTGTTCAAGCCAACAGCACGGCCCTCACCACCCTGGTGTCGATCCACAAACTGCTGGTCAATTTTAGCCTGCCACAGAGTGTGTTGGATGACTTGCGGCGCGAATGGCCCGGCATGGGCCAACCAGTTACGCAGGGGGAAACATCCCACATGGGTCCACGAGTCGATATCCTCGATGAACAGGCCATGCATACCCTCGGGAACGGTCATTTGATCTTCGTCGACAATACGATCGATCCCTCCTCGGGCACGATTCGGCTGCAAGGCCTGATCGACAACCCCACCGGGCAACTCTGGCCGGGCCAGTTCGTGACAGCCCGCCTCACCCTGCGGGAAATCCCCAATGCCGAGGTTCTGCCAGCCACCGCCGTGCAACTCGGTGATCAGGGGTCGTTCGTGTATGTGGTGCGAAACGATAAAGTCGAAACGCTGGCCGTTCAGCCGATTCGCACGCTGGCAACCGAAGTGGCCCTCCCAACCGGCTCGATCCCCATCGACACCCAAGTTATCTATCCGCTCCCCGGCCGCATCGCCCCCGGTATGGCTGTGCACGTTCAGTCCCACAAGCCGAATCCCGAAGCAGAAAATCCGGTGCCCACCGAAAGCCAGTACGGCCATGAGCACCTGAAAACCGGGCAACACCCACAGGCGCAATATGGTGAACGGACCAAACCGGACGCCGCCACTCCGAACAAAAAATCGGCGCGTCCTTCTTCGGCAGGCACCGGAGCCACACCATGATCGAGCAGGGGATGAATCTCGCCGGGCCGTTCATTCGACGGCCGGTGATGACTACGGTGCTGTTTGCGGCACTCATTCTGTTCGGGGTATTTGCCTGGCGCGGACTGCCGGTGGCCATGCTGCCGAACGTTGCCTTCCCCACCGTGACCGTTTCGGCCAGCCTGCCGGGCGCCAGTGCCGAATTGATGGCCAGTGCCGTCGCCTCGCCGATGGAGCAGGCTTTTTCGGGTATCACGGGCCTGATGTCCGTCAATTCTGTCAACAGCACGGGCACCACCCGCATCACCCTGCAATTCGATCTGAACCGCGACATCAATGCCGCCATGCAGGATACGCAGGCAGCCGTGACGCAGGCAGCACGATTTTTCCCATCGACGATGACGCAACCACCGATCGTCCGTCAGCAGAATCCCAGCAATAGCCCGATCGTATTTATTGGCCTATCGGCGCCGGATATGCCGCTGTACCGGCTCGACGCCTTCGCTGAACAGGTTCTGGCCGTCAAGTTGCAGTCGATCCCCGGTGTTTCCGAAGTGCGGGTATTTGGCGGCCAGACTTATGCCGTTCGGTTACTCCTGAACCCCTACGCCCTGCAGGCGCACAACCTCTCCCTGAACGGCCTGGTCAGCACCATCAATAGCCGGAATGCGAACCAGCCCCAAGGCACGCTGCAAACCCCCAGCCGTTCCTACAACCTCAAGGTCGATGGCCAACTCGAGAATGCAGCCGCCTTCAAGCACATGGTGGTGGCTTTCAACAATGGCGCCCCGGTCACCTTCAATCAGATCGGCACCGCCGAAGACAGCGTGTTGCAGAACCTGCGGGCCACCTGGATCAATCAGCAGCGCGGGATTATCCTGGCGGTAGTTCGCCAGCCGAACAGCAACACCGTCGACATCGCCAAAGCCATCCGGGCGCAACTGCCGGAACTGAATCGGACGCTGCCGGGCGGCGCCTCGATGCGCATCATCTACGACAAATCCACCTATGTGGCGGATGCGGTCAACGAGGTGGAATTCACCCTCGTGCTCGCCAGCCTGCTGGTCGCGGCCGTGATCTGGCTGTTTCTCGGCGCCTGGCGGCAGACGCTGGTGGCGGTGATCTCGATTCCGGTATCGATTCTCGGCACCTTCGCGGTCATGCACGTGCTGGGTTACAGCCTCAACGTGCTCACCCTGTTGGCACTCACGCTCGCCGTGGGGTTTGTGGTCGACGATGCCGTGGTCATGCTCGAAAACATCGCCCGTCACCGTGAACAGGGCAAGTCGCCGTTCGAGGCTGCCCTGATCGGTAGTCGTGAAATCAGCTTCACGATTCTGTCGATGACCCTGTCGCTTGCCGCCGTATTCCTGCCGCTGATCCTGATGGGCGGCCTGATGGGGCGATTGTTTCTGGAGTTCGGTGCCACGATCGGCATCGTGATTCTGATGTCGGGCGTGGTCGCCCTATCGCTCACGCCAATGTTGCTGGCCCGCTTACGGGCCCCCACAGATCGAGGGCGTGAGAACTCGCCCGCACAACCGCCCCGCCCCAACCTGTTCAGCCGCTTGTTCGCCAGCCTGACGCGGGCTTATGCCCGTTCCCTGCGCGCCTCGCTACGCTTCCGCTGGCTTGTACTGCTCGTCGCGGCCGGTTCACTGGCCGGTGCCGTCTACTTCTTCCAGCATCTGGAAAAGGCGTTCATCCCCAACGGGGATTCGGGCATGGTCATGAGTTCGTTGATGTACCCGGAGGGCATCAGCTTCGATCAGCTCAAGGCCTACCAGCAACTGGTTTCGGAAACCCTGCGGAAAAACCCCGCTGTACTCACGGTGATGTCGAACGCCGGCCAGGGTGGCGGCGCGCGGGGGGGAAGCAACGTCGGTTTCATGATGATCCAGTTGAAACCAGCCTCCGAACGTCAACCGATGAATCTCATCATCAACGAATTCCGACAGACGATGCACAAACTCGGCACGACGATCGGCAGCACACGGGTATTTTTCTTCGAACCGCCCGCGATCCAGATCGGGGCACTGAGCAGCACATCCAACTATCAGTTCGTGCTGCAGTCGACCAATCAGGACGAGCTGAACCAGGCCGCCGAGAACTTTCTACCTGTACTGCGCGGGATTCCTGGGGTGGTGAGTGTCGATTCGAGCCTGCAAATTCGCAATCCGCAGATCAATGTCCAGATTCTGCGTGCACGCGCCGCCACACTCGGTGTGACCCCCGCTGCGCTGGAACAGACCCTGAACCTGGCTTTCGGCGGCACGAACATCAGCACGATCTACGGTGCCAGCAACCAGTATCAGGTGCTCGCCGAACTCGCGCCCCGATTCCAGCAGGATCCATCGGCGCTGGAGGCCATCCGCGTGCCGGGCAGCAACAACAAGTTGGTGCCACTCAGCGCCGTCGCCCGGATCACCACGGGCGTCGGCCCGCTCAGTATCACCCACTACGGGCAGTTGCCCTCAGTGACACTCTCGTTCGATCTGGCTCCGGGGTACTCACTCGATGAAGTCACCCGCGCCATCACTGAGGCCGCCGATCAGGCTCTGCCGCAGAACGTCAGCGGCCAGTTCGCTGGTGCGGCCCAGGCCTTTCAGAGCTCGCTCAAGACCCTACCCCTGCTGCTCGGCGCCACCATTCTCGTGATCTATGTGATTCTCGCAATCCTGTACGAGCACTTCATTCACCCGCTGACCATTCTCACCGCCCTGCCCCTGGCCGGATTCGGCGCGCTGGCTGCTCTGTACGTGTTCCATCAGCCGCTGGACGTATTCAGTTTCGTGGGGATCATCATGCTGGTGGGGCTGGTGAAGAAAAACGGCATCATCATGCTTGATTTCGCCATCCATCGACGGCGAGAAGGCGACAGCGCCATCGACGCGATCGTCGAGGCCTGCACCGTCCGTTTCCGGCCCATCACGATGACGACGCTGGCCGCCATCCTGGGTACCCTACCGATTGCCATCGGCTTTGGTTCCCAGGGCGAAGCCCATCGGGCACTGGGGATTGCCGTAGTTGGCGGGCTGATCTTCTCCCAGTTACTGACGCTTTATGTCACACCGGCGTTCTATGTCGTGGCAGACGGACTGAGCAGCCCGCGTCGGCACCGCACGCCGGGACAATCCACCCCGGATCATTCGCACACAAGTGAACCCGTGCCAAATCCGCATTCGGCCGATGGACAGCGTTGAGTGCGGCTACCAGCAGAACGTAGTCCCCAATGAGCACTGCGTGCGGGACCTCACGGCCGATCACACGTCTAGCGCGCCCTGCCCCACGAACGCATCAAATGCCGGCAGTTGTTCCAGCGAGCCCAGCCCGAAATCGGTCAGAAAGGCAGACGTGGTACCCAGCAATTCCGGTCGGCCCGGTGTGTCCTTATGGCCCACAACACGAATCCAGCCACGCTCGGTCAGGGTGCGCAAAATCTGCGGATTGACGGCCACGCCGCGCACCGCCTCGATCTCGCCCCGGCTGATCGGCTGGCGCCAAGCAACGAGGGCCAGGGTTTCCAGCACCGCGCGCGAATAGCGGCCGGCTCTGGGTGGCTCCGAGCGGGCGATATAGGGCGCCAACTGCGCATTAGCCGCCAACTGCCACGTAGATTCGCCGGATCGCGTCGTCATCTTCAGATCTATGAACGGATGTGCATCGTACTGGCATTGTAGGCGGCGCAACGCATCCAGCAACGCCGTTTCCGGCGTTTCCGCACCGACCATTCGCTGTAGGGCGGCCAGATCGAGGGGGGCATCGCTGGCCATCAATAAGGCCTCAACCAGCGCGGCCAAGGCCGAATCCGTCGTTTCAGCCGGGGCCAGGAAAGAAGGTTGATCGCTCATGCACTGTTTTCCTTGGCTGTTGATCCGAACACCGTATCCGTTGCGGCAGTACCCGTAATCCAAACCGGTGCGAAAGGTTGCTCCTGAATGAAGTCGATCGCCGCGGATTTGGCCAGTTCAAGCACAGCCACCAGCGATACGGCGACACCGCCCCGCCCTTCCTGGGGCCGGTAAACCTGATCCAGAAACACCCCGTCAGCCTGTTCGAGCAGGCCCAGGATATCCGTCATCCGTGCCCGCACGGACAGCGTTTCACGACGAATTTCATGCACGGCAGTAAGTTCGCCCCGGCGCACCAAGCCGCGCAATGCCGACAGCAACTCCGTCAATTCGATCTGGGGTGGGAGACTCAACGCCCGCGGAAGATCGACTGCGATCGACAGATCGAACCAGTCCCGTCCGGCGCGTGGCAATTCGTCCAGCCAATGGGCCGCATGGGTCAGCCGCTCATAGGCCAGCAAACGCTCGACCAACGCAGCGCGAGGATCATCCACCTCCTCATCGTTCTCGGGCGGGGGCATCGGCAGCAATAATCGGGATTTGATCTCGGCGAGCCAAGCCGCCATCAGCAGATACTCGGCCGCCAACTCAATCTTGAGTGACTCCATCAGCGCGAGATAGGTCAGATATTGCCGAGTCACCTCGGCCACCGGAATCGCCAGAATATCCAGGTTCTGCTTGCGGATCAGATACAGCAACAGATCGAGTGGCCCCTCAAAACGCTCAAGCAGAATCGACAACGCATCCGGGGGGATATACAGATCGAGCGGCAATTGCCGCAGGGGTTGCCCATCAACCAGGACGCGCGCCGTCAGCGCATCAGATCCACTGGATGAAGCCATTGAACCAGCCAAGCATGGTAAAGATGATCGGTGACAGGATGGCCGACAACACGTGCGTGAACAGCAGGAACAACAGAATCACGAACCCCCAAGGCTCCAGCTGCGACACGCGATTGGCAGCGGCTGGCGGCAGGACGGCCACAAGCACCCGACCACCATCCAGCGGCGGCAGGGGTAGCAGATTGAATACGGCTAGCAGGATGTTTACAAAAATCCCGATTTGCCCCATTAAAGCCAGTGGCTCGGCGTACCACGCCCCCGAGGACAACCCGGCAACCCCCACTGCAGTCAATGTCGCCCAGCCAAAAGCCATGACGATGTTCGAAGCCGGGCCAGCCAGTGCGACCAAGGCCATGTCCCGGCGTGGATTCTTGAAGTTTTTAACGTTGATCGGTACCGGCTTGGCCCATCCGAAAACGAATGAGGTCAGCACAAACATGACCAAAGGAACAATGATCGTGCCCAGCGGGTCGATGTGTTTGATCGGATTGAGCGTCATCCGCCCCAGGAATTTGGCCGTGCCATCGCCAAAGAAATTGGCCGCAAAGGCATGGGCGGCCTCATGTACCGTCACGGCCAGTATGATCGGCAGCAAACCAATGGCTATTTTTTGAATCAGGGTCAGTTCCAGCACGCTTAATCCTCAAGTTCGGGCGGTACGCCGCCCAGTCCGACTCGGACCAAAGTAAATACCGCCCCGGTCATGTCAATCACGGTCGAGGGTATCTGCACCAAAAAACTACTGTGCACGATCATATCCACCTGACGTTCGACCGCTTTGGGAAACAGATCCGGATCCTCCAGAGGCTCATCCACGCCGGGCAAAACCAGTGAAGCGCTCAGGATGGGGGCACCTACCTCTTCGAGAATGGCTTTCAAAATAGGGTGTTGCGGCACACGCAGGCCAATGGACCGTTTTTTCGGATGCAACAGGCGTCGCGGGACCTCGCCCGTCGCCTCCAGAATAAAGGTGAACGGCCCCGGTGTATGAGCCTTCAGAAAACGATAGTGCACATTATCCAGTTTGGCATACGTACTGATTTCCGACAGATCCCGGCAGAGCAGCGTCATGTGATGAGGCTCGTCGTCCCGCCGGATCTGGGCAATCCGCGCCAGCGCGGATTTGTCTTCCAGTCGACAGGCCAGCGCATAGCCGGAATCCGTTGGCAGGACCACAATCTGACCGGATGCAAGCGCATGGACGACCTGTGCAATCAATCGAGGTTGCGGTGTCGTCGGGTGAATTTCAATCGTTTCGCTCATAAATCCTGATCTAGCCTGTTTTAGTCACATTCGGGGAACAACACGATGTCTCCCCATTCGCCGGATTGGGCAGATTACCCGACGTCATCATCGAGGTCACCTCACAGATCATGCCGGTACTGCATACGTCTCTGGTCGATCGAGGGAACCCCATTGGGAAAAAACCGTCGAACCTTCAGCATGGGCCACATAAATCCATTAAGATGAGCCGCATATTCATGCTGTATGACAGCGACTAACTCAGTGTACCCCGATTGACCCTATGAAGTTTTTATACGATTTCTTTCCCATCCTGCTGTTCTTTGTCGCCTACAAGCTCGGCGGCATTTATGTTGCCACAGCCGTGGCTATGGTCGCCGCCCTGGCACAGATCAGTTATGGCTGGTTCATCAAGAAACAGGTCGAAAACATGCACTGGATTTCCGCCGGCCTAATTATGGTCTTCGGCGGCATGACACTCATCCTGCATAATCCATTGTTTATCATGTGGAAACCCACTATTCTCAACTGGCTCTTCGCACTGGTCTTTGCCGTAAGTGCCTTCTTCGGCACCAAGCCGCTCGTCCAGCGAATGATGGAACACGTACTGACCGTCCCCACGCCCATCTGGCACAGAGTAAACTGGGCGTGGGTAGCTTTCTTCGTGGTTTCCGGTGCCGTCAACATCTATGTGGCCTACCATTACTCGCAGGACACATGGGTCAATTTCAAGCTGTTCGGCCTGATGGGTATGACCTTCGTATTCATGATCCTGCAAGGCATTTATCTCGCCCGTTATGCCGAGTCCACAGCTGAAATCGCGGAAGCCACGAACGCCAAAGACCCGGACCGCCTGGATTAAATAGCGGAACCAATCCAACTCCACGACCACATCAGCCAAGGATCGACCGATGCTCTTTGCCATTATTGCCACCGACCACCCAGATCGCCTGCAACAGCGCCTGGCCTTTCGCAGCGAACACCGAGCACGACTCGATGCCCTGCAGGCTGAAGGCCGCCTGCTCACGGCGCAGCTGGTCGATCTTTCGGGCTCGCCTGTCGATCTGCAAGCGCAGCAAGGGCGGCCCATGGTGCTCAACCTTTGGGCGACATGGTGCCCGCCCTGTCGGCGCGAGATGCCGATGATGGTCGATGTCGCGCAAGCGCAGGATGAGGTGGACATCGTATTTGCCAATCAAGGCGAAACGACCGAGAGCATCGGCGTTTTCCTCGAACAAAGCGGCCTGCCCCCAACCGGAATCCTGCGGGACCCTAATTCTGCGTTGATGCAGGA
>JAGXHU010000053.1 GCA_024636015.1 Halothiobacillus sp.
TCATCCAGTCCGTTGACTGCGCGCGAATGTTCGATTTCGGCTAGCTTTTCCGGTGCATGTCGGTACACGAGCAGTGCACCAAAATCCTGGAAAAGCGCACTCAGAAAAACCTCTTCGACCGAAAACCCACCGAGATTCCGGGCGAGATTCTTTGCCAGGAATGCCTGATAGAGCGCCTGTAGGAATCGACTCTGGAGCAACTTTCCGTGCTGCTTGCATTCGATTTGATCGAACAGGGACATCGCCAATGCGGCCATGCGAACTTCTTCAAACCCCAGCAAGGTGACCGCACGTGAAATCGTGGTGACTTGCCCGCCAAGATGTCGATACTCGACCGCGTTGGCGAGCCGGAGAATTCGGTGGGTCAGTGCGGGATCACGAAGGATCAGTTCGACTAAGTCGTTGGCCGAGGCGAGTTCATTCTCAATGACGCGGTAGGCTTCCTGGACGGTTCGGGCAAACGCGGGGAAGTCCGGACTGGCGGCAATGCGCTTGAGGATGGTTTGATGAAAATTATCTTTCAAAGTAGTTGCTTACTGATTACATGAGGGGCTGGTCACAGAGTAATCTAACACGATTTACATGCGAAACGCCGATGCTGGGGCTACGGAGCGTGTTTCAGGTTTGGTTTAGCCCGTTTTTGCGTTTGTCGTTTGTGGAACAATTACCTTAATAAATTTGGGGTATGCTCGAGTCCTTAGACTAAATCGTGAGGGCATGAAGATGACAACCTGGATCGTAGTCGCCGATACGGCACGCGCACGTTTCTTTCGCGTTGAACGACAGCACGCGCCTGAGCGCACGCTCGTTCAAAAGTCCATGCATCCCGAAACATCCGAAGTGTTGGTGGAAATCGAGGATTTATTCCATCCGGAATCACGTCTTCATGATAGCGAATTGGCCAGCGATGCACCGGGGATGTCCAGCGTGGCCGGTATGCACAGTAAATTTGGTATGGATGAGAAGGTGTCGCCCAAAGAGGAAGAGGGTATTCGGTTTGCCAAGGAACTGGCTCAGACACTCAAGGCGCAAAACCGGCAGTTTGACCGTCTCTATCTGATTGCGCCCCCACATTTCCTCGGCTTGCTGCGTCCCGACCTGGACAAGGCCGTCGTATCCAAGATCGTGCTGGAAATTGACAAGGAGCTATCCCACCACAGTGTCGAGGATATTCGAACGCATCTGCCTGAACATTTGGGCTAGCACGGCAAGCCCGCCTTATTGCCAGCCATAACGTCGAATATAGAACCCTTTCATCACCTGAGTAAGTGCCATGTAGGCAAGTACGATCACGGGCAGCAAAATAAAATACAACGCGGGCAGTGGCTGGAAATCGAAATAGCCGGCAAGAGGTCCCAGTGGTAAAAAGATACCGAATGCCACAATCAATCCCGTCATGACCATCAGGGGCAGGGCCGCACGGCTTTGAATGAAGGGAATCTTCGATGTCCGGATCATGTGCACAATCATTGTTTGCGTCAGCAATCCCTCGATGAACCAGCCAGACTGAAACAGGTTCTGGTTTTCCACGCTGTTGGCATGGAAGAGATACCACATCAAAAAGAACGTAATCACGTCAAAAATCGAACTGATAGGTCCGAAATAGATCATGAATCGTCCGATGTCGGCCGGATTCCATTTCTGGGGTTTTTTTATCTGCTCCTCGTCCACGTTGTCGAAGGGAATCATGGTTTGTGAAATATCGTAAAGCATATTTTGCGTGAGAATCTGCAGGGGCAACATGGGCAGGAATGGAAGAAACGCACTGGCGATGAGTACGGAGAACACATTACCGAAGTTTGAGCTGGCGGTCATCTTGATGTACTTCAGCATGTTGGCAAAGGTGCGGCGTCCTTCCTGAACGCCTTGTGCGAGCACCATGAGGTTCTTTTCCAGCAGAATAATGTCGGCAGCTTCCTTGGCAATATCTACGGCCGTATCCACCGATATCCCGATATCAGCGGCACGTAGTGCCGCGGCATCGTTGATCCCGTCCCCCATAAAACCGACCACATGGCCATTCGTTTTGATCGCCCGCACGATGCGCTCTTTATGTGCGGGCGTCAGTCGGGCAAAAATATTGGCCTCTTCGACAACTTGAGCCAGTTCGCTGTCATTCATGCCTTCAATGTCAGAGCCCGAAACAATCTTTGAGCCGGTCATGGTGAGGCCGACATCCCGACAGATCTTTGCAGTGACGAGTGCGTTATCGCCTGTGAGCACCTTTACGGATACGCCATGTTCTGCAAGTGCGCGCAGTGCAGGCTCCGTACTGTCTTTGGGCGGGTCGAGGAAGGCGATAAAGCCGAGCAGTGTCAGTTCACTTTCGTCGGCAAGTCCGTAGGCGTGGTTCGAAAGGGGGAGCGTCTTCGCTGCGACGGCGACAACACGGAGGCCATCTTCATTGAGATCGCCGGCCAATTGACGAACACGGGTCAGTATTTCTGACGTGAGCGGTTCGATTTTATCGCCATGATGTGCCTGCGTGCAGACGGCAAGCATTTCATCGACCGCGCCCTTGGTGATCAGGATGTGCGTTTCGTTATGCTCGGAAACCACCACCGACATCCGGCGTCGTGTGAAATCAAAAGGGATTTCATCAATTTTCCGATAATTGGTGACAGGGTTGAGTTCACGATGGACCTCCGCATGCTCCAGAACGGCAATATCAAGCAGGTTTTTCAGGCCGGTCTGGTAGTAGCTGTTCAAGTAGGCGTGTCCAAGCACCTCGTCCGATTCTTTCCCCCAGACATCGATGTGGCGGGCCAGTACGATTTTGTCCTGCGTCAATGTGCCGGTTTTGTCGGTACACAGCACATTCATGGCACCGAAGTTCTGAATGGCATCCAGCCTTTTGACGATTACCTTCTGGCGCGACAGGATCATCGCCCCTTTGGCCAAGGTGGACGTGACAATCATAGGGAGCATTTCTGGCGTCAATCCCACCGCTACCGATAGTGCGAACAGCAGAGCTTCCATCCAGTTTCCCTTGGTGAAGCCGTTGAGCAAGAGAACGATTGGTGCCATGACAAACATGAAGCGAATCAGTAGCCAGCTCACCTTATTGACGCCGCTCTGGAACGAGGTGGGTGCGCGGTCGGTGGCCGTCACGCGTTTGGCTAGGGTACCGAAATAGGTTTGGTCGCCGGTCGTGATGATGAGGGCACGTGCCGAACCAGATATGACATTGGTGCCCATGAAAACGATGTTTTCGAGATCGAGCGGGTTTGTCTTCGTTGTATCCGCTTGAACGGCAAATTTTTCGACGGGCAGCGACTCCCCAGTCATTGCCGACTGACTGACAAACAGATCTTTGGCTGAAATCAAACGGCAGTCCGCTGGGATCATATCGCCCGCCGATAGCAGGATAATATCCCCAGGGACCAGTGCCTTAAGTGGGATTTCCCGTCGATTGCCCGTCTTGAGGTTCGGATTCGTTTCTTGCTCCAGCCCGAAGTTGGGCACTGAAACGTCGGATTCGCTACGACGAAGCACGGTCGCCGTGTTACTCACCAGGGCTTTGAGCGAGTCGGCTGCCTTGTTGGCTTTCAGCTCCTGCCAGAATCGAAGTAGGGTGGAGAACACCACCATAAAGCTGATGATCGTACCGCCAACGAGATCGCCCGTGAGAACAGAAATTCCCGCAAGGATCGACAGGAGGATATTGAACGGGTTGCGATAGGCGAGCCAAAGATGGGTCCACCAGGGCAGGGGTTTTTCATGGCCAACTTCATTGGCGCCAACCCGGGCACGAATCTGATCAGCCTGCGTGTCCGTCAGGCCTTCGATCTGCGTATCCAGTGATTGAAGCAGCGTTTCAGGCGCCGCATTGGCCGCCTCAATGAGTTTTAGCCCCAGACCCTGCGGTACCGCTCGACTCATGTCGGTTCGAGAGAACGATTCAAACAGCATCATCCGCTTGAAATGTCTGCTGATATGTCTTGCATTCAAGAAACTGACAAATAATTCTTTTAGCCAGTGCAAGGTCATGGTGTAGCGCTCATGGGGTTGAGGGAGGACTTCAAGCGTTACATTGATATGAATATGTGATGTAAGTTCACTGTATGAACTTCACTTGGCCAGTAATTTTTTGTTTTTCCTCAATCCACCTATTTGCATGGTTCCGTGACGCCCTAAGATCACGGTATCCATGCAAACAAACAACCGTGCGGTGTTAACAAAACTCAGCCCGCCAGTCATACTTTATTTACGTGTACCTGTTCATATAGCCGACACCAGAACTTGATTGCGCGAGTCTGGTTTCCCCGTGATGAGTGAATTTTGTGCGGTTTTTACCAGCCGCACGATTTTAACGGTTACGAAGAATCATTAGTTGCGGGTCTGTTCAAAGATTTGCAACCGCTGGAATACTCTGGGGGTGATGAATTAACAAATTTAAATTACCACTGGTTTTAAGCCTTCTTGTTTGTGGCTTGGCTGCGAGCGGTTATGCATTGGCCGATCGAGATCGAGACCATGGTCATGGCTGGGCACGCGGCGGGTTCGGCGTTTATGTCTCCCCGTGGTGGGGATATTCTGGTTATGGGCCAGGTTATACGCCGGGACCCTTACTACTATCCGCCTCAAGTCATCACAGTGCCTTCTTCGCCGCCGGTATATATTCAGCAGGATGAGCCACCGGTTGCGTCAGCACCACAAAACAATTACTGGTATTACTGCCGAAATCCACAGGGTTATTACCCCTATGTGAAGCAGTGTCCGGGTGGTTGGCAGGCTGTTGCGCCGCAACCCCCTGAAACTATGGATGGGCGCTAATCATGATGAACCCTGTCCAGTTTTTGCCTATTGGGTTGCTTCTGTTGCTGGGTGGGTGCGCCACAATGCCGAGTGGCCCGAGTATCATGGTGTTACCTGGGGCAGGGAAGAACTTCGAACAGTTTCGTGCCGATGAGTATGCTTGTCGCCAGTATGCACACGACAGCGTCGCAGGGATAAATCCTAATCAAACTGGTGTTGAGAGTGCGGTGGTCGGTACGGCGGTCGGTGCGCTTGCGGGCGCCGTCATCGGTGGCAACCGGGGCGCGGGTGTTGGTGCCGGTGACGGTTTAATCGTGGGCAGTGCGGTGGGATCGCAGAATGCGCAAATGTCCGGTTACGATATGCAGCGCCAATACAACAACACTTATCTGCAGTGTATGTATGCCAAGGGGAACCAGGTGCCCGTGAACGGTCGGTTCAGTCGTCAACAGCGAATGAATGATTTGTCACCACCGCCTCCACCCCCACCGGGTATGCCGCCCCCGCCCCCACCGGGTTATTGATAATTGCGACCGCACGCCTCCTGTATGAATGAGGCGTGAGCTATGTTTCATGAGAAAATTTAAAGGATGCGCTGGTTCGTTAAGCGTCCAGCGCACCTTTATTTTGGACAGAATATTCTCTGTGGTTCGCGATTCGAGAGAGTCAGCTATCATGGGTTAGCTATCCGGGGATTGGCCTTTATTCCGGCCTCTGGGTGTGCCATCCCCCTGAGTCGTTAACCCTCAGCGATGACAGAGGTTCGAGATGCATATCTTGTCGACGGATAAGCTCAGCCTCCGTTTTGATCAGTGCATTGCTGTGGACGCACTGACCCTTTTGGTGGCGACCGGTGAGATGTTCTTTCTTCTCGGGCGGAACGGTGTGGAGCGGCGTTCATTGATCAATATATTAACCATCTTGTGCGTTATCCGTGTGATCTAATCCCGTATTTCCACTCTCCAATGATTCGGTTTTATACATCTTAGTGATGGCGTAACTCCAGTTACTCCTGCTGAATAGAAGATACGCAACCGCCGTAGCCCTGATTCGATCCCTGGGTGGGGGCTATGAGGAACCCAGCGGTTCTAAATAGGTGGGTGAGATTATTGCCAGCCTGCCTCTGGGCTGTCTGATGGGTTTTTACCGTTTTGCTCGGTGGGTACTCTGAGCCTGAAATCATCTTTTTGATGGATCAATTCGCCCACTCCTGAGCTGTCTGAACGGATCTGTATTGCGCTCACCAAGCCGTTGTGACTACTATTGACAGTGGTTGAAAAGCCAGTAGAATGCGCGTCCTGCGTTTAGTCGCGTAGCTCAGTGGTAGAGCATCACCTTGACATGGTGGTGGTCGGTGGTTCGATCCCACTCGCGACTACCAAAAACACCGTTTTCGGCACTCCCTGAGATGCGGAAACACCCAAACCCCGCATTGTGCTGTAGCCATGCGGGGTTTTTGCATTTTCCGGGCCGGATCGTGTGCCGTCTTCATTTGGGCGCCCATGGCGCTTAGTCAGAAATAGACAAACCTCAACGCGCTACACCCGTGTTTAATGGCCAAAATATGGTTAGGACATGAGCGCGCTGCATTCCGGTTACGAAAAAATTTCTTCGAAGGTAACGATGGTGCCAGATCGGCTGCCATCATACCCGGGTAGCGCATTGACCGAATCTCGAAACGTCTGCTCCTGCATGATGTCGCGCGCGGTTTTGAGCGTGTTGTGTGACAGGGTGTTGGTTTTACACGCAAAAAAATAGTTCTCACTTGCCAGCGGAATGAAGTCAAGATCGAAGCGTTTGGCTGCCGTTTCGACCCCAAAACCGATATCAGCCATTTTGCTGGCGACATATGCAGCAATGGCCGAGTGGGTAAATTCTGCGTTCTCGTAATCGGCGATGTTTTTCGGCTCGATATTCGCCTTAGCGAGCAGCAATTCCAGCAGCATTTTCGTCCCCGAACCGGTTTGCCGGTTGATGAACCGCACATCCGCACGCTGAAGATCCGCCAGACCCTGAATGTTCTTCGGATTTCCCTTGGCAATGAATAATCCTTGGGTGCGGTAGGCCAGATGAATCAGGGTGTGCTGCTTGGGGTCCAACCACTTCAGGCAGGTTTTGGTGGCCAGTTCGAGCTCGCCCACCGGAACGTGAAAGCCAGCCAGGTCGCATTCGCCGCGCGTTAATGCCGTGACGGCCTCGAGTCGATTGCGGTAATTGATTTCGACGGGGATGTCTTCGGCATCCAGTCGCTTGATCAGCTGCTCGACGGCAAAGCCATGGGATGCGGTGATGCGTAAAGCGCTTGAGGCGCTGCTCAGAATGGCTTCCAGTTCTGAGGCAAAACTTTCTAGCAAGGGGGTGAGACGGGCAGTAATTCGCTTGTCGGCCCAGATCAGCTTTTCGGCCAGAGGCGTCAGTTTGGTACCTTTTCCGCGGGATTTCTCCAGCAAGGGGGCGGAAAAATCGGTTTCGAAGGCGCGCAGCATGCCCCAGGCATGCCGATAGGAAAGATTGGCTTGCGTTGCCGCACTACTAATACTGCCCTGGTCGCGAATCGTCTCAAGCAATTGCAGAAGAAGCGGGAGGGAAACTTCGCTTCCTGCACGCTTTTTCAGACGCCATTCCGGATGAATTTCAAAGCTCATATATGCAAATATTAACCTATTGAGGGCCCTGGGTCGCTGTGATAGTTTGCCATCTATCCTGTAATTCTATAGTAATAAAGTGGCATCGAATGATTATAAAGCGAAAGCATATGCTTGGTATTTCATATTATGAGAAGGGCCTGATGATGAACCTTCAATACGTTGATGAGGGGATGGAATGAATCCCGCTTTTATCCACCAGCAGGTTGCCAAAATCATTGAGCAACATCGTCTTCGACCCGGGGCTTTATTGCCCGTTTTGCACGGCATCCAGGACGAACTGGGCTTTATCCCCTCGGAGTCCGTGATTCAGATTTCCCTCGCACTGAATCTATCCCGCGCCGAGGTGCATGGGGTCATCACGTTTTACCATCATTTCCATACAACACCACCTGCCAGGCATTCCATCCAAGTCTGTCGTGCGGAGGCGTGTCAGAGCATGGGTGGGGAAAATCTCGCTGAGCATGTTGCCCAGCGGATTGATGAACGTGCTGCGGGTTTGTATGACGTGCATCCTGTGTACTGTCTCGGGTTGTGTGCCAATGCGCCGGCTCTGATGATTGACGAGGTCTTGCACGCTCGCGTTACGCCGGAAAAATTTGATCGGTTGATCAATGCACTCGGGGCACATTCATGAGTATCAAAATATTTGTACCCCAGGACTCCGCGGCGTTGGCGTTGGGGGCTGACGTGGTCGCTGAAAACGTCCTGATTGAGGCAAAACGGCGCGGGATCGATGTCACGCTGGTGCGCAACGGCTCGCGGGGAATGCTGTGGCTTGAGCCCCTTGTTGAGGTTCAAACGGCAGATGGCCGGATGGCTTATGGCCCGGTGGGCCCTGAGGATATTGCTGGCTTGTTTGAGGCGAATTTCCATCTTGGTGGTGCGCATACCTTGGGGCTGGGGCTTACCGAGGAAATCGATTATCTCAAACGGCAGGAACGCCTGACCTTTGCACGCGTGGGCATTACCGATCCGCTATCACTGGCGGATTATCTTGCCCTTAGCGGTTTTCAGGGCCTGCACAAGGCGTTGACGATGGCACCCACCGAGATTGTGCAGGAAGTAACCGAGTCGGGGCTTCGCGGTCGTGGCGGTGCGGCGTTTCCGACCGGCATAAAATGGAAAACGGTGCTGGGTACGGCGGCGGCTCAAAAATATGTCGTCTGTAATGCCGATGAGGGTGATTCCGGTACGTTCGCGGACCGCATGATCATGGAGGGTGATCCGTTTGTCCTGATCGAGGGCATGACCATCGCCGCAGTCGCTGTTGGTGCGACACAGGGGTATATCTATGTGCGATCCGAATATCCGCAGGCGATATCGGTATTGAACAAAGCCATCGACATCGCGCGACAGGGGGGGTACCTCGGTTCGGATATTCTGGGTTCAGGCAAGGCATTCGAACTGGAAGTACGCAAGGCGGCCGGTTCTTATGTCTGCGGTGAGGAAACCGCGATGCTGGAAAGCATTGAGGGAAAGCGTGGCATCGTACGTTCGAAGCCGCCGTTGCCGGCGATCTCCGGCCTGTTCGGCAAGCCGACGGTCATCAACAATGTGATTTCCCTGGCGAGCGTGCCGATTATTCTTGATCGAGGCGCGGCCTTCTACAAAGACTACGGCATGGGGCGTTCACGCGGCACCTTGCCGTTCCAGCTTGCGGGAAATATTCGGCAGGGCGGACTGATCGAAAAGGCTTTCGGGGTCACGTTGCGTGAATTGATGGTCGATTACGGGGGCGGTTCGGCCTCGGGGCGCCCCATCAAGGCCGTGCAGGTGGGTGGACCATTGGGCACGTACTTGCCCGAATCCCAGTGGGATACGCCGCTGGATTACGAAGCCTATATGGCCATGGGGGCCGTAGTGGGACATGGCGGCATTGTCGTCCATGACGACACGGCCGATCTTGCGAAGTTGGCCCGCTATGCCATGAAATTCTGCGCCATCGAATCCTGCGGCAAATGCACGCCGTGCAGGATCGGGGCAACCCGTGGCGTCGAGGTGATGGACAAGATCATCGCCAACCAGGATCGACCGGCTCAGATCGAATTGCTGCGTGATCTGTGCGACACCATGTTGAACGGGTCGATGTGTGCAATGGGCGGGATGACCCCTTATCCCGTGCTGTCGGCACTGGAGCATTTTTCACAGGATTTTGCGCAGGCCGTCCATGAAGAGACGGTTGCAGGAGAACATCATGTTTGAGCCATCCAGCGTACTGAATTTCGTCGAAAAGGATTACGGGACACCCGCCCGTATCTCCGACCAGATGGTCACTTTGGAAATCGATGGCATCGACGTGACTGTACCGACGGGCACGTCCATCATGCGCGCGGCGGCAGAGGGCGGGGTAAATGTGCCCAAGTTGTGTGCAACGGACAGCTTGGAGCCTTTCGGTTCCTGCCGACTGTGTCTGGTCGAGATTGAAGGGCGCCGGGGTTACCCCGCCTCCTGCACGACCCCGGTGGCGCCGGGCATGAAGGTGCGTACTCAGACGCCCAAGCTGCAGGATTTGCGCAAGGGCGTGATGGAACTCTATATCTCCGATCATCCGCTGGACTGTCTGACCTGCCCGGCCAACGGCGACTGCGAGCTGCAGGATATGGCCGGGGTAACCGGTCTACGCGTGGTACGGTATGGCTATGACGGCGAGAATCATCTCCAGAGCCCGAAAGACGAATCGAATCCCTATTTCACCTACGACGCCTCCAAATGTATTGTCTGCAATCGTTGCGTGCGCGCCTGTGAAGAAACGCAGGGCACCTTCGCGCTGACGATTTCCGGGCGCGGTTTCGATTCACGGGTATCGCCGGGGCAGGATGAGCCCTTCATGGACTCGGAGTGTGTGTCCTGCGGCGCTTGCGTGCAGGCTTGCCCCACGGCGACTTTGCAGGAAAAGAGCGTGATAGAACTCGGCCAACCCGAGCACAGTGTGGTGACCACTTGCGCCTATTGTGGTGTGGGTTGTGCCTTCAAGGCAGAGATGAAGGGCAACGAAGTGGTGCGCATGGTGCCGTATAAAAACGGCCTGGCCAACGAAGGGCATTCCTGCGTGAAAGGCCGCTTCGCCTGGGGCTATGCGACGCACAAGGATCGGATCTTGAAGCCGATGATTCGCAGCAAGATCACCGACCCCTGGAAAGAGGTGAGCTGGGACGAGGCGCTCAATTATGCGGCCTCAGAGTTCAAGCGAATCCAACATAAATATGGCCGCGATTCGGTCGGGGGCATTGTCTCCTCGCGCTGCACCAATGAAGAAGGCTATCTGGTGCAGAAACTGGTGCGCACGGCATTCGGCAACAACAATGTCGACACCTGTGCCCGAGTTTGCCATTCCCCGACGGGCTATGGCCTGAAGCAGACGCTGGGTGAATCCGCAGGTACGCAGACGTTCAAATCGGTCGAACACAGCGATGTCATTTTGGTGATTGGTGCTAACCCGACCGACGCGCATCCGGTGTTTGCTTCACGGATGAAAAAACGCCTGCGTGAGGGGGCCAAACTGATCGTAATCGACCCCCGCGTGATTGAACTGGTTCGCTCGCCGCATGTTCAGGCCGATTTCCACCTGCCGCTGAAACCTGGCACCAATGTCGCGATGCTGTCCGCGCTGGCTCACGTCATCGTTACCGAAGGGCTGATGGCGACCGAGTTCATTGCGGAACGCTGCGAAGACAAGGCATTTCAGCAATGGCGAGATTTCGTCGCACTCCCGGAAAATTCCCCCGAGGCGATGGCCGACATCACGGGCGTGCCCGCCGAGTTGGTACGAGGGGCGGCGCGGCTGTTTGCGACTGGAGGCAACGCCGCCATTTATTATGGACTGGGTGTGACCGAACACGCCCAGGGATCAACCGCGGTGATGGCGATCGCGAATCTGGCCATGGTGACCGGCAATATCGGTCGCGAAGGCGTCGGGGTGAATCCATTGCGTGGGCAGAACAATGTGCAGGGCTCCTGCGACATCGGCTCCTTCCCGCATGAATTGCCCGGTTATCGCCATGTGTCGGATTCGACCACCCGGCATCTGTTTGAACAGGCCTGGGGCGTGGAGATCAATTCGGAACCGGGTTTGCGCATTCCGAATATGTTCGACGCCGCGCTGGATGGCAGTTTCATGGGCTTGTACTGCCAGGGTGAGGATATCGTTCAGTCCGATCCGAACACCCAGCATGTGGCGGCCGCGCTGTCGGCGATGGAATGCATCGTGGTGCAGGACATCTTCATGAACGAAACTGCCATGTATGCGCATGTGTTGTTGCCGGGCTCGTCGTTCCTGGAGAAGGACGGGACCTTCACCAATGCCGAACGGCGGATTTCGCGGGTTCGTAAGGTCATGCCGCCCAAGGCGGGCTACGCGGATTGGGAAGTTACGATCGAACTGGCCAAGCGTTTAGGCTATGAGATGAACTATGCGCATCCGTCCGAGATCATGGACGAGATTGCGCGCCTTACGCCGACATTCCATGGCGTGAATTACGCCAAGCTGGATGAGCTGGGCAGTATCCAGTGGCCCTGCAATGAGGCGGCGCCCGAAGGCACGCCGATCATGCATGTCGATCAATTCGTGCGGGGCAAGGGCAAGTTCATTATCACCAAATACGTGGCAACCGACGAAAAAGTCACGCGCAAATTCCCGCTCATCCTTACTACCGGGCGCATTCTGTCGCAGTACAATGTCGGGGCGCAGACACGGCGTACCGAAAATGTGCAGTGGCATGATGAAGACCTGCTGGAAATCCACCCGCATGATGCCGAGGAGCGTGGTATTACGGACGGCGGCTGGGTCGGCATCCAGAGTCGCTCGGGTGATACGGTGTTACGCGCCAAACTCTCTGAACGAATGCAGCCGGGTGTTGTGTACACCACGTTTCACTTCCCAGAATCGGGTGCGAATGTGATTACCACGGAGAACTCGGACTGGGCGACCAATTGTCCCGAATACAAGGTGACCGCCGTGCAGGTGAAACCAGTGACAGAACCCTCCGAATGGCAAAAAAAGTACACCCGATTCAGCAAGGTACAACACGAATTGCTGGGTATGGCCTCTCACCCTCAACATAGCGAGAAATCCATTGCCTGAAGCGCATCATACGTTCCCCCTCGAGGATGGTAGCGTTCATACCGAGACCATCGCTCGCTGGCGCGATCAGGGTTGGATCCATGAAGAAGATCAATTGGCGGTTGAAACACCGGTCGCCCTTGAATTCAATGGGGTCTCACATGCCGTCATGCTGGCAACGCCCTGTGATCTGGCCAGTTTTGCCCTGGGCTTCGCCTTGAGCGAAGGCATTGTGGATAATCGTGCCGATTTTTACTCAGCGGTTGTCGAACATAGTGCGCCGGGCATCCTTGTTCATTGCGTGATTGCGGATCATGCCTTCCAGAAACTCGGTGATCGACGGAGAAACATGACGGGGCGTACGGGCTGTGGTTTGTGTGGTGTGGAGAGTCTGGATCAAGTGTTTCGTCCCTTGCCGTCCCGGCAGGCTATACCGGCTGAAAATGCTCGGATTTCAATCTCGGCCATGCGCACCGCACTCAACAATCTCGCATCGATGCAGCCCATCAATCGTGTGACCGGGGGGATGCATGCCGCAGCATGGAGCGCGCCTGATGGGGCGCTGATGCAAGTATGCGAGGATGTGGGGCGGCATAATGCGCTGGATAAACTGATTGGTCGCATGACGGAGCAGAACCTGGTATCTCAGGATGGTTTTCTGCTGATCACCAGTCGTGCCAGTGTCGAAATGGTACAAAAGGCGGCGACCGTCGGTATTCAGTGTCTGGTCGCGATCTCGGCACCAACGGCGCTTGCTGTCGAAACGGCCAAGGCAGCAGGCATGACGTTGATCGCCTTCGCTCGTGGTGACCGTTTTGTCGCCTATGCGCATGCAGATCGAATTACAGTCACTGATTAATCCATCCAAATTAATCAATATAAATAAATTACTCCATATCGGGCGATAGCAAACATGGATAGACAAAATCTCGTGCACATGGCGAACCAGATCGGCATTTTTTTCGAGGCTATGCCGGATCGCGAAGAAGCACTGTTGGGTATCGCCGACCATTTGCACAAATTCTGGGAACCGCGCATGCGTCAGGCGTTGCTCGACTATATGGACGCAGAAAAAGAAACGGAACTGCGACCGATCGTGGTTTCAGCCATTCGTGCCCACCGGAGCCACATGTTGACTCGTCAATAATCGATTTCATGGTTTATGCCGATACAGGAGGGGTCTGATCGGCATAACGTCGTTGTCATTAAAATAACCCCAAACCACCAAGCAATTAACAAGATGAGGATGCAACATGGCTGGAGTTCTGGATAAGGCAAATACGATTGCTGGCGAGAGA
>JAGXHU010000054.1 GCA_024636015.1 Halothiobacillus sp.
CCAAGGCCGAAGCCCTCGGCGTCCCGATTCTGGAAGAGGCCGACCTGATCGCCCTTCTGGCAAAATCTGACGCGACTTAATCCCGCCATCCTCCCCAAGCATTTTTCGACGGATTCTTCCTTGATCACATTGATGCCGTCCTGAACTCGCCCCAAACCCATACGTTAGAAAGATCAGCACCACGCATTTTGTGCGCGGCATGACCCGAATGGTGTGTCAAATGACGCAGAAATCCGCCCAAATAAATAGTCGCACTATTAATAAACACGGGGTTACGGATTGGTGTAAAGATTGCTCTATCTGTGCGGATCTTTGAACGACGCCCAAAGCGATGGCAGCGATGCATTTGCCTGCCGAGCGGCCAAGTCGGGGCGATTTTCTTAACACGTGAATCAGGACTATCTCAATGCACAACACTGGCACACAGCCTAGCCGCACAGAATCCAAACAACAGCTGAAGGCTATCTTTGGTCTGGCCCTTTCCCTCACCGCCCTGGTCACGACCAACGAAGCATTTGCCTGCGCCACCTGTGGCTGCTCGCTCTCCACCGATGCCGCCATGGGCTACTCATCCAACAGCGGTTTTCGGGTGAGTTTGCAGTACGACTATATCAACCAGAACCAGCTGCGTTCCGGCACCGGCCCCATTTCGCAAGCGCAGGTGGCAACGATTCCAGGCCAGGAAGTGGAGAACAAAACGACCAACAACTACATCACGCTGGGGTTGAGTTACGCCCCCAACGCCGATTGGAACTACCAATTATTGATACCGTATATCGACCGTCGTCATTCGACCTACAGTGCCGACCCGGCCCTGCCGCTCAGCGCGAACCAGCTCAGCAATGCCAGCGTCAATAGCCTGGGGGATATCAAGTTCCTGACCAGTTATCAGGGGTTCCTGCCCACCCATAATCTGGGCGTTCAGCTCGGCATCAAACTCCCCACGGGCAACTATGGCGGGCCCGACGCGGCGGGCACGGGTGTGGTCGGGCGGAACCCGGTCTATTTCGGCGCGGCGGGCAATGCGGGCGGGCAAATTCTCGACACCAGCCTGCAGGCAGGCACAGGCAGTACCGACCTGATTGTCGGCGCCTACTATTATCAACCGGTGAGCCAGAACTTCGACGTGTTCGCCAATGGCCAATTCCAGTCGGCCATCAAGGAAAAACTGGATCAACCCGGTGCGGACTATCGCCCGGGCAACCTGACCACCGTGAGCTTCGGCACCCGGTACGAAGCAAACCCCAACATCGTGCCGCAGCTACAAGTGAACTTCAGCCATCACAACGCGGATCAGGGCGCCCTCGCGGACACCACAGACACGGCCGGCACCGTGGCCTACTTGAGCCCCGGCATCAGTGCCAGCGTCACGAAGAACATGCAGGTCTATGGTTTCGTACAGGTGCCGATCTACAGCCAACTGAGCGGCTACCAGCTCTTTCCGCGCTGGACGGCATCGGTCGGTATGGGCTATTCCTTCTGATCAACGCCATCACCGTGGAGTGCGCATCATCAAGACCAAAATCCAAGGCGACCACATGATCGGCCCACCGGCTAACGACAACCCGGATATCAGGCGGCGCATTTTTCTCCAAATTGCCGCCGGCATGGGGCTGGGCGCCGCTAACGGCCTGTTGGCCATGCCTGCCCATGCGGGAGAACTGACCATCGGCAAACCGGCACCGCCGCTCGTGCTCCACACCCTGGATGGTCAGCGCATCGCCACCCGCGACCTGCTCGGCCAAGTCGTCATCGTGACCTTCTGGGCCACCTGGTGCGACCCGTGCCGGGAGGAACTGCCGCTGCTCTCGGCCTATGCCAAAGCACACAAACATCAGGGTCTAACGGTACTGGGTTTCAGTCTCGACGCACCCGATGATGTGACCCAAGTCCGCAAAGTAGCAGCCACACTCAGCTTTCCGGTCGGACTACTCGGCAGCGCCTGGGCCGGAGATTATGGTCGGATCTGGCGCATTCCCGTGAGCTTTGTGATCAACCGGGCGGGCCTTCTGGTCGATAACGGTTGGAACGATGAACAACGGGCATGGACACAGGCGCGATTAGCCCAAGTGGTCACTCCATTGTTGGCGCGTGCAGCAACAAGCCGGACGGGCAAGTAACGCGCCCATAGAGCGGGTTGACCGCACCATGTCTGCTTAGGCCGAGAAACTTCAGTGAAGGGACTTGGTTTATCTGTTTTCAGTCCGTTGGAAGTTGGGAGTCGGGAGTCGGACTTCTACCCCGATAGCATGGCTACCTCAAAGAACCCCACAATATCTCGCCACCCGAACGAAAGCACCGGGCAAGCACTCAAGTCACGCCCTGCTCAGGCTGATACAAAAATCGCTGAAACCCACTAAACATCTGGCCGATTTCATCTGGCTTGCCGAGGTCGGCAATAGCATCGTTGATGGAATCGTGGTATTTCAAGCGCAGCAGCGGGGTGAGTTTGGTTTTGTCCAGTTCGTCCACGCCCACGGTGATGTAGTGCGAAAGCACGAAATCCAGGAATACCTGTTGCTTGCTGTTGAAGTGGCTGCTGATGAGCGCCATGGCCCGATCCGCGCGTTCTTCCCGGCTTAGGGGTGTGAGTGCGTAGGCAACGTAAGCCAGTACGTCGAAGAGATCACTGTTCTCCGCATCGATGATCTTCTGCATCTCCAGTAACTGATCTTTGCCGAATCCTTTTTCGGCCAGCCCTTCGAGCAATCGTTTACGGGTTTCGGGCTCGCTCCACAGCACGCGTAATTCTTCTTCATCCTTGAAGAACTCCGGCAGCCGCCCAAACAGCGACTCCATGAATTGCTGGGCAGACATCGGTGTACCGTCCGGGTGCCAGAAGCTCGTGCTCATCATGTGCTGGATGGTGCGGGCCTTGCCATCCGAGAGCTTCACCTTCACCTTGGGCTTGGGGGTGTAGGGCGATGTTGGTTCGCTCACGCCATCAGGTGCTGTTGGTGTGCTCGGCGGTTTAGGCGTTGTGGGCTCGCTCGGTTCTGGCTCTAATGGCTCACCATCCCATTCGGAATCACTGAAATGGTGATGCGCCTTCACAAAGTCGTAAATCGTGAAGTAATCCTTGCCCTCGTACAGTCGTGTTCCGCGCCCGATGATCTGCTTGAATTCGATCATCGAATTAACGGGGCGCATCAGCACGATATTGCGCACATTGCGCGCATCCACACCCGTCGAGAGTTTTTGCGAGGTAGTCAGGATCGTCGGGATAGTTTTTTCGTTGTCCTGAAAGTCGCGCAGGTGTTGCTCACCGAGCGCGCCATCATTGGCGGTCACGCGCTGACAGTAATTGGGATCGCTGCAGGTCTTAAGCTGGTTGATCAGATCGCGCACGGCCAGGGCATGATCCTGAGTTGCGCAGAAGACGATGGTCTTTTCGCGTTGATCGATTTGCCCCATGAAAATCTCGACCCGCTTTTTCTCGCGTTCCTTGATCTCGATGATCTTGTTGAAATCAGCCTCTTCATAACGCTTGCCTGCTTCGATCTCGCCTTCCACCAGCGTGTCATCGGGCGTGTACACATACTCATCGAGCGTGGTGGCAATCTGCTTCACCCGGAATGGGGTCAAAAAGCCATCGTTGATGCCGTCTTTCAATGAATACACAAACACCGGCTCGCCGAAGTATTTGTAGGTATCCACATTATCCTGCCGCTTGGGCGTGGCGGTCAGGCCAAGCTGCACGGCGGGGGAGAAATATTCCAGAATGCCGCGCCAGTTGCTTTCATCATTCGCGCCGCCGCGATGGCACTCGTCAATCACGATGAAATCGAAAAAGTCCGGCGGATAATCGCCGAAATAGGGAGCAGGTTTGCCCTCGGCATCCTGCCCGCTCATGAAGGTCTGGAAAATCGTGAAAAACAGACTGCCGTTTTTCGGCACTCGCCCCTTCTTGCGAATATCGGCGGGTTCAATCCGCACCAGCGCATCTTCGGGAAATGCCGAAAAGGCATTGAATGCCTGATTGGCGAGAATATTTCGGTCGGCGAGAAACAGGATGCGTGGGCGGCGGGTCGGTTCACTATCGCTTTGCCAATCGCGCAAATTCCACCGACTGTGGAACAGTTTCCACGCCAGTTGAAAGGCAATGAAGGTTTTGCCCGTGCCGGTTGCCAAGGTGAGCAGGATGCGCGACTGGTGATCGGCAATCGCGGCCAGCACGCGCTCGATGGCAATGTCCTGATAATACCGGCTCTGGAAATACCCGCCCCGATCCTCGAACGGCACCGCCGCGAAGCGATCACGCCAGGCATTCTGGGTGGCAAAGGTGTGCGCCCACAACTCATCGGGGGTTGGGTAGTGGCTGATTTCAGCCTCGGCACCGGATTGCATATCGATGCCATAGATGCCTTGGCCATTGGTCGAATACGCAAAGCGGATGGCGAGTTTGTCGGAATAATCCTTGGCTTGCCCCACGCCTTCGGTCAGCGGTTTGCTCCAGGCCTTGGCCTCGACCACCGCCAACTTCGTATTGCGGTATTCCAGCACGTAATCGGCAGTCAGTGCCTTGCCGCGTTTGCCCGCGCCTTCGATGCGGCCCAAGGTGATCGGGTATTCCCGCCGGATGCGCGAACCCGCCACCACGCCCCATCCGGCAGTAGCCAAGGCAGGGTCAATGTGTTCGGCGCGGGTTTCGGCTTCGTTCACCGGATCAGCCTCTTTGCATGCAGATTCGGTGTTGAGGGGGGTTTGTTAGATCACGCCCAGAGGGGTTTTGTTTTGATCAGCTTGCGCCT
This sequence comes from Halothiobacillus sp., assembly GCA_024636015.1. Lineage (GTDB taxonomy): Bacteria > Pseudomonadota > Gammaproteobacteria > Halothiobacillales > Halothiobacillaceae > Halothiobacillus. The sequence goes on from JAGXHU010000054.1 coordinate 4,752, forward strand.
GAACCTTGCGGAGGGCAGCTTCTTTGATGACCTTTTGTTGGCGTTCGGTGGCTTCTTTAAGCACGCCCGCATAAACACGCTTCTTCTGCTCGGAAGAAGCGTTGCGAATAAAGTCCGAAAATGGCGTTGACTCTACCGTGTGCGATTTTTTCAGGAAACTCAGCATAGTATTCAGCCTTTGGTCTATCACTTCGAGATGCCTAAAAGGCGCTCAAGGGAGGCGACATCGTATTTTTCGGGAACATGGTTGTCAATGCTATCCACATTGTCTTTGTAGACACGCGTCGATCCATCAATGTTCTTGAACAATAGGTCAACTCGAATTTTTTTACCATAAATTTGTTTGAGCTGATTGACCACTTGCCGGGAAGAAAAATACTGCTCAATAAAAGTCTCTGGCAAAATGCGTCGGCCTTCCATCGCTTCTCGTGCCTGCACAAACACCCATGCTTGGGCGGGATCTTGATACACATACAGAATTTGTACGAGGCGATGTTTACCCAAAGCCCTCTGAATGTTTTTGTCTGCTACCTTGAAGCTCGACAGCGTGCCATCCAGGAGGAAGCTCTGCTCTTTTTTGAACGCCTCATCAAGAATACGATCCACCACGCGAGCCACCGCTTTCTGAAATAACCACGCATTACCGCCGGTGTAGGCGGCAAACTCGTGGCGCAGTTCATCGGGGTCAATGCGTAGGATCTTGAAACCATCATTGGCTTCGAAGGCGCTAAGCAGTGCTTGTGATGTTTCTGTTTTGCCCGCACCCGGCGAACCAGCCATAAACACCGATACCGGATAGGCCTCGGGGGGATGTAAATCAAGAGCGGTCAGTCTTTTTGCAATCTCCGTGCGATGCTGTCTGGCGTAGGCGATGGCCTCATTTTCGATTCGCTGCTCTTCGTCTGACTTGACCATGGTCGCCCCTACAACTGACCGCTGAAGGCCTGATGAAGCAGGGATTTTTTCAGATCATCGATGGCGGCGAGCTTGCGTTTGTAAATGGATTCGAGGCATTGGGTTTCTGCGCTTACGGCCTTGAGTTTTGCAGCAGCGGCACGCTGATGTTCCAGTGGCACGAGCGGAACTTGAAAACCACGAAGCAACTTTAGAGAGACGGTTTTTTGAGCGGTTCCTGTCGCGCCATCGTTGGCCTGCTTCAAAATTTGCGGCGACATGAGTAGATAGTAAAGCCACTCACTACTCACCTCTGATTTTGGGCGGACCAGTCCGATATGGCGCTGAAAACAGAACTCTCGTTGCTCTTCGAGTAAAACGGGAATACCAAACGAACCAGTGACCGTGTAAAGCACATCCCCTTTTTGTGGTTTCTTATTGGGCTTCAACCGATTGAAATACTCTCTCGACACCTTGAACGTGTCTGTGAAATCAATGGTGCGAGTGTCTTTGGCAACATTGCCGATGGTGATGAACGGAACACCGCTAGGAGCCTTGGGCGGTGGCATATGATCACCGTCTGTAATGTCAGTCGCCAAATCTGTGAGTGTTACCAGCCCACCAGTTTGCCAAGCATCAGCGAAAACAGATTGCAGGTGGCTTTCAAACAAGGCGCGGGCATTCTGGAGGTTCTGTTCGGCATTGGCACGAGCTTTGGCAATGCCGTCAAAGGCTTTATCGATAATGCTGACAATGCGCTGCTGTTCGGAGAGAGGGGGGGCGGGAATCGAGATACTGAGTAACTCAGACTTCACCAAGCTCGGGATTGTTGTTCCTCGGTTAAGCGCGCTGAAATCGAAAGACAGGCAGTAGTAATAAAGGAATTTGCTATCTAGGCCAGGCTTTGCGGCCAAACCAAATGCGGTGTCAACATTCCAAAACCGCGTTTCGGCATAAATTGGGCTGTTGATATTCCCTTTTCTTCCAACGATGATTGTTCCAGCCTCACAAATATAGGAATTTGCGTAACCCATCACATTGCCAGCACTGCCATAAATGGGATATTCACCGCTATCAGACTCAACTTCCTTCTGATTTCGTCCGTTTTTAATATCCAAAACGTCGGAAAAACTCTTGGTCTGCCACCCCTTCATCACAGCAAATCCCGAATAGTCGCCAGCACCTTTGCGCTTTCCGTATCCAGCACCGCGATCTCGTCCATGATGGCTTGCGGGCTGCGATGGATGACTTCTTCGCCGCCGTCCGGGTTCTTTACCGACAGGTCGTAGGTTGCCGTGTTGAGGGTCGCGACATCCACGCGCCAACTCTTGGGTGAATCGGCGAAGGTTTTTTGCAGTTCGACGAACTCGGCCAGATCGGAATCGTTAAGCGGGTTGGTCTTGCCCATATTGCGGCCGGGGTCGAGCTGGTAATACCAGATCGTGCGGGTCGGTGCGCCTTTCTCGAAAAACAGCACGATGGTTTTTACCCCCGCGCCCTGAAACGTGCCGCCGGGCATATCGAGCACGGTGTGCAGCGTGCAGGATTCCAGCAGCAATTTGCGCAGGCTGACCGAGGCGTTGTCGGTATTGCTCAAAAAGGTGTTCTTGATGACCACCGCCGCACGGCCACCGGCCTTGAGCATCTTGATGAAGTGCTGCAGGAACAGGAACGCGGTTTCGCCGGTGCGGATGGGGAAGTTCTGCTGCACTTCCTTGCGCTCTTTGCCGCCGAAGGGCGGATTGGCGAGGATGACTTCGTACCGGTCCTTGTCCTGTACGTCGGCGAGGTTTTCGGTGAGGGTATTGGTGTGGACGATGTTCGGCGCTTCGATGCCATGCAAAATCATGTTCATGATGGCGATGACATAGGCGAGGGATTTCTTTTCCTTGCCGTAGAAGGTGCGTTCTTGCAGGGTTTTGATATTCGCCGTGGTGAGGTTCGGCTGTTTTTGGAGGTAGTCGAAGGCTTCACACAAAAAGCCCGCACTGCCCACTGCACCGTCGTAAATGCGTTCGCCAATGGTCGGGGCGACGACCTGAATCATGGCGCGAATCAGGGGGCGCGGGGTGTAATACTCGCCGCCGTTGCGCCCGGCATTGCCCATGTTTTTGATCTTGGCTTCGTACAGGTGCGAGAGCTCGTGCTTTTCAGTTTGTGAGCGAAAGCGCAGTTCGTCGATGTGGTCGATGATTTCCCGCAGGTTGTAGCCGCTTTGAACCTTGTTTTTGATTTCGCCGAAAATCTCGCCGATTTTATATTCGATGGTGTCCGGCCCCGTGGCGCGCTGCTTGAAGCCGTGCAGGTAGGGGAACAGCGTGCGATCGACAAAATCACGCAGGTCATCGCCGGTCAAAGCGGTGTTGTGGTCGATCGCACCTTGGGCATTCTTCGGTGCCGCCCAGACATCCCAGCGGTAGGGTTCGTCCAGAATCGGGGTATGGGTTTTTCCGACAAACTGGGCTTCGATCACCTTGTCCCGTTCCAGACCATCCAGATATTTCAGAAACAGCAGCCACGAGGTTTGCTCGGTGTAATCGAGCTCGCTGGAACAGCCGGCATCCTTGTGCAGGATGTCGTCAATGTTTTTGAAGGCCTGTTCGAACATGGGGTATTGATTCTTCTGGTAGTAACGGACGCGTAAAACGAACACCCAAGGCGGGCTGCGATGTTTAGTTTACCGGAGAAAACCCCGCCACAAAGTTTGGAGGGCTATCCCGTTTTCACGAGGGGTTGTGAACAGGATCGGGGGCGGGCGTTAACTGGTGGGGGTGGTCATCTGCTTTAGCCAAGAAGCCGACCACAGGCATCAACCAGCCTGACGGTTCATTGCTGTCTTTGCAGTGGTCCACAATGATCCCGATGCATCAGCTCATGATCACTATCCCGCTGGGCATGCTGATCGACCAGATGGTTAAGTCCGATCAGCAACCTGCGCAAGAGCGCCAGAAAGGGGGGCATCACCCCTCGGCATCCGGGTCGAGCGCCGCCAACTCGCGCAGATAGGCCCAGGGGTAGATCCCCCGATCATGTCCATCCTGAAAGATAATCTGCACGCCATAACCGCCAACGCCTTCCACGGAAGCAATCACAAAGGCACGGGCGTCCTGATCAATCAGTCGACCGATCGAGGCAATGGACACACAACCGGCGCAGCGACACGCATCGCGCAAATCTTTACCGGTATAGCGGCTTTGACGACCATCGGGCCATACGCAGGTCAACTCGTTGGCCGCGGTGTGAACGCGGATTTCTCGCGGCCCGGCAATGTTCGATCGGGCGTTCATGGGGTTAATACCTGATCAGACTCAAGAGACATATCCCCCGAACCGGCAGGCAATGCCGATTCGTTCTCCAGACCCTCCTCCAGGCCATTGGGCACACACGCCCGATCCATCAAGAACGACAGCCACTGATTGCCGACTTTTTCCTGGACGCTGTTTTGCCCCTGTCGTGCCTGCAAATTGCCGAAATCCACCCGGAACAAGGGTTGATGATGGTTGAAGCAGGAAAAGACCGCGCCCGCAGGCGCCTTGGTGTCCGGATCGTGATGGCGGCAAAGACACTGGGCGCAAACCTCCTTCATCATGCACTGCATGGGGCTGTTGACTGCGGCAACAGCGCTGAGGCTCGGCTTGAGAAAGGGTTTCAACGCGCCCTGTAGGGCTGCGGCCACGCAATCCATCGCCTGAGGGGCATCGGACACGATCAGGGTATCGGTCTGTGAAAGCCATTCACCATGGGTTCCCGGACTCAGCTCACAGTCTTGAAGATACGCGTCCACGCCATGAACGAAGCACCGATCCTGCGGGCGCGAACACGTCAGACCAGGACCCTCGTCAAAAACCCAGATCGCCTGATCCGAGATGATTTCCATGATGGACTGAACCGGGCGGGCGCGCGCCACATCCCGGAAATGGCCGATAAAAACCACCTTGTTTCCGGCCGCCCGCCAAGCGGCGCTGCCATCGATCGCACTGGTGACGGCCGAATGCCCCCCCATGACCGTGACCACGCTGTTCTCCGGCATGGGCAACCCCGTACCGGTCGGCCCCATCAGCACGATCGGCTCACCGATCTTCAGGCCCGCAGCGATCCGGCTTGAGGTGCCGACCATATTCACCAGCAGCTTGATCTCGCCGACCGTCTTGTCGACGTCCACGCCATCGATCGCCATCCCCTCCATTTGCAGCAGGGTATCGCCAATTCGCACGGCTTGGGCATGATAGTTTTGCAATCGGTAGATCTGACCCGGCAGCCAGTTTTTTGCCGCCTGGGGCGCCCGTACCGTCAGGCGGGTCAGGCGATCGCTCAGCCGTTCAATATGCGCGATGCGCGGCAGCAAGGCGTTGTCCAGTCTTAAAACCATCTGTTCCCAGTTGGTACGCGCATCGTCCATCAGATCTGAATGCGCATTCAATCGATCCTGATAGAGACGGATAATTTCGCGCGCGCCCCGCTTGGCCGAGGCCATGGCCTTCACGACGCTGCCCTGGAACAGGGGATGATTGTCACCGTAGACACTTACCTGTTTCCCGTTTCGGTTGTAGGACGTGAAAAAACCCGTGCCCTGCGCCTTCACATGACCGGCCGTCGCGGCTGGCACCCATTGCTCAGGGGCATCACCGAACCGGTAGGTTGAAAAGTACTTGCCACTCATCTCGAAGCTTCCGGGATGCTCCCGGTTGTAGACGGTATTCGGACTGGTACCCGCCGCAATGAACACGGCGCGGGCCGGAAGCTCAACCTGCGTTTCGCCATCGACCCAGGCGCCCTGTTCATTCTTGATCCGCCGGCGGCAAACCAGGGCGGACACATGGCCCCGCGTATCCAATCGCGCCTCCAGAGGCTCCAATCCTTCCGCGTAGAAGATCCCTTCTTCCAGGGCCTTGTCGATTTCCTCATGATTTCTCAAATAAGCTGGTGATTCATTCATGCCGCGTCGATAGGCGACCGTCACGCCGCCCCAGCGGTGCAACAAGGGGGAAAAATCGGGGGCTTCGCCACGCGCGGCGGCTTGAACCCGCTCCGCGCGAACCTGTCGGCCATGCGCCAGAAATTCCGCCAGCACCATACGTTCGCCCTCATCCTCCAGTTCTTTCCAGAATGCCGCGTCCTGCAATTTCTCGTAGCGAGCCAGCAGCTTTTCAACCTGACGAATATAGTAAGCCTGAACCTCCGTGGCGGTATCAATGGCACTCAATCCGCCGCCCACAACCACGGCGGGCATGCGAACCTGCAGATTCGTGAGGCTGTCCTTCTTGGCCGCCCCGGTCAGCTGCAAAGCCATGAGAAAATCACTCGCCTGGCGAATGCCATGCGCCAAATTGTTCTTGATGGGCACCAGCGTTGGCTTGCCGGCGCCGGTGGCCAGAGCGATATGATCAAAGCCAAGTGACCATGCATCCTCGGTGGTCAGGGTGCCACCAAAACGCACCCCGCCGTACACACGGAAATAGGAACTGCGCGCCAGCGTGAGATAGACCAGCTTCAGAAAGTTCTTGTCCCAACGCACGGTGATGCCATATTCAGCAACCCCGCCGAACCCCAAGGTAACCCGATCCTCCAACGATTCGTTGAGTACGGAAACATGGCGGATGGGGGCGGGCACACAGTCTGCCGAGCCGACCCATTCCGTGGGCAAGGGCTCGATCTTCAGCCCATCGACAGCGACGACACCGAATCCCGCCTGCAGCAAATGGTAGGAAAGATTGAAGCCGGCCGGCCCCGTTCCCACGCACAAAACCGACGTGCCGTGGTGCGGCAGTGCATACGGGCGGTCGCGGTTAAGCGGATTCCAGCGTGTGAGCAGATAATAAATTTCAAACCCCCATGACCAGTCCAGCACATCGGTCAGGATGCGGGTTTCGACCTGGGGGATATCCACGGGCGATTGCTTCTGGAAAATGCAGCTTTTCATGCAATCGTTACAGATACGGTGCCCGGTCGCGGGCAGCAGGGGGTTATCAATCACGATGACCGACAGGGCGGCCAGCGTATAACCCGCACGCTTGAGGCTATGTGCCTCGGAAATCTTTTCTTCCAACGGGCAACCATTCAGTTCCACGCCGAGTGCATTGGAACGAAAACCGCCCTGCTCCCGATCGGGCATACCCTTGGAGCAATAATCGCCTTCGTGGTCATGACAATAGACACAGTAATGCACATGATCCATGGCCTGGCGCAAGGTGAACCGCGTATCCGTCAGATTGAACCCATCGCGTTGGCGCTGTCGATCCGGTAAGCCACTGACGCGACCATAAGGATCATCTTTAAGCGGCAAGGTGGGAACCAACTCCAGAGGGATCACTTTGCGGGGCAGGTTAAAGCTGACCCACCCAGCAACCCGCTGACGGCCCGATACGGACTGATTCGCTGCGAATACCCATTGTTTGATCAGGTCGAGGGTCACCGTGTCGCTGTGCTCGACGGCATCAAGCCAAAGACGCGCGAAGGCAAGCTCGGTGTCGAGCGCCGCATCGGTCGTCAATTTGGCCTGGAGCAGCTCATCAAGCGTCTCAAAGGACTGCTCAAGCACGAAGCGACGCAGCTTTAAGGTCGGCTTGACCATTTTCTCTTTAAAGGCATGAATCGGATCTTCCTGATCCTGCTGCAACCGGAGTGCGCTGCGATCGCTTTCCACGCCGAACACCTGAACCAGAAAGTCTTCCAGCGACTTTGCCACGGCAATCAGCAGGGTCGACTCAGCGATGGCATCAAGCGCTTCACCGGCACGGTACAATCGAAATTGCGTGCCGACATCCGAGGAATGCTGCTCTAAAAACTGTAGGAACAAGGCGTCAAGTACGGGCAATCGATCAGCCTGGTAAATGTCCTCATAACCAAATCCTTCAAGATTCAATTCAAGTCGGGCCATGTTCACTCACTCCTTAGCGCATCCATCGACAAAAAACCGCTTAGATCAATACATGTCATGACATGTTGAAAACAAGAAACACCCGATCACTCGGACACAGAAAAAACCAACCGGAAAGCGCACACAAAACAACTCATGGGGCGACAACAATAAAAATCGCCATTAAAAACCACCGAATTAATCCTGCCTGGATCCTGAACACATCAATCGCACACAATCCTTAAAATCTTTTCCAGGCAAGAAGCAGGCTGTCCTGCCTTATATCAGCGCTTGAATGCCTTTGGGACCGACCTCCGTATCGAACCCCCCCAGTCCTTCCTTAAGCTCACCACCCATCGCTTTTAAACTTTCCTCGCGAATCAGGGAGTGCAGCTCATGTCTCAATTTAAGGAATTCCGCGGAATCCGCCATTTCGGGTACGCGAGGACGAGGAAGGGGTATTTCAATTTCGGCCTTTATCTTCCCGGGCCGGGCCGTCATGACATACAGCCGGTCGGAAAGAAAAATGGACTCGTCGATATCATGGGTAATGAACAGGACGGAGAGTCGGAATCGCTGCCACATGTTGGTGAGAATTTCCTGCATCACGACACGCGTCTGCGCATCCAGCGCACCGAATGGCTCATCCATCAGCAACACCTGGGGACTCGTCGCCAAGGCCCGAACAATACCGACACGCTGTCGCATCCCCCCGGAGAGTTGGTCGGGATAATGATTCTCAAAGGCCAGGAGCCCTGCGAGCCCCAACAAGGTTCGGGCGGCACTCTCCCGTGCATTGCGCTCCTTACCGGCCATTTTCAGGCCGAACTCCACGTTCTTGCGCACCGACATCCAGGGAAATAATGAATACTGCTGGAAAACCATGCCACGATCGGCACCAGGGCCCTTGATCTCCTTGCCATCGAGTAGAACTTTACCGCCGGAGGGTTTAACAAAGCCTGCAACCGCATTTAATAGGGTCGATTTCCCACACCCGGACGGTCCCACAATGGACACGAACTCACCGGGGTTAACATGAAGAGAAATCCCACTGACCGCCTCAACCAGGTTGCCCTTTCGGCCAAAGGTCACCTTCAGATCCTGAATATCAATGCGCCCTTTCAGGCCGATTTCGCCCTGGTTCATCATGACTAACTTCTCCCGTTGTTCGTAGAATGCCAAGGCATCAAGATCCGCCCCATGAGCCGGATAGCACCACTGCAACCCAGACCCAATATGCCGATAACAATCATGCCGACAACAATATCGTTATATTGAATCAGCGAATATGCTTCCCAGGTGAAATAGCCGATACCGTACTCACCGGCAATCATTTCTGCGGCAATCAGCGATACCCAGGCCACGCCCATCCCAATGGCCAACCCCGTAAAAATACTGGGGAGCGCACCGGGCAGAATGACTTCTCTCATGAGCGCGAATTCGCCTGCGCCCAATGATCGGGCCGCACTAATCAAAATCTTGTCCTGGTTCGAAACGCCCTCAATGGTATTCACCAAAATCGGAAAGAAAGAACCCAGGAAGGTAATAAAAACAATGCTGGACTCATTGGTTGGCCACAGCATGATCGCAATAGGTACCCAGGCAATTGCCGGAATTGGACGGAGAATTTCTAGAATCGGAAACAACAGGCTATGTACCAGGCGGTATCGACCAATGATCAGGCCGAATAGAATGCCAAGCACGGTAGCAATGCCGAATCCGAGTACGATTCGCCTCAAACTTAACGCCATGTTTTTGTAAAAGTCTTCCTGATGAGCCAACGAGAGCGCTTCCGTGAAGACATCGCCTGGCCTCGGAATACTGTTGAATCGGATATAAAAGTCCCATCGATATTTTGTGGCCAGATACCAGAAGCCGACAAAAAGCGTAATCGAAAGCAATCCGAGCAGAAATTTAACAATATTCGCCATGAACCACTGGCTGAGCATCTTCCTGACTGGCGCAAGCGGTCGAGTGGATACTTCTGAGTCGCCACTTTTCACTGTGCGTTTCGTTCGCTCAGGGATGGGATCACTCATAGGTTCCAATGCGTCCACATGATCCAAGCCATATTCATACGTTTGCTTGGCAGGCAAAAGACCAGTAGTTGTATTCATGGCGATGTCTCCTTAGATCTTGGCAGCAGCCAGTGCTTCTGTGTAGGTAGCCAGATGTCCGCCGTTCTGCTTGGCATAGGCCGCGGCATCCTTCTTCAACAGGAAGGGCACGATAACGGGCTTCTTCGGATCCTTATCGTCCACCGAATAGAACGCTTGCTTGGCAAATACCTTGATACCGAAGGCGTGATCGATCAGATACACCACATCGATTTTCTTGCCATCACTGGTCGCCTTGTTGACAGCGGCCAACGTGCAGTCCGGCGAGCTATAGGCACTGATGTCGCCGTTTTCGATCCATACTTCACCGGCCTGCATGGGATCGGTAATCGGCTTATGGCAGAGGTTATCCATACCGGAGATCTGGTAGTTAGAGACGCTCACCAACTGCTTGTCATAATCCTCGCCACGCTCCTTGAATGCCGTGCGGAGATAAGTGTCGTTCGGCCACGCGTCGACATCAAAGGACTTCACCATACCCATGCGCTTCAACACGCCTGTGTCGTATTTGATGGCGTCAATCCACTTCGGCTTGATCGTCGGATCCAGGGTGTCAATGCCACTCGGGCCAAGATAGAGATAGTCAACTTCCTTGGGGACACCGGTCCATTTCTGGATTTTTTCGGCAGCCAGTTTGGGATTCTTGCGCAGCCAATCGTTGGCATCCATCAAGGCTCTCAGATAGGCGACCACCACTTCGGGATATTTATCCGCGAAGTCTTTGCGAACAACAACACCGTGGAAGGTCGGTACTTTGGTTTCCACGCCACTGAAGATTTTTCGGGCCCACCCCTGATAAGGCAGCAAATCTGCAAAAGGAACAAAGTCGGCGTGCGCATCGATCTTGCCTTCCTGCAGGTTGGTCGTGCCAACTTCTGGGCTTTGGTTCAGCAGGTGCCAATAATTCTTCTTCCAGCCTCGGTCTTCCATCGCCTTGAGCAGCATACCGTGCGCAGCAGAGCCAAATGGCACCGAAATACGCTTACCCTTGAGATCGGAGAGTTGGTAGTAGGGGGAGTTGGCGCGTACCACAACACCGTTGCCAGCCCCATCGGCGTTGTAGGCAATGATGGCGATCAATTCACTTTTCGTTTGGTGACTGTGCTGAAAGACCGAACCATTCACCAGCAAGGGATAGTCACCCATCATGCCAATTTGCAGTTTGTTGGCGATCATGCCATTTGTCACCGGCGGCCCGGAGGTGAAGTTTTCCCAGTCGAATTTGAAATGAATATTTTTATACTTCCCGGTTGTCGGCAAGTATTTCTTCATCAGCCCGAGTTCTTTGATAATGATGCCGCCTGTGACTGTATCCGTCGTCGTATTTTGAGTTCCAATACCCACAGTTACTGTCTCGGCGGATGCCGAAAAGCTCACAAATAAAAACATCAGCGTAAATAACACGCTCGTCTTACGAAATAAATTTCCCGTTTCGGCCTTAAACAAAAGCAGATACTTTTCCATGACGCTTACCTCTAATACATTTGAATCTTAAAAGACAACAATCAATCAAACGCCCTCCCCTCATGGAATTCAGACCAACCAGCAAGTGTCCAATGCACTCTGCTTTTATTTAATGATCTAAATACAACTTACGACATGCTCAGTTCGTTAAATTTATCCTCGATGTCCACCCAGTCATCCGCATCATCCAGAGGATCTTTTGTTGCGTGAATGAGCGGCCACGACTGCGCTAACTCAATATTCAAATTGATATACTTTTCGTATTTCGGCGGCAGGTTCTCCACTGCGAAAATGGCACCCGCCGGGCACTCATCGACGCATAATGAACAATCGATACATACCTTTGGATTAATAACCAGAAAGTTGGGACCTTCATGGAAACAATCAACGGGACAAACATCCACACAGTCTGTGTATTTGCAACGGACACAGGGCTCCGTAACGACATAAGCCATGCTCTCGCTCTCCCAGTATTTATGTTTTATTTACCGATAATCTGGCTCAGCGCCAAACTCGCCAACTTGCGCACATCCGGATCGGGATCCTGGAGGGCCTTTTCAAGGGCCGGGATGGCACGGGGATCACCCACTTCGCCCAGCGCGACGGCCGCTTCCTTGCGCAGATTGCTGACCTCATGAAAGAGTGCTTCAGTCAGAACCGGAACTGCCTCCCGACTCCGTAACTTGCCCAGACTGCGCGCGGCTTTGAGGCTGACCTGCCAGTACTCATCCCCCATGGCCTCAATCAGATGCGGGATACCCTGATCCATACCCAATTTGCCCAAGGTGATGACCGACTCCTCTCGGACCTGCCAGAGTTCATCACCGAGTGCGGTGATCAGCGCGGGCAAAATCGTCGACAAATCAGCACCCTCAAAACCAAGGGCACCGACGGCAATCCGCCGAACCTGAGGTGATTTGTCGCTGGTTGCCAATACGGCAATCGGGGCGACGGCGCTCGGTGCCTTGAGATAGCCCAATACCCCGACAGCCGCCGCGCGAACCGTTTCGTCGGGATCATCCAGTGCCGCCAATGCAGGATCCAGGCTGGCGGGCACACGTAACTCACGCAGGGCACGGAATATGGCGGCCTTCTCAAACCCTTTGGCCGTACCCAACTCCACAATCAACAGCGCGCCAGACGCCGGCAATTTCAACTCTGCCAAGGATTGGGCAGCTGCTTTGGTCACCTCCGGGTACTCATCTTTAAGCGCTCTCAAGAGCCCCTGAATAATCGGGGGCGTCTCAAATCCTTCAAGCGCTATAGCCGCTTCAGCACGCACACTGGCATCCCCATCACCCAATGCCTGTAGCAAGGCCGGGGCCACAAGGTCATAGTCGTCTGTATCCAATAGATCCAAAACCGCGATGCGGCGTACGCCGGGATCGGGATCAATCAAACGAGCCAGAAGCTCCGTTACTTCTTCGTTTTGGTTGGCAAGTTCATTCATGATTGACTCCATGACCTAGCGAAGCAAATAAGGGATGTCGACATTGACCGCCCCTGTCGGGCAGTCCTTTTCGCAGGGCATGCAATACCAACATTCATCGTATTTCATGTATGCGGTCCCTTTTGAGAGATCGATGGCGAGCACATCCAGGGGACAGACATCCACACACACGGTGCACCCTTTATCGGCAATACATTTCTCTGCATCGACGGTAACGGGTACCGTGACGCGGTTCAGGGCATAGGACATGGCACCTCTCCTTGATTAAATGGTTGCGGGTTCTTTAACGATCCGCAGTTTTTCGTAGGCTGTTTTTTCCTGCTCGTCCAAGGGCACGATGTAGGGCGCGATGGGCCGCGTGAAACAGGTCATGTTGCCGTCTTCACCCTTCTTGAGCTGAACATGGACAAACCAATCCTTATCGTCCCTGTCGGGGTAATCCGCCCGATAGTGATAGAGTCCCCATCGGCTTTCCTTCCGGTACAGGGAGGCCACGGCAGCCATCTCGGCGCAATCGCGAATAAAGTGAATTTCCATGGCCCGCATGAGTTCGTGCGGGTCGGCAGCACTCAGACGAGAAAGATCTTCGGAAATTTCTCCGAACCGCTGTAATCCAATTTCCATCTTGCGGGTGATCTTGGGCGGCTGAAGATAGTCATTCACCATCCGCCGCAACTTGTATTCAACCTGCGCCGGGGGCAAACCATCCTTTACCGATAATGGCCCCCAGACACGCGCACGTTCTTTTTCAATCTGACCTTCATCCACCGGAACCAGTGAATGAGTCGCGCAATATTCGGCAGCTGATTCACCCGCGAACTTGCCGTACACAAAGGCACCCAGCATGTAGTTATGCGGTACGCAGGCGAGATCGCCCGCCGCATATAACCCAGGAACCGTGGTTTCTGCACGCTCGTTGACCCACACACCGGAGGCACTGTGGCCGCTGCACAATCCAATCTCCGAAATATGCATTTCCACCATGCCATCCCGGTAGTTCAAACCGCGACCTTCATGGAAACGACCGCGGCTGGGGCGTTCGTTGCTATGCAGAATCTCCTCGATCTGGGAGATCGTCTCGTCCGCCAGATGGTCCATCTTCAGGAATACGGGGCCATTCCCCCCCTCCAGCTCCCGGTAGAACTCAAACATCATCTGGCCACTCCAGTAATCGCACTCGATGAAGCGATCACCTTTGGCATTGGCGGTGTAGCCGCCAAAAGGACCCGTCACATAGGCACAGGACGGACCGTTGTAGTCCTTGATCAAGGGATTGATCTGAAAGCACTCAATACCGGATAACTCGGCACCCGCATGGTAGGCCAGGCTATAACCATCACCCGCGTTGGTCGGGTTCTCGTAGGTGCCGAACAAGTAGCCGGAAGCGGGCAGCCCCAGGCGTCCGGCCGCCCCGGTGGCCAGAATCACGGTCTTGGTACGGATCACGTAAAAATCTGCCGTACGACTATCCACGGCCATGGCACCGGCGATGGCGCCATTCTCATCCAGGAGCAGCCGGGTCGCCACGAGGCGATTGGTCACCTCCACCCGACGCTTCTTCAGTTGACGATAGAGCACCTTCTTCATGTTGTGGCCTTCCGGCATGGGCAACACATAGGTTCCAATGTGGTGGACCTTTTTGACGGCATAGTCGCCGGTTTCGTCCTTTTCGAATTTCACGCCCCAGCGATCAAGTTCCTCGATCATGGCGAAACTGTTCTCGGCATAGGCCATCACGGTTTTCTGATTCACGATGCCATCATTGGCCACCGTAATTTCCTTCACATATTGTTCCGGCGTGGCATGCCCCGGTATCACGGCATTATTCAGGCCGTCCATACCCATAGAAATGGCCCCACTTCTTTTCACGTTGGCTTTTTCGAGCACCATCACACGAAGATTAGGGTTCTTTTCCTTAGCCTTCACGGCGGCCATAGGGCCGGCTGTTCCGCCCCCGATCACCAGTACATCTACTTCAATTTCAATGGTATTCACGTAGTGTCTCCTGACTTAATCGATATGCATGTTTATCAAAGCCGCCGCGGTCAGATATGTGCGCGTTCAATGCGGAGGCGATACTGGAGGGCATCGCCCCGGTAATACAGATACTCAAAATCGAGTGGTTGGTTGTCCGTAGTAAAGGTCAGACGTTCGATGCGCAGGATCGGCGCGCCCTCTTCCACATTAAGTAGCGCCGAGAGAACATCGTCCGCGAGGATTGACTCAATCTGCAGATCGGCTTGTCCCAGCGAGTAGCCATAATCGTTTTCAAGAATGAGGAAAATATCCCGATGTGCCAGATCTTCTTTAATGAGTCGCTCACCAACCATCTTGGGGATATAAGTCACATCCAGTGATAAAGGCGCACTATTCAAATAACGAACACGCCGAATCTCATAAACGAGTTCACCTTCATTTACATCCAGCTTTAAACAAACCGTTTTGTCCGCCGGTACAATTTTTTTACCGATTACTTGAGAAACGATTTCGTAGCCCATGCCGGACATTGCTTCTCCAAACCCTTGCAGTTTTCCCAGATTCTGGAAAATCTTGGGCTTGGAAACATAAGTACCCTTTCCGTGAATCTTGAATATCAAACCTTCTTTCTGAAGATGGTCCAATGCCTGACGCACCGTAATTCGGCTAACACCAAAAATTTTGGTTAATTCGCTTTCCGAGGGCATTTGCTCATGACACTGATAAGTACCATTAAAAATTCGGCTGCGAAGTACCTCTTTAATCTGTGTATAAAGAGGAACTGGGGACATATGAGACAGAATCTTTTCATTTCGCATAATCGCACCACCAGTCTTTTCGCTCTAGTTCAGAACTTGTTATGACATGATAGTAAATGCAACTGATGTGCCAAGAATTCCGGGACACCGAAAAATACGCAAGACACTGTTTTTAAATAAAAATAAATGAGCGACCATCCTGAGCACCGTGCTTGGGCGCACCTGGCATGTGCAGTAGTTGATTTTTTCGCACAGGTATGTCGCCAACTAATACAAGTCGGCCTTAACAAGAGGCACAACTTTATTGCGGGCCGCTGTTACATATAGCAACTGAAAGTGTGGATATATTTAAATGCGGCAGGCGTGGCTGCCCCTCTCGGGCTGACTGTTCACGACGGATTCGGGGCTATTTTGACTGGCGTTATCGCAACGCGGCCGGTTCGTCGATATCGAGCAGGAAGCCCGCATCGTCGGTGGGAAGCAATCGGCCACCCAACTGTGTGAATAACGCGCGCGCACCCATGTCACCTTTCAGCGCCAGCAGGGCGGCTCGTGCCCGTACGGAGAATCCCACCGGGTGTCCCGGTTGCCCCGCATGCGCCGGGCGGGCGGCAGGGCAGCCGTCGATTAAGGCCTGCCGCACAGCGGCGACACTGGCCGCAGCAATGGCGGGCATGTCGGCCAGCCCAACAACCCAGCCGTGGCGGTGATCGGAGAGGTACCGAACGCCCCAGGCCAGGCTCGCCCCCATACCCTGTTCGGCATGAGGGCAGATCAGCGGCTCGCAGCCGAGGTGCGCCAACCGCTCGGCCAGGGCCTCATCCTCTGGTCTCACCACCACCACGACATGCGCCAACGTTTCTATCAGCGGCAGGGCACTGGCCTCTGCCAGGCAATGACAATTATTCCAGGGTAGGTGGCGCTTGTCCTGGACACCGAAACGGCGCGAGAAACCGGCTGCCAGCAGGATACCGACAGGTTCGATGCCAGGCTCGATGTCAGGCGGCTCGCACTTAGGTGTTCGTCGAGGGAGGGTCATGTCTGATATGCATACGGGTGGACACTAAGTCTTCGACAGGTTCGGCCAACGCTTCAGCCCGTGCTTCAGCCAACACCTCTGTGGTGGCTTGCAGCGCAGCCGCCTGCTGATTTGCCTGCCCTACGGTCTGCTTGGCAGCCACCAGCTCAGCGGCGATCGACACGGCAATCTCGGCCGGGGTATGACTGCCAATGTCCAATCCCGCCGGCGCCATCAGCCGCTGGGTATCGATCCCGAGCGATTGCAACCGTTCGCGCCGGGCGGCACTGGTTCGGAGCGAGCCCATCGCGGCGATGTAAAACGCCGGTTGTTCCAGCGCGACCATCAGTCCCAGGTCGTCCTGACGCGGATCGTGGGCTAGTGCGACCACAGCCGTGCGGGTATCGATGGGCAGAGTTTCGGCCACCCTATCGGGGCTGCGTGCATCCAGTGTCACGGCATCAATAAGATCCGGGAACTGCTGCTGCCACGACGGCAATCGCTCGGGCCTTCCGTCGCAAAGCGTGACGGCGAAATCCAGTGCCAACGCCATCCGTGCCAGATGACCGGCGACTGGCCCGGCTCCGATCAGCAGCAGTCGCCAAGCGGGGCCAAACGGGCAAATGAATGTTTCATCGGTCAGTTGCACGGGGCGCAAACCCGTATGCCACTGAACGGCACCCGTTCGCAGATCCAGCACCCGACTCATGGACGCCCGGCAATTCAGCGCCGCACGCGCGGGTGCCAGCTGATCGGTCGCAGTCAGTGATTCGATCACCAACAGCAATTCTCCGCCGCAAGGCAGACCGACGCGTTCAGACTCGGCGCCGCCATAGCGAATCAACTGCGGGCGATTCGGCTGCGGTGCCCGACTCAAGCGCTCGCGCAAATCGTCTTCGACACAGCCGCCGGAAACAGAACCAATCAGCACCGGCCGGGCCGACTGGGGCGCGATGATCGCCAGCATCGAGCCAGGCGGGCGCGGGGAGGAGCCCCAGGTTTTTGCGACCGTCACCAACAATACATGCTGCCCCGCTGCATGGGCGGCGAGTGCCCGATCGATCACGACCTGCGCATCAGTAGTCATGATTTAAAGTCGGATCGGCAATTCGCGCTGCGGCTTGCCGGTGGCAGCGCGCAAGGCATTGACCACGGCTGGGGCGATCGGCGGCAACCCTGGTTCACCCACGCCACCCAACGTATGGCCGGATTCGACCCCGGAACCGATGATCGCCACCGCGATCTCCGGCATCTCGTCGATGCGCAGCGCCGGATAATCGTTAAAATTTTGCTGCTGCACCCGGCCATTCTTGAGCGTGATCTTGCCCGACAGCGCCGCGGTCAGGCCATAGACGATCGCCGACTGCATCTGGGCTTCGACGCCCGACGGGTTGACCGCCACGCCGCAATCGATCGCGCAATGCACCTTGTGTACGCGCGGCTTGCCGGATTCGATCGACACCTCGGCGACCTGCGCGCAGTAACTGCCAAAGGCCTTGGCAACGGCGATCCCGTGATGATGCCTCTTGGGCAATGGCTTGCCCCAGTTCGCCATCTCGGCGGCCTTTTCCAGCACGGCCAGATAGCGTGGCTGATCCTTGAGCAGTTTCTTGCGATATTCAAACGGATCCTGTCCGCTCTGGGCGGCCAGTTCGTCGAGAAAGCATTCGACCACATAGGCGTTCTGCGAATGGCCAACCGAACGCCAGAACCCCACCGGCACGCCGGGATCGATCAGGGCGTAGGTCACTTCCAGATTGGGGATGGCGTAGGGCAGATCGGCCGCCCCTTCGACCGCTGAGGGATCAATACCGTTCTTGACCCGTGCCGGGGCGATCCGCGACCAAATGGACGGCCCGGCGATGCGATGTACCCAGGTTTTCGGCATCCCGTGCGCGTCCAGTTCGGCCGAGAGTTCGTTGTAGGCGATCGGGCGATAATAATCGTGCTGCACGTCATCGGGGCGGCTCCAGATCACCTTGACCGGATGGCCGTGCTGCTTCGCCAGTTGCACGGCCTCGGTGACGAAATCCGACTCGGAACGGCGGCCGAAACCGCCGCCCAGGAAGGTGGTGTGCACCATGACCTTCGAGGCATCAACACCCGCCGCTTTGGCGGCAGCGCGCTGCGCATTGCCCTGTGCCTGAGTCGGCGCCCAGACGGTCACCCCGTCGGCTGTGACCGCCGCCGTGCAGTTCATCGGCTCCATGCAGGTATGTGCCAGATAAGGGACCTGATAGACGGCTCGGAATATCTTCTTGCTGCCCGCAGATGGCAGAGCACCGGCGCCCTGACCATGCTTAGCCGCTGGTCTGGCCTTCGTCTCGACCCCCGCACGCAACATCCGGGTAATGCCCTCGCTGCTCAGATCGGCCAGGGGGCCGAGATCCCAGTCGATCTTGAGCTGCTGACGCCCCTGCTCGGCCGTCCAGTAATCCCGTGCCAGCACGGCCACGCCGTGATCCAGCCCGATCACGGCCAGCACACCCTTGACGGCCTTCGCCGCGGTCGCGTCAAACGATTTAACCTTGCCGCCAAATACCGGGCACCGTTCGATGGTCGCGATGCGCAGATCCTCCGGTCGGGCATCGATCCCGAAACCCGCCTGACCGTTGACCTTGATCGGCGTATCCAGTCGTGGGGTTGGCTTGCCGATGATTCGAAAGTCTTTTTCGGACTTGAGCATGACTGAACCGGGCACCGGCACCGAAGCCGCCGCCTCGGCCAGCTCGCCGTACAGGGCAATTCGACCGCTGCCTGGGTGCACCACACGCCCGGGTTCGGTGATCAGCGCGTTCGCCGACACACTCCACTGTTTGGCTGCCGCCTGTAGCAGCATCTCGCGTGCAGTTGCGCCCACTTCCCGCATCTTCGTGTAAAACCCACGCACCGTCGCGCTGCCCCCGGTGATTTGTCCACCGAGCAACGGGTTGGCATAAGCCTGATTAGCCGGTGCAAATTCAGTATTGAAACGCCCCCATTCGGCATCCAGCTCTTCGGCAATCAGCATCGGCAAAGCCGTCATGGCGCCCTGCCCCATCTCGGATGCCGACACCACCAGGGTGATCTGCCCGTCCGGTGCAATCCGCACCCAGGCATTGGGCGCGAAGTCCTTACCGCTGGCAACCGCTGGAACAACACTCGCCGGTGCTGTCTCTGCCTGAGACGCGGTGGAAAAACCCAGCAGCAATCCACCACCGGTAGCCAGGCTGACCGTAAGAAACTCGCGACGGGAAATCATGACCGAACCTCCGTCGCTTCGTTGTCGACCAACGCCGTATTGACCGCGGCGACGGCCATCGATTCATTCGACTTGGCCGCACGTCGAATCGCGGACTTGATACGGTTATAGGTACCGCAACGGCAGAGATTACCTGCCATGGCCTGCTCAATCTGCTGTTCGGAGGGCTGAGGCGTCTCGGCCAAAAGCGCCACCGCCTGCATGATCTGACCGGACTGGCAGTAGCCGCACTGCGGCACGTCTTCTGCAATCCAGGCCAATTGCACAGGATGGTCGGACACGGCGGACAAACCTTCGATCGTGGTGATCCGCTTGCCCTGAGCACTGCTGATCGGTGTGACACAGGAGCGAATCGCCTTGCCATCGAGATGAACCGTGCACGCCCCGCACAACCCGGCGCCGCAACCGAACTTGGTGCCCGTAAGGCCAAGGTGGTCACGCAAAGCCCAAAGCAAGGGCATCTGCTCGGCCACATCCAACTGCAACTTGCGATTATTCACCGTCAACTCGATCACATTGCACGCTCCCGCTGCACCTATGGCAGCACTTGGTTCAAAGGATGGGTATGGCTGAATGCGCCACATAAAAACTGCAGGCGTCGCACCACGACGAAGTACAGCTCCAAGCGTAGACCTCCGCTGCCAACGCGCAACGTGTTTTTATAAACACACCGCCAAGCCGTGCCCCGTTCGAAGGTGACCATGTCGCATGGGGTAGAACGTCCCCTGGGTAATGCGAAACCCCGGCCGCCAGCCCATTGCCCGCACGGCTCGATCAATACGCACAGTGCCATAGGGTTCCGCCATATTGTAGATTCCGGGCGAAGGCGGATTACCGGGCGTCAAAATCAGAGATCGCTATTTTTATTCTGGCCCCAATTATTGCGCGGAGCGCTGGGGCAACACCTGACCGTACAACAGCATATCTTCAAACTTGCCCCATTTGGCCACATGCTGACGCAGGGTTCCTTCATGCGTCATACCGCACTTTTCCATGACCCGTGCCGAAGCCGGATTGCGCGCATAGCACCGACCAACAAACCGGGTGATCTCCAGATCGGTACGGGCAAAATCCATCAAGGCCGCAACGGCCTCGGTGCAAACCCCTTGCCCCCAGAACTCAACCCCAATCCAGTACCCCACTTCAGCACGCTGATGACGGGGCTGGATATCAATCAGGCTGACCGCGCCCAGCAACCGGCCCTCATCCCGCCGCGTAACGGCCAGTGTCAGCGTTTCACGATCCACAAACGATCCTGCATGGCTCGCAATCCAGCGCTCAGCGGCGCCGTCCGGGTAAGGGTGGGGGATATTCGTTGTGGTGTCGGCAACCAGACGGTTGCCCGCCAGTACTTGCACGGTCGGCGCATCGGCGGCGACAAAGGGGCGTAAAACGAGGCGTTCGGTGTGCAGCGTAGGCATCAGCATGCAACATCCCTCTCTCTGGACGCAGTATCGAATTCAGGCTGGGGCCCATCCCCGTCAAAAACGCTGAGGGCAAGCCCCCAGCGCTGGTTGACAGTGTACGGGAGGTTGCAGCGCAAAATAATGACAGGATTCCCAGACTCCTTTGAAGCCACGATGCCGGGGCCCAAGATCAGGAGGCCGTCTCCCCAGCGCGATGCCGGGCAATATCCCGATCAATCAATCGATGCGACCACAAGCCACCAAACGGGATCAGGGCAGCCAAAAACACCAACCCGCCTTTGCCCGGTGAGATCTGGCCTGTTGCCATGGTCGATAGCAAGGTGGCAACCATCCAGAGAAACAGGGTGCCATGTATCGGACCGACCACTTCGACGGCAATTGGCAGCCCAGCCAAATGCTTGAGTGGCACAGCGATCAATACCAGGGCGATCAGCGAACTCCCCTCGATCAGGGTCATGATGCTCAGGTGCCGAATCAACCTCGGCGCACGGCGCGTGGCGACGTGGTGGGGTGCAGTATCTGACGCGGTTTTATGTTCATGGGGCATTTTATTGTTCCAAAATCTTCATTCATTAAATCAGGTAACAACAGGACTTCTGTTTGATTACCCACCCACAAGACAAAACCCCCGGCAAGCCGGGGGTTTTCTGCATCGCACACCGTGCTTGATGAATTACAGGCTGTAATACATCTCGAATTCGACGGGATGCGGCAACTGACGTACGCGCTGAACTTCGCCGCGCTTCAGTTCGAGGTAGGCATCGATCAGGTCGTCGCTGAACACGTCGCCACGCTTGAGGAACTCGCGATCGGCGTCCAGTGCATCCAGCGCCTGATCCAGAGAGAACGCCACTTCCGGGATGTTCTTCTCTTCTTCTGGCGGCAGATCGTACAGGTTCTTGCTGGCGGCTTCGCCCGGATGAATCTTGTTCTGGATACCGTCGATACCGGCCATCAGCATGGCGGAGAACGCCAGGTACGGGTTGGCGGTGGAATCCGGGAAACGCAGTTCGATACGGCGGGCTTTCGGGTTCGATACGAACGGGATACGAATCGAGGCAGAACGGTTACGGGCGGAGTACGCCAGTTTGACCGGGGCTTCGAAGTGCGGAACCAGACGCTTGTAGCTGTTGGTGGACGGGTTGCAGAACGCATTCAGGGTGCGTGCGTGCTTGATGATGCCGCCGATGTAGTACAGCGCCATTTCGGACAGACCGGCATAGCCGTCACCCGAGAACAGGTTCTTGCCGTCTTTGGCCATGGACTGGTGCACGTGCATGCCTGAGCCGTTATCGCCATACATGGGCTTCGGCATGAAGGTCAGGGTCTTGCCGTAGCTGTGGGCCACGTTGTGCAGCACATACTTCAGGGTTTGCACTTCGTCGGCTTTCTTCACCAGGGTGTTGAACGCCACGCCGATTTCGCACTGGCCGGCAGTCGCCACTTCGTGGTGATGCACTTCGACGGTTTGCCCCATGTCTTCGAGTACGAGGCACATGGTTTGACGCAGGTCATGCAGGGAATCGACCGGGGGAACCGGGAAGTAACCACCTTTCACGGTCGGGCGGTGGCCCATGTTGCCTTCCGGGTATTCAGCGCCGGAGTTCCAGGCGGCTTCCTTGGAATCGATCTTGACGAACGAGCCGGACATGTCATTGCCCCAGCGCACGTCGTCGAACACGAAGAACTCGTTTTCCGGGCCGAAGTAGGCCACGTCCGCCAGACCAGAAGACTGGATGTAGGCTTCGGCGCGTTTGGCAACGGAACGCGGATCACGGGTGTAACCCTGCATGGTGTCCGGCTCGATGACGTCGCAAACCAGGATCATGGTGGGTTCTTCGGAGAACGGATCCATCACGGCGGTGCTGGCATCCGGCATCAGAATCATGTCCGAAGCGTTGATCCCTTTCCAACCGGTAATAGAAGAGCCGTCGAACATGATGCCAGACTCGAAGCTTTCTTCATCCACTCGACCGGCGGGGTAGGTGACGTGCTGCTGCTTGCCACGAGTATCGGTGAAACGGAAGTCAACAAACTTGACTCCGTTCTCTTCCATAATTTTCATCGCATGACTAACGGACATGAATTCCTCCAGGGCTTTTTATCAAAATTGAGCAGTCAACAAGGGGTGGTAGATGCAGAACAGACTGCCTGACGCGCATCATCGAACCAAATCACGTAATACGCAATAAAAGCAGGAATCATGCCGGAAAATACACGCAGATGGCAACCCAACGCGATCACACTACCAAAACCGCCCTTTTTTTAGAGGGTTATTACGCCCCACTCAGGTGCTGAAGCCCGCTTCATTTACCCACGGAGGGTATTCATTGCGCTCATCGCACACACCACGCGCACCGAATTGGTGCGAAGGGAGGATAAGCGCGTTATCTCGTGGTGCGAAATCAGCACCATTAGCGGGCGCCACCCAGATCAGACATGAATGACGCCGTTCCGTTCCGCTACCACGTTCGGAAGGATCAGGCAGGCAACCAGCCCAGTAGGACGGTGCGCGGGCGCCCGCTCCGGGTGTCGTCCCGAGGCATACAGCTCTAGCCGCCAATGCTGGGATTCGGCCAATGCGCTCGCCAAACTCAGGCCCAAGCCATACCCCGCATCGCCACCCCGCGCCGCATCCTTGCGAGCAAACGGGGCCATCAACTGCTCGATTTCCGACTCGGTCAAGCCTTCACCCTGATCCTCAACGCACAAAACTAGTGCATCGGGTTGCTCTACCAACCGCAAGACGACCGGTGGCGCGCCATAGCGATGCGCATTATCAATTAGATTGTCGAGAATGCGCTGCAAGGCCATGGGGGCGATGTTCGCCTCCCGTTCGTGCCGAGGCAGGATCAATTCGAGCTCGACGCCGCGCTGACAGGCGTTCTCAGCCAACTGTTCGAGCCAGGGCGACAAGGCGATGCGCTCGGTCGACGCCTGATTCACCCCACGCGCGATCAACAGCACCTCGGCAATCAGGCGATTCATCCGCCCGATATCGTCCTGCATCTGATCATGCAGCTCGGGCTCGATACTGTCCTGCGCCAAAGCAAGGCTCAAACTCAGGCGCGTCAGAGGGGTGCGCAGATCATGGGAGATCCCGGCCAGCAGGATGGTTCGGCTTTCAAGCAGTTGCTTGACCTCGGCGGTTCGGCGGTTGACGGCGTCGATCAGCACCCGCGTTTCTTTTGGCCCCGTGAGCGGCAACGGGGCATCAGGCAATCCCCGGCTGACCTGTTCGGCCAGCTGACTGACCGGGCGCGTGAGTCGGCGCGTCAGCCACAAACCGACGATCAGCGTCAGCAGGATGCCGGAAACGAGAATAATCCCGAGGGTGAACGGAATTTTGTACCCCACACGCTCACGGGTAAATTCGAATTTCAGTACATCATCGGCGATAGGGAGTTCCAGCCAGTAGCCCGCATCATGCGGAAGCGCACCGATGTAGATGCATTCCCCGGTTTTTGGATCGACCGTCCCGGCCGGGCACTGGTGAAACCGTTGCACGACCGCATCGTGCAGGAACCGAACATAAGGCAAGTGGGCATTATGCTGTCGGGTAAGTGTGGTGATTTCCTTGATGGTGATGCCGTGCTGGGATTTAAGTTCGGCAGCCAATAGCGGCTGGACATTGTGGGGCAGTTCGACCCAGGTCTGTGCCGAGAGGATGATCAGCGCTGCCAAATCGTCCGCCGAACGCTTGGCCATCGGCACCATGACGACCCAGGTGACCGCCGAAAGGGCGAAAACCAGAATCACGCTAATGGAGCCGATCAGCGCCAGGGCCGTGCTCGAAAACAAACTCCAGGAATGGCCTTCGGACTGACGACGCTTCATGACGCCCCTTCCGCAAAGCGGGGCTGCCGCCCCGACGGCACGAACAGATAACCTTCACCCCAGATCGTCACCAGATAGCGCGGATCGGTCGGGTTTTCCTCGATTTTGCGGCGCAGGCGCGTCACCCGGACATCAATACTGCGATCGGAGGCCGAACGCTCATACCCCTTGAGGTAATCCATGATTTGATCACGATTGATGACGCGGTTGGGGCGCTCCAGAAAAAACTGCAACATCTGCCATTCACCCCGGGTCAAATCCAGCAGGTTATCCCGCAGGAAGGCCTGGTGCATCAAGGTATCGATCGAAAAATCCCCTACATGCATCCGGGTATCTTCGGCCACAGGTGGTTTTATTGCCGCTGGTTCCGAAGGGGCGCCTCGACGCAGCACGGCACGAATGCGGGCGATCAACTCGCGGGGATTGAACGGCTTGGGCAGATAGTCGTCGGCCCCCACCTCCAACCCCACAATTCGGTCGATATCCTCGCCCCGTGCAGACAAAATAATCAGGGGTGGGCGACTTTTCGGATCAAGACGGCGGGCAATCGACAAACCATTCTCCCCCGGAAGCATCACATCCAACACGATCAGATCGATGTGTTGGCCGGAGTTCATCACCGCATCAAAAGCGCGACCATCCCCTGCAATAACCACGGCAAAGCCCTGTTCACGCAAATAGCGGCTCAGCAGGGTTTGAATCCCCGGATCGTCATCCACGACCAAAATCACGGGCAGATCGGCGGGCTGAGGAGCGGGTAGGGTCAGATCGGACGCGTCGGCCATGCTCATATTCGATAAAGCCATTGCAGGGAGAAGTTCAAGCAGTGTTACCAAGCCGGGGGCGGGCGTCAATTACCACGGAGCCTGTGTAACACAATGAAACATGCCCGCAACATCCCTGCACGTCCCCGCCTTTATCCTCAAGGCGAGTTAGGGAACATCTCCCCCGCATAAATCCATGAAGAACGACAGGACGGCTATCGATTGAGCCGCCTTGACACCAAACACGAACCGCAGGAATTGCCGATGACGATATTCACGCCACAGTCCAACGACATACCCCGCCCGCGGACGGTGGTCGCTATGCTGCTGCTTGGCCTGCTCGGCGGCAACTCCCTGCAAACCTGGGCCGGCACTTCGCCCCCCGCCTTGAACGCCAAACAGACCACCACAACCACCGGCACGGCCGACTGGCAGTCGATCCTGCAACAGGCCGAACACCGCCTGGATCTGAACCTGGTGACCCAGGCCGACCTTGACCGTGTTCGGGCTGAACAGGCGCGGGCTGACGGCTGGCTCGCGGGGGCCCCTATCCTCGATGGCTTGTACCGCAACGATCGGCCCATGACCAACCGGGGTGAGGCGGAAATGCAGCTCGACGTGCGCCTGCCCTTACGCCGACTGGATCAGACCGACGCCTGGAAAAACCTGACCGAACAGGCCGCCCTCAATGCGCAAAGCCGCGAGGCCGCGACCCGGCTGGAGCTGATCGGCACGCTACGGCAATTGGCCTGGGATTGGCGGCGTGCCGATACCGCGCTGAACACCGCCAAACAACAACTGGCGATCATGCGTCACGATCTGGCCCTGGTCACCCGTCAAGTCAAATTGGGCGAGGCCGCTGAAGTCGATCGGCTCACGGTAGAAGGACAATTGCTGGCCGTGCAGGATAGTGTCAGCCAGGCAAGCATTCGCCTGAAAAACGCGCAGAGCCGCTGGGCGCAGATGAGCGGCAGCCCGGATCTCCCCTCGGATTTGGGGGCATCCGCGCCGAAACAGTTGCCTACCGGCCCCGTCACCGCTGAAGATTTGTTTCACACCCATCCCCTGCTGCGCCAAATGGCCAGCGAAGTCGGGCTCGATAGCGCAAAAATTGCCGCCGAGCGCGCAGCGGGTGCAGGCGCACCGGAACTGGGTTTCGGCGTCAAGCGAGATCGCGGCGATCGCGGCACACCTTATGACGACAGCCTACTTATCACCCTGAGCCTGCCCATCGGCGGCCAGGCTTACCGCAACCCGGCGCTGGCGGAAATGGCCCAGCAACGAGCGCAAGCGCAAGTGGCGCTGATGCGGGCCGCCCACCAGATCCAAAGCGATGTCACGGTCTATCAACAGCGCGTGGCCGAATGGCCGACCCGAATCGATCAACTGGATCGGCGCGCAACGCTCACCGAAAAAACCCTGAAACTCAAAGAAAAAGCACTACGTCTGGGCGAGCTCGACTGGAGCCGCCTGCTGTATTTCGAGCGGGAGGCCGCCGATGCGCGCCTGCAAGCCAATCTGGCCCGAGTCGACTACCAAGCGGATCAAAGCAGCTTGAAGCAGTCCCTGGGATTTATACCCGGTCAGCGCACGAACCCGAAAACGCCCTCCTTTCCCTCGATACCCAGCACCGAACACACAGGAATGATCCCATGATGAATCGTCCCATCCACACCCTCTCCATGAGCATTCTGGCTAGTTTAATCCTGCTGTCGAACGCGAGTTTTGCAGAAGAGCCCGCTTCATCAGGTGATCAAACCATCGCGATTCCTGCGGCCATGCAGCCTAATATGAACATCACGACTGTCCCGCTGCAGTTCACCCAGCAGCTCCCAATAACGCGCGGCATCGTGCACATTAGCGCCTCCGCCAGCGCGCTGGCTGGGGAGTCGGCCAGCGCCCAGGTATCGTCGCCCGCCGATGGCCAAATCATCGGTGCTGTCCCACAAATTGGGGAAACGGTAAAAGCCGGGCAGCCCCTCATCGAAATCGCCAGCCCGCAATTGGCCCAAGATCAGGCGCAATGGGCCATGGCGAATGCGCAGGCCACGGTGGCCAGACAGGATTTATCCCGGGATCAATCCCTGTTTGCCGATGGATTGATTGCGAAAAAACGCCTTGAAGCGACCCGTGCCAATACACGCACGGCCGATGCCACTTTACAGGCCGCCGCCGAACGCATGCGTCTGGCCGGCATCACCAACCCGGATAAAACCAAATCTTCTCAGACGGCCAAGCTCACCATTGCCGCGACTATCGATGGGGTCATTACCCAGCGCAAGGTCATCACGGGTGAGCGGGTAACGGCCGGACAATCCCTTCTGGAAATTACCGCGCAGAATCACCAATGGTGGCTGATGGCTGTCCCGCCCGCACAGGCCCCTGCGGCAGACGCACAGGCAGAACTCAGAATTTCTGGCTGCTCGGAACCGGCCCCCGTCCGTTTGATCGATCTGACCGTTGATCCAGCCAGCCAAATGATCACCCTGCGTGCTCAGCCCAAGGTCGCCTGTACGGCCCTCCGCCCCGGCCAGATCAGTACGGCCACCCTATGGGTGCATAGCACAAAGACCTTTTTTGCTGTACCGATCATCTCGCTGACCGAAATGGACAACCGGACTCAAATCATTGTGCACCGTGATGGACAGTACCGCCCCGTTCCCGTAACCCAACACGGCGAAGCCGATGGCATGGCCTATGTGACCGGCCCGCTTCAACCCAAGGATCAAGTGGTCACCGCCGGCATTAGCCGTCTGAAAGCTTTGGCTCAAGGCATGGGGACCGAATAACATGTTGAACCGTCTCATTGCTTTTTCACTGGCCCAGCGCCTCATGGTTCTGATCGGCGCGGTGGTGATTGCCGGCTTCGGCTGGATGGCCTTTACCACCATTCCGATTGATGCCTACCCGAACATTGCCCCCACGCAGGTATTGGTGATTCTCAAGGCACCGGGCATGACCCCCACCGCCGTGGAACACCGCATTACTGCACCGTTGGAAAACTCACTTCTGGGCATCCCGAAGCTATCCATGATGCGCTCAACCGTCAAATACGGCATATCGATTACCACACTCGATTTTG
This sequence comes from Halothiobacillus sp., assembly GCA_024636015.1. Taxonomy (GTDB): domain Bacteria; phylum Pseudomonadota; class Gammaproteobacteria; order Halothiobacillales; family Halothiobacillaceae; genus Halothiobacillus. Next base: position 33,637 of record JAGXHU010000054.1, read on the forward strand.
ACGAAGGCACCGATATTTACTGGGCGCGACAGCAAGTCAACGAGATTCTCTCCAGCGCCCGAGGGGATTTCCCGCCCGGTGTCACGGGGGGCATTGCGCCCATCACGACGCCCCTGGGCGAAGTATTCATGTTTACGCTCGAAAGCCCCACGCTGACGCTGATGCAACGGCGGCACCTGCTCGACTGGGTCATTAGTCCCGCATTGCGCGGCGTGAAAGGGGTGGCTGGCATCAATGCACTCGGCGGGTATGTCCGTAGCTTTGAAGTTATCCCCAACCCCACGGCGTTGGCCGCCCATCACCTCAGCACCGAAGACCTGCTGCATGTGATTCAGGTCAACAATCGTGACGACGGCGCGGGTCGCCTTAATGTCGGTGACGAAGCCTGGCTCGTACGGACCGTAGGCCAGATCAAAACGGTCAAGGATCTGGGTGATCTCGTCATCACCCAGCAAAATGGTCAGCCCATTCATGTCCGCGATGTGGCCAAAGTGCAAATCGGGGCGATCACGCGTCTGGGCGCTGTGACCCGCAACGGGACGGGCGAAACGGTCGAAGCCGTCGTCGAAGCCTTGCGGGGGGCCAATGCGCGCGATGTGGTGACCGGTGTTCAGAAACGACTGGCCGAGATCAAATCCAGCCTGCCGTCAGATCTGAAAATTAACGTGTTCTACAACCGTTCAACGTTGGTCAACGACGCCGTGCACACCGTCAGCAAGGCGCTAATTGAAGCGGTCGTCCTGGTGCTCATTCTCCTCATCTTGTTTCTGGGGAATGTGCGCGCCGCCGTGACTGTCGCCATCACCCTGCCGATGGCCGCACTCATCACCTTCATCCTGATGAAGGAAGTGGGTATGAGCGCGAACCTCATGAGCCTGGGGGGGTTGGCCATTGCCATCGGCATGCTCGTCGATGCGGCCGTCGTGGTGGTTGAAAACACGGTAGATCATCTGGCGCATGCGCACAAACATCCCAGTCGCCCGCGTCTGCACCTGATTTATCGCGCCGTCAGCGAGGTTTCTGCCCCCGTTTTCTCCGGCATCATTATCATCATGCTGGTGTTCCTGCCCCTGCTGTCTTTGCAAGGCCTGGGCGGCAAGCTGTTCTCACCGGTGGCGTTGACCATTATCTTCGCGCTGGGCGCTTCGCTGGTCTTGTCACTCACCCTGATTCCCGTGCTGGCGTCCCTGATTCTGGGCAAGGTGGACCACCACGAACCCTGGCTGATGCGTCAATTACACCGCATCTATGTGCCCACACTCAATTTTGCTCTGCGTCGACCGTGGCCGGTCTTCGCGGTGGCATTGCTCGGGTTGGTTGTCGCGGGCGGGCTCTACACCCAAATTGGCAAGACATTCATGCCAAAACTGAATGAAGGCACGGTGGTGATGCAGGTTGAAAATCTCGCTTCAACCACCCTGCATGGCTCTGTTCTGCTCAACACGGACATTCAGAAAGCCCTGATGAAGCGTGTCCCCGAGATCCAGCAAATCATCGCCCGATCGGGTTCCGATGAGCTCGGTCTCGACCCCATGGGCTTGAACGACACCGACACCTTCCTCGTCTTCAAGCCGCGCGACCAATGGAGCGTCCCGACCACCGCCGCCTTGATGGACAAAATCCAAGGGGTGCTCCGCACCCTGCCGGGCTTCAACTACAGCTTCACCCAACCCATCGCCATGCGCGTCTCGGATATGCTGTCCGGGACACAGGGTGATGTGGCGATCAAAGTGTTCGGTAGTAATCTCACGACGCTCAATCAGCTGAGCAATCAGATTAAAGCCGTCGTCAGTGGCGTCAAGGGCGCAGAAGGCGTTGCCACAACCGAAAACGAAGGCTTGTTGTATCTGAAAATCACCGTGAATCAAGGTGCGACATCCCGCAGTGGATTATCGGTGGATCAACTGGAAAACATCCTGCGTGCACAGATTGAAGGCCAATTGGCCGGGATCGTCCAGGAAGGCGAGGCACGCACGCCCATTCTGATTCGTGCCGACGCCCTGACCAACGCACCACAAAAGCTGAGTGAACTGCCCATTGCGTTACCGAATGGCACCATTCAACCCCTATCGAGTTTGGCCACCGTGGAACGCACCACCGGCCCCGTGTTTGTCCACCGAGAAATGGGCTCACGCTTTGCCGTGGTCCGCGCCAATGTCCATGGACGAGCGCTGACCGATTTCGTAACCGATGCCAAGGCCCAGGTAGCAGAAAAGGTCAAACTTCCTCTGGGGTATCGTCTGGAGTGGGCCGGCCAGTTCCAAAACCAGCAACGCGCTGCCGCACGCCTCGCCTTGGTCGTTCCCGTCGCACTGGCGCTGATTTTCGTGCTGCTCTTCACGACCTTCAACTCCATTCGCCAGGCACTCTTGGTCTTCGCCAATATCCCGTTTGCATTGATTGGCGGGGTATTTGCGCTGTATTTCAGTCACGAATACCTATCGGTGCCGGCCTCGGTGGGATTTATCGCCCTTCTGGGGATCGCGGTATTGAACGGCTTGGTGCTGGTCACCTACTTCAATCAGCTCTCGGCACGGGGATTGCCGATGATTGAAGTCGTGCGACAGGGTGCGCTTCGCCGTCTGCGACCGGTGATGATGACCGCCACCATCGCAGCCTTGAGTCTGGTGCCGCTGCTGTTTGCCACCGGGCCCGGCTCCAGCATCCAGAAACCATTGGCGATCGTGGTCATCGGGGGGCTGGTTTCCTCCACCCTGTTGACCCTGGTTCTGCTGCCCATCCTGTATCAACGCTTTGGCCGCCGCCGTCGGCCGGCCGATACACAGCCCACTCCGGAGCACGCCATATGACCGCGCACACCGTCCGCCTCGAATTCATCGCCCCCCGCGTGCTCGAAGCCGAGCTCATTGACTGGGTGGCCGAGCAAACGCCCACTGACCCCATGTTGGTGGCCAGTGTGCGCGGCTACAACGATTACAGCCGCCCCATGACGGTCGCCGAACAGGTCGAAGGGACGTTACCGATGTTTCGCCTGAGCATCACAACCGACGAGGTGACCGCGCAACGTGTGTTGGCGGCTCTGGCCGATGACTTTACCGGCAGCGGCATTCGATGGACGCTCTTCCCGGTGACCCTGGGTATCGTGTAACCCAGGGTGCCGATCACTCTTTATCGGGCACGAATTTCAGCACATCGCCGTTGATGCAGTAGCGCTTGCCGGTCGGCGGTGGCCCATCGTCGAACACATGGCCCAAGTGAATACCCGAACTCGTGCTGACCACCTCGACACGGTGCATGCCGTAGGCGTTGTCTTCCTTGAGCGTGATGGCGCCGGGCAACGGATTGAAGAAACTCGGCCAACCGGTGCCACTGTTGAATTTGGCGTCACTGCGGAACAGAGGCACGCCGGTAATCGGATCGACGAACATACCGGGGCGCTTTTCATCGAGGTTAGAACCGGTAAAGGGGCGTTCGGTGCCCTGCTCGAACGCGATCTTGCGTTGTTCCGGCGTGAGCAGCTGATAGCCTAACCATTTCCAGAACCGATCCTTTTCACCGTTGTAGCCGGTGTAGCGGGATACTTCCTTGCCGTGCTCGAACAGCACGATCGTCGGCGTGGCGAACAAAGCTTTTTCCAACGTCCAGCCCTTGGGCGGATGCGGATTGAGTGTGGCAACGATCGGCACCTCGGATTGCCAGCTACTCAAGACATCCGCCTTGAATTGTTTGCAGAACGGGCAATCCTCTGCCTCGAACACGATCAACTGACGATCAAAATTCAGGGTGTCGGCCGTGAGCTGCGCCGGCTGAGGGTGGGCGGCCTGCCCGGTTTGGGGATAGGCCACACCCGTGCCACCCAGCCCGCAGTAACCATTGGGGTTCTTCTTCAGATAATCCTGATGATAATCCTCGGCGGTGTTGTAATTGCGCAGCGGTGCGATTTCGGTCGTGATGGCCGGATAATCCGCCTTGGTCAGCGCGGCCTGATAGGCATCGCGCGTGGCCAGCGCCACCGCGCGTTGTGCTTCGCTCGTGGTGTAGATCGCGCTGCGGTAATTACTCCCGACGTCATTGCCCTGACGGTCCCCCTGGGTCGGATCATGGCTTTCCCAGAACTTGATGAGCACGGTTTTAAGATCCACCCGCGCCGGATCGAAGGTCACTTTCACTACTTCGGCGTGATTGCGCGCTGTGTTTGCCCCCCGATGAAGGCTCCGTTCCTCATTCAAAATATCCTGATAGCCAACCTTGGGCGCATCGCCCCCGGCATAACCGGCTTCGACATGAACCACGCTGGGAATTTCGGACATCCGCTTTTCGGCACCCCAGAAACAGCCCATGCCCAACACGATGGACTCCGTCGACATCTTTCCCGACGCGGAATCCGCGGCGGAAGCCACAAAGGGCATACCCATCATCAATACCCCCAACAACACCTGCATTTTCTGCTTGAACGAGAACATATTGCCACCTCAGTGTATAGCAGCCTGTCCGACCAGTTTTGGCCGGTCCAGCTGAATTATTTTGCATTCACGGTTATTTAGTCGGGCGAAGGGCTGTTTTCTGACACTCCGCCCACGCGATACCAAAATACCGAGGCTTATTTCGGATTGATTTGGTTGTAAACCGCGAGCGCAACCCGGGCCAGTTCGTTCTTGTTCGACCCGGCGGAGATCGCGTAGCCCATGCCATTATCAATCCAGTAGAACACCCCAATCGGCCCCTCAGTGGCGAAATGAAAAGCGGTGTCCTGCTTGTCCTGACGCTCGCCGGACACATACAGCGTGAGGCGCTTACCTTTTGCATCGTGATACATGAATTGCGCGACTGGCCCTTCCGATCCCGGCAACAGGCGGCCGCCAATCAACTCATACCCCTGTGCCTTCAAGCTGGGGGGCTTGAGCTTGACCCCGAGCCGCTTGGATAACCAGGCCACCAGTTGATCTTCCTGATCGGCACCAATTTCCACCGGCCGCCGCGTATCCGGGCTGTACACGGCATGTGCCACCGCCGCCCGCCAGGCCAGACGCTCACCCACGGTGGCCTGCTGTGCACCAAGGGGTTCGGTCACGCGCGGCATCTGGGATGACATCTGGGCCAGCATCGGCGGCGAACCGCGCAACTGCCAACCCGCCATGCCACCCGCCACACTGCCCACGATCCCGCCGACAAACACCCAGGTCACCACAGCAGCAAGACGCAGATTCAAACGGGTCGCTACCCGAGACGGTTGCTGCAAATGGGGCGGAATGGGCTCATCCAGTAACGGATCGAACAGATGCTGCAATTGCTGATTCTGACGCCGATAGGCCGCAACGCGGGCGGCCTCGTCGGGACGTGCCGCGAGGAAGGCCTCGACCTCGATGCGACGGGCCGACGACAGCTGATTGTCGACATAGGCATGCAGGTCGGCTTCGGAAATGGGGGATCGGTTCATTTGATTATCTTCATCGAAATCGCCACGGGGGAAGCCTGGCCGGAAATCTGGCCGGAAGTTTGACCGGAGGTCTGAGGGCAATCTTCCATGAGCGCGCGCAATCGGGTCCGACCGCGAGACAAGCGGGACATGACCGTACCGAGGGGAATTCCCAGCGTACGAGCCACGTCCTGGTAGGACAACTGCTCCACCGCCACCAACAGCACTACCGTGCGCTGATCCTCGTGGAGGTGACGCAAGGCGTCCTGTAAATTCTGAATTACGAGCATATCATCCTGGCTGGGCGGCACTGACGCCTCGAACTCTGTGTCGTCCAGCGACTGGGTGGAAATCTGGCCCCGTCGAGACTGATCCACATGCAGGTTGTGCATGATGCCGAACAGCCAGGGACGCAGATCGCTGCCCCAGCGCCAGAAATGAATCTTGCGCCAGGCCCGCTCCAGAGTGTCTTGCACCAGATCGTCCGCCGACGCGTGGTGCCCACCAAGCAACACCCGCGCATAGCGCCGTAATCGCGGTATGCATGCCTCTATTTCCGCATCCAGATTCATGCACGTGCCTCAATAGATTGTGGGATCATCAGGAATTCCCTTGTACCGCCACCCAGAAAGGAAAAGCGCCGACAGCAATTTTCTTTTCGACCGTCAGGGTGCGCGCGTTGATCACCGCCACCGCATTGTCCTTGGTCAAGGTGACATAAATCCAACGGCTGTCCTTGCTGGCGCGAATACCGTGCGGGCCATTGCCGACGATGACGTTCTTCACGGACAAGTCCTTGGTGTCGATCACCGAGATGAAATTGTCGCCAATGGCCGCCGTCGCCACATATTTACCGTTGGGCGCGACATCGATACCGCCGTGGCCGTTACCCACCGTGATGACCTTCTTCACGACGCCGGTTTTCAGATCCAGTACCGCCACATGGTGCACGAAATCACGGACATACGCTGTTTTCTCATCCAGAGACAGATCCATATTGTGCGGCCCCGTGATGCCCGGCACTGGAATGATCTTGGTCATCTTGCGGCTGTGCGTATCAATCACACCGATACCGGCGCCGCCCTGCAGGGTGACATACGCCAATTTGCCATTCTTCGTGAAGCGGACATTATGCGGCGCTTCGGCAACCTTGATCGTGTCCACGACCTTCAGCGTCTTGAGATCGACCACGCTAATATCGGCGGAACCCTCATTGCTGACATAGGCGAATTGCCCGTTCGGCATGATCTTCACGCCCTTGGGCGCCTTGCCGACCGTGATCACCGCCCGTTGCGCACCCGTCTTGGCATCGAATACATACACAGCACTGGTGGAGGGACTCGTCGCCAACACCGTCTTGCCATCCGGTGTGATCGCGTTGTACAGCATGTTCGGGCCGCCCTGCCAAACCGTCTCGCTGGGGAAAGCTTCCACCGTGCCGGCTTTCTTCATGGTGATGAAGACGGTTTCCGGAAACTCGGCTTTCGTGGCCTTCGCTGTCGCTACGCCAGACGCTACGCCAGATGACATATCAGGCGCGACGGCACTTTGACTACGCGCGAACGGAGACAGGCTGGCGTAGTACGCGGCCAGATTCTGAATGTCGCTTTCAGTCAGCGAGGCGGCCATAGCCTTCATCGTAGGTTCCTGGCGCCCGCCTGTCTTGAAGGCGTTGAGCTGCTTGACGAGATAAGCCTCTTTTTGCCCGGCGAGATTCGGAAACTCCTCGCTGAGGCCGATGCCATTCGCGCCATGACAACCGGCACAGGTCACCGATTTTTCCTTGCCCATCGATATATCACCGGCAGATGCCGATGCACTAAACATCACCAATGAAAGACCCAACGACATGCTCAACGCTGGGCCAGCGGCCAATACAGTTAATTTCATAAGTAATCCCTCGGTTCATCCCTGCAAACGAATCATGTGTGCCAACAGGGGCGCCGCCGATGTGCAGTGAGCAGATCGAGGGCTCCCCCTACGACGTAGCGGTTGAGCCTGTCTTAGTACCCGCCGCCGACGGCCAATTTGGGTGCGATCTGCCAAGTTTCAGATACCAGCTTGTCGCCCCGATAAGTGAGCACATAGCGCACCTTGATCGTCGCCTTGCCTGCAAAAACCACATTTGCCGTCACGGTGGTGCCTTTCGGGTTACCGGCCTCTTCCAGCTTCTCGACGCTGACTTTCATGTCGCCCTGGACCTTGGTGAATTTTGCCAAAACGCCTCGGATGGCGTCCGTACCGGTGTAATCACCGTCCAAAGGACCGCCGATCCAGTAGAACCGACTATCGCCGGTATAGGCGCTGGTAATCTGATCGATATCACCCGACCCGATGGCATTGAAATGCGCCTTGGCGTCATCGGCCGGGCCGGCAATCGCCGATCCGGATACCAAACCCAAACCCAAACTTCCGGCTAAAGCAAAAACAGACAGAATTTTCATGATGCACGCTCCTCAAAAAATGAAATCCAAACCAACCCGTGTAAATCCAGGCATGACGAACAGACCGTCATACTTGGGTATACGAGGGCAGGTATCGGGTTATTCCCGAGCGCAGAAAAAATAATTCCATGAATACACGGAATCCATATCCGTTGGGTGTTTGGCGGGAAGCTGTGCCCGTCTAAGCGGACGCGGGCAAGAGTGAACCGGCGCGGGGGACGACTAACGTCGGCGCAATATGATCTTGCTCGCTTCGAACAGGATCAGCAGGCTGACGCCAAGAACTGCGGCCGTGAATGCCAACCCGGAAGGAGGCGGCTGAAAGGCGAATGCACCGGCGAGCCCAGGCACCTCGGTAATCAGAATCAGTCCCAGCAACGTTCCACCCAGAACCCACAGGCCAATGGGCGACAACCCGGCAAAAAGCCCACGCCAGCCGGGGCGGGCCGACCGGGCCGAAAAGATCAGGGTGGCGTTGGCGACCACGACGACGATAAAGGCCAGGGCGCGCGCCGACTCGGTGACGATGCCAATGGACAGTGCCCAGCTGTAAAAAGCCAGTGCCGCAGCCGTCGTCATGCCGCCCTGTACGATGCTCAGCAATAGATGCCGACCAGAGATCAACGGCTCGGACGATGGTCGCGGGGGCTGCTCCATCAAGCGGGGGCTGCCTTTCTCTGCCTCAAAGACGATCGAGCACGCCGGATCGATCACCAGTTCCAGAAACGCAATATGAATTGGCATCAGGATCATGGGCCAGCCAAACAGGACCGGCACAATCGACAGGCCAATAATCGGAATGTGTACGGCCACGGTGTACACCAGCGCCTGACGCAGGTTGGCGAAGATGCGACGCCCGAGCTGAATGGCGGCGACGATGGCGGTGAAGTCGTCTTCGAGCAGCACCAGCGCGGCCGCCTCGCGGGCGACGTCCGTTCCGCGACGGCCCATGGCAATGCCAATATGTGCGGCCTTCAGCGCCGGGGCGTCGTTCACGCCGTCGCCCGTCATGGCCACCACTTCCTGGTTGTTCTTCAGTGCCGTCACGATCGCCAGTTTTTGTGCAGGCGTTACCCGGGCAAACACATCCGTTTCGGCCACCCGAGCCGCCAGCGTGGCCACATCCATCACCGAGACTTCATCCCCGGTGATCACCATCCGGCTGTCGATGCCAGCCTGGGCAGCAATGGCCTGCGCCGTGCCCGGATGATCGCCGGTAATCATCACCACGCGAATTCCGGCGCGGTGGCACTCGTCGATGGCCGCAGGCACCTCGGGTCGTAGCGGGTCCGCCAACCCGATCAACCCGATCAACTCAAAAGGAAAATCGTGCTGTAGCGCCGGAAACGCCACTCCGCTCGGGTGCTTTGCCTTAGCCACACCCAGCACCCGCCAGCCGCGACCGGCCATCTCATCCGCCGAACGGCGCATGGCCTGATGGGCTTGCGGCGACAGATGGCACAAATCGGCAATCGCTTCTGGCGCCCCCTTGGCGGCGACCACATCGTGCCGATCCGACCCATCGCGCCACAAATGCGACATGGCCGGCAGCGCCGGTGATAGCTCGTATTCCCGCGTCAACGCCCAATCTGGATGCAGGTGCTCGGTATCGGCCAGGTAATCCTGCGCGAACCGATGAAAGGCCTTCTCCATCGGATCGCTGGGTTCGATCTCGCTGGCCAGCACCGCATATTCCATCAATTCGTGATAGTGCTCCGGCAATTCGCGTTGCGCCAAGTCGTCCGCCGCCTGCAAACGACCCTCGACCGACAGTGCTGCCAGCGTCATCCGGTTCTGGGTGAGCGTGCCGGTCTTGTCGACGCAGAGCACCGTGGTTTCACCGAGGGTTTCAATGGCATTGAGCCGCCGCGTCAGCACTTGATGGGCGGCAATGCGGCGCGCGCCGAGGGCGAAAAACACGATCATGATGACCGGGAATTCCTGTGGCAGGATCCCCATGTCCAGGGTAATGCCCGCCAGAAGTCCCTGAAGACCATCGCTGCGCAGCCACCAGAACAAGGCGGCCAAGAACACGCTCAGTCCGGCCCCGATGAACGCAAGCCGCCGGGTGAGGCGACCGATTTCAGTGCGCAAAGGGGAGGTCTCGATGGCAATGGTCTGCAGGGATTTCCCGATCCGGCCGAGTTCGGTTTTCTCGCCGATGGTGGTCACGCGCATCAGCCCCTGACCGCGCACGACCATGGTGCCGGCGAAGACCTGATCCGGTTCGCGTACTTGGGTTTGATCCGCATCCCGATCCGCAAACTTTGCCACGGGTTCGGATTCGCCGGTCAGCATGGATTCGTCGGTGGCCAGCTCATGAGCCTCCAGCACGACACCATCGGCCGGCACCCGATCGCCTTCCGTCAGGATCAGCACGTCTTCGCGAACAACCTCGACCCCCGCAATGCGCGTCGGTACGCCATCCCGAATCGCCAGCGCGCGCGGGCTGGACAGGGTGCGCAGCATGTCCAGCGCATGCTCGGTGCGCCGCTCCTGCAGGATGGTCACACCCATGATGATGAACACGAAGCCCAACAGAATCAGCGCTTCGTGCACATCGCCCATCAATAGATAGATGGCGCCCGCACCCAGCAACAGCAGAAACATGGGCTCGCGCACGACTTCACCGGCAATAGCCCAGATCGTCCGGGGGCGATTGTGCCCCATCTCGTTCAGGCCCTCGGCGGCCAATCGTTCGGCGGCCGTGGCCGCACTCAGTCCCTGCGGGCGGTTTTCGGTCATGGGTGTCTCGGGATGATCGGGCCGACTGTCGGTTCAGACGTCACAATGGAGCAGCTTCAATCATACCCCGGCCGAATCATGTCGCGCAGCGACCACGAAACACAATGCGCCAAACTGTTTACCGGGGTTTATTCCGGACAAAAAAAACCCGTTCATGGCGAACGGGGTCTCGATACAACAACCGATCCGACGTGCGGAATCAGGCGTAGGTGTTAACGGCCTGTTGCTGGTTATTGGCGGGCAGCTGGGTGGAGAGGTTCGACAGGAGCGAGCTCAGATTGGCATTGCTGCCAGAAACACCCATCGCCGAGGCCAGTGTCTGAAAGCTGGACTGCAGCGCGGAAGTTCCGCTGGCTGGCGTCGTGCCGGTCGCGGCACCGGACGCCGAACTCGTCGCCGTCGAAAGCTGGCTCATCAGCCCCTGCAGATCGGACGTCTTGCTCATGCGCGGGTGCCCATCGGGCCGTCCCGCGTCACTGGTCGCGGCCGTACTGCCATCGGTATCCGCATCACTATCCTTGCCCGCGCCGGATTTGGCACCGGATGCACCGGCCCCGTTTTGGGCGTGCAGGGACTGAAACAGCGTCTGCATGAATGAGCCCATTGCCTGTTGCTGGGTGGGTGTCAGGCTGGTCGCGGTCGAACTGGTCGACCCCGTTCCTGTGCCTGTTCCGCTACCGGATGTGCTGCCGGTACCCGAAAGTGAATTCAGCGCATTGAGGATCAGCGACTGAAATCCGCCGGCGGCCGATGCGGTGCCTGAACCGGTGGCCGGTGCCGCGGCACGGGATGACTGGGCCGTGTTGCCCATCTGAGACAACCAATAATTATTTGTCGAAACAGCACTTACGTTCATTATCTACGCTCCTGATTACGGGGGTAATCTCTCGGGCAACACACCCAGTAAATTCATTAACTGATAATTAGCCAATGAATACGTTTACCCATTCTCGCAGAAAATCGGCGCGCGCCCCGGAAATGCGGCGAAATAACGCATATAAATTGTCAACAGATTGTACATAGCGGCCAGGAATACGCGCAGAAAGAAGCCCCGATCCGGATGGGACTTAGAGGTATTCCTGGGTATTACCTGGGCATCGATCGGGGATACGGGGGCACCAAAATCTATGTCAGCTGGGCACCTGTGCCCATTGCACGAACAAATACCTCGAAGGCTTCCGGCGGTATCGGCCTGCTGTAGAAATAGCCCTGTGCCTCGTCACAACCTTGCTCGCTGAGAAATTCGAGCTGGGCAGCGGTTTCCACGCCTTCGGCTATCGAACGCAAATTCAGGGATCGGGCCATTTGCACGATGGCACTCACGATGGCCCGATCCTCCGGGTCCCGAGCAATATCGCGGACGAACGACTGATCGATCTTCAGCCGATCGACCTTGAATTTCTTGAGATAGGACAAGCTGGAATAGCCGGTACCGAAATCATCGATCGCGAGCTTCAAACCCAGATCCTTCAAGCGATTGATTAGGGACATCATGTTGTCCATGTCGTGCAACAGCACCGATTCGGTCAACTCGATTTCAAGATACTGCGGGGCTAGCCCGCTTTGCCCAAGGGCCGAAAGGATTGATTGCTCGAAGTCGCCTCGGCGGAACTGCACGGCGGAAATATTAACCGCCACCACCAGCGGCAGCCCCGCCTTCTGCCAGGCCACCGCCTGACGACAGGCCTCGTGCAAAACCCAATCGCCGATTTCCACAATCAGGCCCGTCTGCTCGGCAATGCCGATAAAATCTCCCGGCGGCACCAGCCCTTCTGTCGGGTGGTTCCAGCGAATCAGGGCTTCGGCGCCGATCAATTGCCCCGTGCGCAGGTCGATCTGCGGCTGATAATGCAGCGTGAACTGATTCTCTTTGACGGCCTGACGCAGGCTGTGCGCAATCCGCAGGTGCGCGAGGCTGTCGGTATTGATCTGCTCGGTAAAGAACCGATAGGTATTTCGCCCGGCTTCCTTGGCGTGATACATGGCCATGTCGGAGCGCTTGAGCAGAGTTTCAAACAGATCGCCATCATCCGGATACACCGCCACGCCAATCGAACAGGTCAGCGACAGATTCCGCCCCACAATATTCATCGGCGCGGCGACTTGCGACAGAATGTCCATCAGGATCGTATTGATATCATCGACACGTTCAACATTCGTCAACGCGATCAAGAAGGCATCCCCGCCCAAGCGGCTCACCGTATCGGTTTCCGAAATGCACTGTTTTAGCCGAGTGGCCACGCTGCGAAGCAGGGCATCCCCGGCGGAATGCCCCAGCGAATCGTTCAGCAACTTGAAATTGTCGAGATCAAGGTTCAGTAGCGCGACACGATGGTGATCTCGTGCAGCCAGCGCGATGGCGCTTTCCAGGCGATCCTGGAACAGCACCCGGTTGGGCAGGCCAGTCAACGCATCATGCGAAGACAGGTACTGAATCTGCGCCTCGGCAACCTTGCGCTGACTGATGTCACTAAAGGTGGCGATATAGTGTGTCGTATCCCCATCGGCGTCGTTCACCGCCGAAATATTGAGCCACTCCGGGAACACCTCCCCGTTTTTCCGCCGCCGCCACACTTCACCCTGCCAGCGACCGAAGTGACGAACGCTCTGCCACATCGCCAGATAAAATTCATCATCATGCTGATCGGAGCGCAGCTTGTCCGGTGTTTGCCCAATGATCTCCTGAGCGGAATATCCGTACATTCGGGTAAACATCGGGTTCACGCTGAGTATCAGCTGACTGGTATCCAGAATCATGAACCCCTCTTCGCTGCCGGCAATGGCTGTTTCGAAGAGCCGCAACGATGCCTGAACCTTATGACGTTCCAGCACGATACCGATGATCGAAGCGCCGATTTCCAGCAACTTCTGATGAAACGGACTCGGTGAACGATGCTCAAAACTGGACAGGGCGAAGGTGCCGACAATTTTGCGATCGGCTGAATAAACCGGCACGGACCAGCAGGAACACAGATTGAAGTCGTAGGCGACCTGCCGCAAATCCTGCCAGCGCGCGTCGGTGAAGGTATGGCTGACAAATTGCGGGGCGGAATGGAATATCACATTCCCGCATGAACCACTGCCCGGTCCGGGGCGCATCCCGTTCAGGCGCTCAACCCCCTCCGCTGGCAAGCTGGGACCGGCATACACATTCAAAAATCCACCGATGTCATCGAGCAGCATGACCGTACCGATGGAATTGGGCAGCAACTGTTCTTCCAGCAAACAGACCCGGTCGATGATCGCCCGATGGTCCGCACCCTGAGCCACCGACTCGAGCACCGCCTGTTGCAGGTGCAGAATTTGCTCCTGCTCCGCACGCGTCAGGGCGCTGTACTCGACGCTCGCCGGATAAGCGGCCTGATCTGGCGAGGCACTCGATCCAAGCATGTCGTTCATCAACGAAGCATCTCTGCGGCGGAAGAAAGGCCGCAGCCAGGTCGGTCAACGGTAATCAGATCTTCAACACAGTACATTCCATTGCTCCCCAACATCCCCATCCCCTCATTACCGAGAACCACTCATGCGCCGTTGGCAAATATCAAAGTTGAATGCGTCTCATCATCGCCGATTATTTTGAATATGTCATTCGCCAAAATGGCGATTAACGCGATCTCATGAGGCACAAAAACCACGCCTATCTCGGTGGTCAGCCTCAGCCATTCAATGTAAATGCATACCCCAAAGCGGCTATGCCCGAGCGAAAACCATAAAAAGTATATGGCATTTATCATGGGGCCGAGCCACAGGCAAGGCAAGCGTGTTTCCCTGCGTACCTGTCGGGCTCAAAACGCAAGGACATCCGTTGCCAAATTAAAATTTTATTGATTGCCCCGACTTCACTTCTGCTACATTTAAATTTATGCAGCACATGAATACTCTGCGCAACGTGCCCTCAGGCCGAATCAGGACAACGAGATGACCAAAGCAACCTCGCTCTGCCCCATCCCTGAGAATGAAGCCCAGCGCCTGCAGGCCGTTCGTTCCTATCAGGTCCTGGATACCCCGCCCGAAGTCGATTTCGATACCCTCACCCGTATGGCGACGCAGATTTTCAACGCCCCGGCGGCCGAGATCGGTCTGATGGACTCGGAGCGCCTCTGGTTCAAATCTCAAATCGGCATGGGCCTTCCCCAACTCGACCGGCAGATCGCTTTTTGCGCCCACGCAATCATGTGCCCGGACGCCCTGTTGATCGTGGAAGACCTGCTGGAGGATCCGCGCTTTCGCGACAACCCGCTGGTCGTCAATCCCCCGTATCTTCGATTCTATGCTGGCGCGCCACTCATCGACCCGCATGGCTTTGTCCTGGGCACACTTGCCGTTGTAGACATCAAGCCGCGTACATTCAGCGTGGCGCAGCGCAACATGCTGCGTGACCTATCCACCTTGGTCATCACCGCACTGGAAAGCCGCAGACGTGCAGCCCTGCTGAGCGAACTGGCCCTCACGGACCCGCTCACCGGCCTCGCCAACCGAATACAATTCGAACGCACTCTGACGTCCGAAATCGCCCATGCCCGCCGCACCGATGAGCCCTTTAGCGTGTTTTTTCTGGATCTGGACGGTTTCAAGGACGTCAACGACACCTATGGCCACGCCGTGGGTGACGAAGTGTTACAGGAAATTGCTCGGCGCATGGCGCAACAGATTCGCGCGGAAGACCTCCTCGCACGCCTGGGCGGGGACGAATTCGGCCTGTTCATGCGCGAAGGCCAGGGCGCGCCGGCCAACGCGCTCGCTAGCCGACTGGCCGAAGCCATCGCCGCCCCCCTCACCCTGCCCAGTGGTGAAACACTGCAGATGGGCATATCGATCGGCATTTCCGCCTACACGGACGACATCGATTCCGTTGCCACCTTGATCAACCGCGCGGACCAGGCCATGTACGAGGTCAAACGCGGCCGCTGAAGTTCACAGTATCGGCCCCTGTCCCTCCACGCCAACCTCGGCAGCCGATCAGCATCGGGAACCCGCCATCGGATCACCGAGGTACGGCATCCGTCCCGGCAGCCGACAGCGCAGTCACGATCCAGTCCAGCGTCCGGAGCGCATCCTCCGGCGATGTATCCATCTGTGCCCGGACAATCGCACCATCCACAGCCAATGCCTGGGCATGCCGTTCGCGATGCGATGATGACGGCAACAATCCGGCAATGACAGATGCCATATCCTGTTTATGCCGACGTGAAATCTCCACGACATCCGGCAGTGTCGTTCCCAGCTCACCGACACTGTTGATGAAGGCGCAGCCGCGGTAGTGTTCACCGCCAAACCACTCGCCCAGGGCAGGCACCAGGGCCCGTTCATCGCCGCCATGACGTTGTACGGCGTCCGTGAACCAACTAATCCAATACTGATGCCGAAACGCCAGAAATTCGCGGATCAGATCATTCTTACTCGGGAAATGCCGGTAAAAAGTGACCTTGGTCACACCGGACGCTGCAATCACCCGGTCGACCCCGGTCGCGCGAATCCCCTCCCGATAAAACAGTTCATGCGCCGCCCGCAGGATTCGCTCCCGCGCGGGCAGAATTTCTGCTGTAGATGTGTCCTTCATGCTCATGCCGGCCATTGTAGACAGATCTGTCTACTGCGGATAGACTTCGCTACGTAGACAGATCTGTCTACATGTCCGTCATTGACAGGAGTGCAGCATGGAAACCAAACCGCCCGCCCCCCCTTTCACGCGGGAAACCGCCGCCCAAAAAGTGCGCATGGCCGAGGATGCGTGGAATACCCGCGCTCCGGAAAGGGTCGTTCTTGTGTATACCGAGGATACGCGCTGGCGCAACCGGGCTGAATTTCCCGAAGGACGCGCCCAGGTGCGTCAATTCCTTGAGCGTAAATGGGCCAGGGAGCTGGATTATCGACTGGTCAAGGAATTGTGGGCGCATGACGGGAGTCGCATTGCCGTACGATTCGCCTACGAATGGCGCGACGATGCCCACCAGTGGTTCCGCGCCTATGGCAATGAAAACTGGGCATTCAATGATCAGGGTTTCATGACACATCGCTACGCCAGCATCAACGATCTGCCCATCAAGGAATCTGAGCGGAAATTTTTCTGGCCGCTCGGTCGACGACCAGACGAGCATCCGGGGTTAAGTGACCTGGGGCTCTAAGCCCTAAAAAATCAATCGCTGGAAAACGAGACAACTCATCCCTTGCGGCGTATGACATAGGCATTATCCGCCAGCGTAAATCCCACCTTCGGGTAATAGGCCATCGCGCTGGGCGCCGACAATAGAATGAGCGTCACATGTTCGCCGATGGCGTTTTGAACCCGGCGAATGAGCTCATATCCGATACCCTGGTTTTGATATGCAGCATCTACGGCAAGATCGGAGAGGTAGCAACAATAAGCATGGTCGGTAAGCGCCCGCGCCACGCCGATCAGGCGATCGGCATCCCATGCTGATACGACGAGATTCGCATGAGCAAACATCCGCTCGATGCGCGGCAAGTCCGCAGTCGGTCGGTTGATCCCCGACGATTCAAATACCCGCGCGACATCGGCGGCTTCCAGTGGCTGATTCAGGCAATAAGCGATCATGAGCGCATTCCTTCTGTAGCTTCGGCGCATGGCCATCGGGTTTGGAGCAGCGCTCTATTTTGCGACAACGAGCGACCGCTTGCAGCCTGATGTACATTATTCAGGGAATCTCTAGACAGGCATGCGACCGATGAAAGTCTGTTTGTCGAATTCAAAAGCAAGACCCGGAGTGTTTTGCTGCCGGCCACCGTTTAGGATGCAATCCTGAATCCCGAACCCGGTGAGGAGGACGAGAAACCATGTCCCAACGAACCCAAACGTCACCCAGTGCCCGATCCAATGCCACGTTCGACGACCCACGCTGGGCAGCTGTCGTGACCCGAGACCCCAGGGCTGACGGGCAATTTTTTTATGCGGTCAAAACCACGGGCATCTTTTGCCGACCGACCTGTGGCGCCCGCACGCCCAAACCGCAAAACGTCGCTTTTTACGCAACGCAGGATGCGGCAGAACAAGCCGGGTTTCGCCCCTGCAAGCGTTGCCGGCCAGGCCAGCCGACACTGGATGAGCAGCGTGCGGTGCTCGTGACGTCCTTGTGCCGATACATCGAGCAATCGGAAGTAATGCCGAGTCTCGACGACCTGGCCCAACGCGCCCAAATGAGCCCCCACCATCTGCATCGCATCTTCAAGGCCATCACCGGCGTGACGCCGCGAGCCTACGCGACAGCCACCCGATCCCGAAGAGTCCGCAACGCACTGAGCCACAACGACACGATCACCGAAGCCATCTATGCGGCCGGGTACAACGCGAATGGCCGCTTCTATGAAGAATCGGATCGGCTGCTGGGCATGACGCCAAAACACTACCGAAACGGCGGCGCTCACACATCCATTCGCTTCGCCGTGGGGGAATGCGCATTGGGCGCCGTGCTTGTCGCGGCCAGCACGCGTGGCATCTGTGCCATTACACTGGGGGATGATCCGGATGCCCTGGTGCGCGATCTCCAGGATCGGTTTCCCCGGGCAGAACTGGTGGGTGGCGATACCAAGTTCGAACAATGGATCGCTCAGGTGATCGGCTTCATCGAGACACCGGAACAGGGGCTGAATCTGCCGCTGGACGTGCAAGGCACCGCCTTCCAGCAACGGGTATGGTACGCATTGCAGGAAATTCCGGTCGGCACGACCGCCAGCTATACCGAGATTGCCGAGCGCATTGGCGCGCCCCGGTCGGTTCGCGCGGTGGCGGGCGCCTGCGCGGCCAATACCCTGGCCGTCGCCATTCCCTGCCATCGGGTCGTCCGGAACGATGGCGGGCTGTCCGGTTATCGCTGGGGCGTCGAGCGCAAGCGCGCGCTGATCGAACGGGAAGCGGCGGCGACCGCCGCATCATGAGGAGCCAGATGAGGAGCCAGATGAGAAGTCAAACGGGCGACCTGTTCGATGACGTGATGGATGCCCAGGGCGGGCGGGAAACCCTGGCCGAAGGCGCCGTGATCCTGCGCGGCTATGCGCGCGATCAGGCACAGGGTTTTCTCGTCGCCGTGGATGCCATCACGGACGCCGCGCCCTTTCGGCACCTGGTCACGCCGGGTGGTTTTCGCATGTCCGTGGCCATGACTAACTGTGGCCCGCTCGGTTGGGTGTCGGATCGCAACGGCTATCGTTATTCACCCGTCGATCCGGAAAGCGGCCTGCGCTGGCCGCCCATGCCCGAAGCCTTTCGCCAATTGGCCAGCCTGGCCGCGGCGGAAGCCGGATTCCCCGCGTTCACGCCAGATGCCTGCCTGATCAATCGCTACCAGCCGGGCACCAAACTCTCCCTGCATCAGGATCGAGACGAAACCGATCTGGCCGCGCCCATTGTCTCCATCTCTCTGGGCTTGCCGGCGGTATTCGTATTTGGTGGATTGACGCGCAGCGCACCGACGACGCGCACCCGCCTTAACCATGGCGACGTCGTGGTCTGGGGCGGCCCCGCCCGGTTGGCCTATCACGGCGTACAAACAATCAAGGCCGGACATTTCCCGGAAACGGATCACCAGCGCATCAACCTGACTTTTCGCAAAGCGGGTTCGTCATGCGCTTGAATCGGAATGGCACCAGCCCGGCCGACAACGCCCCTCTTGCCGCAGGATAAAACTCGATGGTTGTTCAACTCGCGTGTGCCGTCACCTTACCCCCCGCTTTTCGAGCCGACGACATTCTTGCTTTTCACCGACGGGATGCTCAGGAGATTGCCGAACGTGTCACCGACACCGCCCTGCACAAAGGCATGATCTGGGCCGGGCGGCCGGCCTGTTTGACGATCGCGTTCAGTGACGGGATCGCTCATGCCGCGCTCGCCGTCGACGGAACCGCCACAGAAGGTCAACTCGCCTTCGAAACCCTGGTGCACCGGCTGCTTGGCCTGGGGCAGAACATCGCGGCATTCGAAAACAGTTATCGCGACCATCCCCAAATCGGCGTGCTGATTGCCCAAAACCCCGGTTTGCGGGTACCGGTTACAACCACACCCTTCGAGGCGCTGACCTGGGCCATCACCGGCCAACAAATCAGCGTCAAAGCAGCCGTCTCTCTGCGGCGCAAACTAATTCTGGCCACAGGCATACGCCATTCGAGTGGCTTGTTTTGCTATCCCGAGGCGCATCAGATCGCCGCCTTGACGGTCGATGCTATTCGACAAACGGGTTACTCCATGACCAAGGCGCAGACCATGCATCAGCTTTCCCGGCAGATCGCGGAAGGCGCGCTCCCGCTGGATGAATGGGCGACGACACCCGCCACGCCCCTGGCAATGGACGACATCCGCGCGCGACTGTTAGCCGTGAAGGGCATTGGCCCCTGGACCGTCAGCTATGCCCTGTTGCGTGGGTTCGGCTGGCTGGATGGTTCGCTGCATGGCGATGTGGCCGTGCGCCGTGGCCTGCAAAAGCTACAGCATTCGGAAGAGCCCATCGACGAAGCGCAGACGCGTGATTGGCTGGAACCGTTTTCACCCTGGCGCGCCCTGATTGCCGCGCATCTCTGGGCATTGCAATCGACCACGGCGTACTGAACGTTCACCCATCCACCCCCAAGTCACCGAGCAAGCATGAACGAGGCTAGAAGATTGGGTGAACGCATAAATCAGAACTGCCCCAGTAGTAAGCCGGGCACATAGGCAATCAAAATGAACCGTCGAGCATTTCATTGAGGGTAATAGCCGTAGGGAAGCGGGCCCATTTTTGTCACGGCGTAAACGCCTTAAAACTCGTACTCCATCTGAACACGAATATTCCGCCGGGGCGCGGCCGACGACGTACCAATCAACCAGGCCGCGTTGTATTTGATGGCCTGACGTCCGCCCAGCGGAATCTTGCCAAATACGGCGGGCCCCAAGCGGTTACCGCGCTCGCTTTCCGGCGCCCAGTCGTTCCATTTACCGACATTACCGAATCCCTGCACACCAAATTCAAACACAGATAACCAGCGATACTTGGCCTGCCATTGATACTCAAGCTCCGTCGTGCTGGAAATCTGGGCATGATATTTCCGTTCGAACAGCAGGTTGGCATTCAACTGCACCTTGCCGAACTCCGTCTGGAATAAGGGGCCGTATTTCACCTCCCAACCATCGGCATGATCCCGCGGACGCTCTATTTCCAGCAGAAACCCGATATCCACCGGGAAACGGCCGGTTTCGGTGAGTTGGAACTTGTTCTCCCACTCGGTGGCATCGTAGGTCGTGGGCTGCCCATTCGCCTTCCTGCGCTTCATATAAATTTCGGTAAACCACCAGGAGTTAACGCCATAGCCCAATCCGATTGAACTGTCGGTCTGCGGTTGGGCGGCATTCGTATTCCAGTGACCGAATTTGACGTCGATTTCCCGCTCGCCTTGCTCAACGGTGGGTGTATACACATAGTCGGCGGGGCCAGCAAAGGCCATATGACAAGCCAAAAGGATCCCCGCCCCCGGAATGAGGGCTAAATATTTTTTCATATGTGACTCTTTACGGAATGAAGGAAGCTTAACGATCAGCGATGGGTATAACGCGCCTGCTGGCCCAACGCATACCCAACAGAATCAAGGCGAGTGTGCCGCCATAAAACACCACCTGCATGCCGGCAGGGTTCGCGTCATACCCCAAGAGGGTGTGGAGCAGCGTGCCGAGAGCGGAGTCGTTCGTGAGCAGCACTGAGGTATCCCACAATGGGGAGGCCAGACTGGGCAGGATATCGCCCTGAATCAGCAGGCGCGCCACCTGACTCGCCATAGCGGCGGCCAGAAACAGAATCAACCCGCTGGTGACAACAAAGAACCATCGTGTCGGAATGCGCAGAAAACCGAGATACAAAGCCATGCCCGCCGCAGCGCCTGCCGCCAGACCCAGTGCCGCCCCGTTCAATACGGATAACAGACCCTCCTGGCTACCCATCGCCATGCCATATAGGAACAGCGCGGTTTCAGAACCTTCGCGCAGCACCGCCAAGGCGATTACCACGAATAGGATCGGGAGCGCCTTCGTCCCCGCCTGCACGTCCCGGCCCAGCTGCTTGGCGTTCCGAGCCAGATGTGCGCCATGGCCCGACATCCAGATGTTGTGCCATGCCAGCATCCCCACAACCGTGCCCAACACGATGGCGTTGAACAGCTCTTGGCCCATGCCATAGGCCAGTTCGGCAATCTGCTCGGTCATACTGGCGACAATCAGCGCACCACCGATGCCCGCGGCGACGCCCGCCACCAACCAACGCCCACGCTTGGGCACCCCGACGGTCGCGGCAGCGACAATCCCGAGGATCAAAGAGGCTTCCAGCGTTTCTCGGAAAACAATAATGGCGGCACTAATCATGGCTGCTTACTCCGCCACCACAACGCCCTTGGCGGTGGCTTCGTTGAACTCGCCGACAAAGGGATAACGGCCTGGCTCCAGCGGGCCAATATAAATCGTCGCCTTCGACTTACCGGCAATCACCTTCTCGCGATTCAGCTCATGGCTTTCGAACTCTTCTGGCATGGCGTCCTGATTATCCACGATCAGCCGGATTTTCTGCCCCGCAGGTACATGGACCTCTACCGGGTTAAACCGATGATTCTTGATGGATACATGCACATCGGGGGTAGCGGCAAAAACCACGGATGGAAAAAGCATGATCAACAACGCACAACCTTTCCAAAAAGACATGACAACACCTCCACAAAAGACGAAAAAGACGACAGGAGCGAACGATAATGATTCTCATACGCAATGTCAATACGATTTACCCTAATTTCAGCGTGACCCCGCCGTCCCGTTGCGAAACCCACCACCGATTGGAAACCGGCCGCCCCTGGAACCTCATTTCGACCTCAGTCTTTTGAACGGCAATCAAAAAATCCTTGAGCAATCGTCCATTAAACCTCAGCTTTCCCGACAACACCGGGTGAAGCCAGAACCTATTTCCCGGCTCATGGTTATGCAAACTTCACTTGATTTGATCAACGCCCGGCGCTAGTTTGGACGTCGCCTAAAGTACGTCAGGCAGCAACAACCCGTTGGAGATTTTTCGGCAGAATCTTCCGGGACAACAAACACATGGAGTGAAGCATGAACTGGTATCTCGAAGTTCTGAAAAAGTATGCGGTGTTTAATGGAAGGGCACGGCGGAAGGAGTATTGGTACTTCGCGCTCTTCAACCTCATCATCAGTATTGTCCTTGCCATCGTCGACAATATGCTGGGCAGTTTCAGTTCCGGTGCGGGTATAGGTCTGCTGGGTGGGATCTATTCTCTGGCCATTTTCATCCCCGGTCTTGCCGTGTCCGTGCGGCGACTGCATGACACGGATCGCAGCGGCTGGTGGTTACTCATATTCCTTATTCCGCTCATTGGCGCCATTGTCCTACTGATATTCATGCTGCAAGACAGCACACCCGGGGGGAACACCTATGGAGAAAATCCAAAGGAACTCACCGCCTGACGATGCACGCCGAAGGAGAAGCCCGTAGGTTGGGGTGAGACACGAACCCCAACATCCCCATACCATCCGAGGTGTTGGGGTGCGCAAGGCTTACCCCAACCTACGCAAAGATCCGGCGCAATGCCCTCTCCGTCCAGAAAAGCCGACGCCTTGGCGGATTTGGCAAAGAATTTGGCGATAGACAATGAGCCAGCCAATCGGCCGGGTTGACGCGATAAAGCGACTAAAATCCCACAAAACTCTAGGCCCTGATCAAAAAAACATGGAACAGATTCTAACTGCCGATTTTTCCCTGCCGAATCATGCGGCAGCCGTTGTTTGGCTGCTGAACGCATACGCCCAGGATGAGATGGGCGGTGGAAAAGAACTCACTCCGTTCGTGAAGCAGAACCTGATTGCCGAGCTGAAAAACCGGCCGAATATTCATGTAGTCCTGGCATTTATAGATGACCAGCCCGCCGGGGTCGCGCTGTGCATCGAGGGGTTTTCCACCTTCGCCTGCAAACCGCTGCTGAATATTCATGACATCGTGGTTATTCCGGAATACCGAGGGCGGGGTCTATCAAAACGATTGCTGGGGAAAGTGGAAGAAATCGCCCAAGACCTGGGTTGCTGCAAACTGACGCTCGAAGTGCTGGAAGGCAATCCTGTGGCTCAGGCCGCCTATCGTGCCTTTGGTTTCGAGGGTTACGAGCTGAATCCTGAAACGGGCAAGGCACTGTTCTGGCAAAAAAATCTGGATTGAGGCGCGCCCCATCTTCACCCGTATCGACGGGCGGTAATTATTCGATCATGAGCGCCATATTTCCCTTTCTGGCGCAATAACCGAAGGGCATTACGCCAGATGCGGGGTTGTCGGTTGGGCAAAATTCGTTCCTGTGAACCGATCCACGAAATGGTGAGAATCAACCTTACCCGATCGCTATTTACATGAAAATAAATCCCCCCGAATGATTGCATTGCCATGCCAAATCACACAAAACACGATTTGGACCACCTATGATCTGCAACCACAGCAAGCTCTTTCGAGCGCTGCGTTATTCAGAAAGGCGGGCATTTGAACGAAGCCAACGTGGCGGCCATCGCGTCATCAAGCGGCGTATGCGGTTCGTTACCGAGCACGGCAAGCAGCTTGCGGTTATCCAGACGCAGTGGTGCGTTCCAGAGATAACGCATCTCGATCAATTCGCGCGCAAAAGTCGAAAACGGTGCCGCCAGGTACAACAGTGGCCAAGGGAAGGCTTTTATCGGCAGTTCCGGTTTGCCCGTGGCACGGCGAATGGCCGAAACCATCTCCTCCCCGGGTTCCAACCAATGCCCCTCGAAGTGGAACACCGCGAAGGGCGACAGGCTTGCCTCGATATCGGCAAGACGGGCGATCGTCTCGGCGAGGTCTGGCAAATACGCCCAGGAATGCCCCACCGCAACCGGTCCGGGAGGGGTGATGACACGAATCGGCTTCCCCGGCTTGATCATGGCCGAGCCGAACCAGGAGCTGGTGGCATACGGGCCAAAGAAATCGCCCGAACGAACGATCAACGAATGCCCCCCCGCACCGGCCGCGTCCTGGAGCATGCGTTCCATTTCAACGCGAATCACACCCTTCCGGGAAATCGGTTTCTGGTTGGCGCGCTCATCCACGAGTGGCCCGGCATCCGGCCCGAAGTTGTACACATTGCCCGGGAAAATGAGCCGCGCGCCGCTCTCGACGGCCGCATCAATGGCATTCGCGAGCATCGGTATGGCCAGCGCCCGCCACTTGAGATAACGCGGCGGATTCGCACCATGGAAAATCACGTCAACGCCACGTGCGGCGGCCACCACATCATCCCCGTTCAGCGCATCGCCGGCGATCCACTCGATATCTTCGACGCGCATCGAATGGACCCGCGCCATCTTGGGGTCTCGGTGCAATGCACGCACCTGCCAGCCGTGGGTTTGCAGGGCTTTCGCCACAGCGGCCCCCAATGAACCGGTAGCACCGATCACAAGGGCCGTTCGAGGGTGGGTATGCGGGTCAACGGACATGGTCAATACCTCAATCAGGGATGAATGCGCCCAGACTACGAGGCTCGGTGCTAAACTCCCATGAACTAGTTCGCATAGCCGTAATACATAAATTTATGCCCCACACTGAACCCGGCTGGGAACTCTATCGTTCATTCCTCGCAGTCATGCGGACAGGCAGCCTGTCGGCGGCGGCCCGCCTGCTGTCGACCACACAACCGACGATCGGCCGTCATATTGAGCAGCTTGAGCGCATATTGGGCGTGACCTTGTTCGCCCGATCGCCCAGTGGACTCAGACCAAGTCCCGTCGCGCACAGATTGGTGTCGCATGCCGAGGTCATGGAAGCGTCGGCGGCCGCCCTCATACGAATGGCCTCAGGAGAGATGGAAGACGATGCCGGAACCGTACGCATGACGGCCAGTCACGTGATTGGCGGAGAAATACTGCCGGGAATACTGACCGAGTTTCATCAGAATCACCCGCGGATTGCGATTGAATTGGTGCTCAACAATGCGCCTGAAGACCTGTTGCGCGGGGATGCGGATATTGCCGTGCGCATGTTTCGCCCGGCCCAGGGTGCGCTGATCGCCAAGCGCATTGGCTCAATGGGGATTGGTTTGTATGCGCACCGTCGCTATGTCGATCGGCACGGACTGCCAAACAGTCCTGACGCGCTGGCAGGCCATACCCTGATCGGATACGACCGCGATCCGGTCTGGATACGTATCGCCGCCGAGATGAAGATCCCGCTTCGCCGGGAGCAGTTCTCATTTCGCTGCGATACCGAGTTGGCGCAGCTATCGATGTTGCGGGCTGGCTATGGCATCGCGGCCTGTCAGGTTGGCCTCGCCCTTCGTGATCCCGACTTGATTCCGGTATTGCCGGAACGAATCTCGTCCCCGCTCGACATTTGGCTGGTCATGCATCGGGATTCCAGATCGAGTCGACGGATCACCCTGTTGTTCGCGCATTTGGCGGAAACGTTGACGCGGTATGCCCGCGCCCAGCCCCGGGATTAACCGCTGCAAACATCGATCGATGATCGGCCACCGGTATACGGCGTAGGGCGCAATAACCGAAGGACATGATTGCGGGGCGAAGCCCCCGACAGGGGATCAACCCAAGCGATCCTCCATGGCGCAGCATGTTAACGTGACGACAAGTCCTTACATCCGGGTATCGCCATGCGTCACTACTTCATTGCCTTCACGGTATTCATCACGCTCGGGGCGATGCCATTCGCCGCATCCGCACGCCAGGATGCGGGGTCGATTCCCCAACAGGCACTGGATGCCACCGCACCCGCGACCACGCGCGACCAGCTGGCCGCCGCCAAACCGGTGCTGGCAAAACATGCGATGGTCGTCACCGCGCAGCATCTGGCTACCCAGGTCGGCGTGGACATCCTCAAGCAGGGCGGCAACGCCGTCGATGCCGCCGTGGCCGTGGGCTATGCGTTGGCCGTGGTGCATCCCTGCTGCGGCAATATCGGCGGCGGCGGATTCATGGTGCTGCATCTGGCCCCGGGGGAGGACAAGGGCAAGACGGTGTTCCTCGACTTCCGCGAGAAGGCTCCACTGAAGGCCACGCCGACCCTGTTTCAGG